>JAMOBH010000170.1:0-11733 GCA_039908085.1 Magnetococcus sp. YQC-5
TTTGCTTGATGCCATTGACGACGAAGATGAAACATATGTTATTAATGATAGCTATGATGACTATACAGATTTTTAGCTTACTATCTCGTTAATTGGGTCAAGCTATAGTGCCACGCCGGAACAACTTTTGGAGAAATGACCATGTGGGAAGACCCCATCGTTGAAGAGATTCGTAAGATTCGGGAAGAACACGCCGCCCGCTTCAATTATGACCTGGACGCCATCTACAAAGATCTGAAACGACTTGAAGAAGAGTCGGGTCGAAAAATGGTTTCCTTGCAATCAAAGCCCATCCAGGAATTCCAGAGACAGCATCCTCAGAGTTCCTGATCACGGCTTGTTCCGAAGTGTTTGCTCACCAGAGTTCGTCGGATGGAGCGTTGAAGGTGCGTCAGGGGGCGGAAATGGTGAGAGAGTGGCAGAGTCGCGTGGTTAAAGAGTTTTCTTGCCATATATTGGCGTGGCCGCATCATGTCGCCACATCGGACAAAAAAATATTTTCGCCCAAAGTGAAAAATTTGCTTGATTTTTGCGGGGGGGGGGTGAATCATTATCAACATATCTCTTCTTGCTCAAGGCGGCATTTGGGCTGCTGACGGAAGATGAGATTCACTCATTCCATTCACTACGGGGGAAATATTCCATGAAAATGCGTTATTTGTTGGCTCTTGCGGCTTGTTTTGTTGTGGTTGACACTCTTCAAGCTGCTCCTCCTGCCACGCTCAGTTATCAAGGCCGCGTGTTGAATGCTCAGGGCGCAAGGGTGAATGGCACGGTCAACATCACCATCCGTATCTATGATGCGTTGACAGGTGGCACGAAATTATGGGAAGAGGCATTAACTGGGGTTACGGTTACAGACGGTATTTTTTCGGTCATTTTGGGAAAGACAACTTCATTGGCCAATCTGGCGTTTGACAAGACCTATTACACCAGCATGGAAGTCAATGGCGATGGGGAGATGTCTCCACGGACTGAAATGGCTTCTGCGCCTTATGCGATGAATATCTTTAAACAATCGGAGATAGAGACTTTAAAAAATGAAGTTTCTGTTCTAAAGGCAGTAAACACTTTAAGCAGAGGGTTGGTTGCATACTATCCTTTTAATGGAAATATTCTTGATGAAAGTGGTAATGGGAATCATGGAATACATCATGGTGCAATAATAGACAATGGAGTATCATTGACAAGTGATAGACATGGGAAACCAAATAGTGCATACAGACTTAACGGGGTTGATAACTATATTGATATAGGAAGTAATAGTATTATAAAACTACTTGGAAAATTCACGCTTTCAGCATGGCTGAAAACAGAAGATAAAACTACAAACCAACAAATGATACTATCATGGCATAAAGGGGGTATCATGTCAGGTTGGTTTATTGATAAAAGAAATGAGTTTGTTTCTTTTTATTCAGCAGGACCATATTCTGAAAACAACATTTCCATAAGTAATAATAATTGGACTAACATAACAGTATCTTTTGATAGTGGTGCGCAACAAAATACGACATTTTATATTAATGGGGTAGTTGTAAAATCAAATAATCTACCAGTATCAACAAATGCTGAAGCAAATGTTATTATTGGTGCTATTACGACTGCAACTGACAATAATGTTCCAAGACATTTTTTTAAAGGAGATGTTGATGATATTCGTATATACAATCGAGTGCTTTCTTCTTATGAAGTTCAAGCTTTATGCTCTTTCTGAATAAAATCGTGAAAAAAAATTGCGTTTTTCAGTTCCACGAATTCCAGGGACATCATACTCAATTCGTAACAAATTCCAAGCCAACGAATTGAAATCGGTGGACATCTGTTTTTGAATCCGGCTAAGAAACATGCCCGCAAGTCAAGCCTGATCGACCACTTGGACAAAGCCGGATTGACTAGGCACCAGAGTACGGGTATTTTCCGAGGAAACGCACTATTCCTTGACTGCTTCCAGAGAGATTCAGCGAGATGATCGTCCATGGTTGATACCAATCGCAATTTCGACTCGGTTTATCACCGCTTTTTCGCATATCCAGAGACTGTGGTTGATTTGCTGGAAAATTTTCTAGATCCCATTCTTCTTGCTGAACTTGACTTATCGCGGATGAAGCGGGTGAAGATCAAACTCTCGCGGATGAAGCGGGTGAATACCAAGCTCACCGCCGAGACTGGACAGCGAAGACGGGGAGATGTGGTGTGGGAAATTCCTATTCGCGCTGGCGGAAGCCTATTTATACTTTTGATTTTAGAGTTTCAGTCTGAAATAGAAGAGTGGATGGTGTTGCGTCTTGATGTCTACACAGGCCTGCTTTACCAGCAATTAGTGGATGAACGCAAATGGAAGTCTTCAGGCGGCTTGCCCCCAGTTCTGCCCATCGTCATCTATAACGGAGAACCAAGATGGAGTGCAACCACTAACCTGAGGGATCTGATCCAGTTGGCTGAAGGATCACCGTTGTGGGCCTATCAACCGGAAATGCGGTACTTTCTGATTGATGAAGTGCGTTTTTCTGAGGAGGTGTTGAAAGGTATCCAAGGCCTGACAGCGATTTTCTTTCGGATAGGGCACCCAAGCAGTCCAGAGTCGATTTTGGATTCCAGCCATGACTTGGTGGAATGGTTTGCAAAGCATCCAGATGGTCCGCCGTTGAAACGCTTGTTTCGTGAATTATTGATCTCAGGTTTGATGCGACTCAAGGGGTCAAAGCCTTTCCCACCTATTCCTGAAGAGCTTGAGGAGGTAGTGCATATGTTGGCAACTCACGTCGAAAAATGGTCGAAGGATATTGAGCAAAAAGGACGCCACGAAGGCAAAGCAGAGATGCTGACACGCCAAATGCAGCGTCGTTTTGGCAAATTACCCGACTGGGCCAATGAAAAAATCGCCAAGGCCGAACTTTCTACTTTGGAGGAGTGGAGCCTTCGTATATTGGATGCCCCAACACTGAATATGCTCTTTGCAGACCCGGTGTGACGAGAATAGGTCGTTTGCGCGACCGTGGAAAACAATACGTGATTGGTCTGTGTTCAGAAATCCGTTTCAGTCGCCATGCCATGCAAAGGATGTTTGAACGGGGTATTCAACAATCAGATGTGAATGAAGTTTTGCAACACGGTATCGCCGTGGAGAGGAATATCCTGATGATACACCTTACCCAAGTTGGCATCTGTTGGGCGGGCCTGGAAAATATCCCTTGCATGTGGTTGTTGCATGGGAACCGATGAGCGGCTTGTGTGTGATCATCACCACCTATATTCCTGAACCAACCCTTTGGGAAAACGATTTCAAAAGGAGATTGATACCATGAAGTGCCCTATCTGTCGTCATGGTGAAACACAGTCGTCCCACACAACGGTTACGCTGGAACGGGGACAAACTGTTGTGCTGATTCGAGATGTCCCTGCTGATGTCTGTGAGCAATGCGGTGAATATTACCTGGATGAAAAAACGATATCACGAGTATTTTTACTTGGTGAGGAAGCTGTGCAGCATCATGCTGAGGTTGAAATTTTACCCTATGCCGCATAAAGCATGAAAATTTATGGGACATTATACTGAATTATCGGAAAATTAGGTGGAATTACAAAATAAAACTTTATTAGTTTCCTGCCTTCAGTAGCAGGACCATATTAATAAAATATGGCATAACGATTGATTCGTCATATCTCTGAAAGCAGGCAACCGTTGGTTGAGGGGTATTCTTCTTGAAGATGGAAAAACCATCTATAACGCATTTTTCGATAGAGGCTTTTCACATTGAAGATACAATATTTTTCCGACACGGATACTCTTTATATTCAGTTTCGTGAAAATGACATTGTGGAAGTGCGTGATATCGATGAATGCACTCTGGTTGAATTTGACCGTGATGCCCAACTTTGTGCCATGACGGTGGAGCATGCAAGGGAACGGGCAGATTTGCCCCAGTTTTTTTTTGAACAGGTTGCAGCATAATTTGTTAGAATTTGGTAGATAATCTAAACTTTGGAATTTAACGGTTATTCTATGTCAGACTATTATCTTAATCAAGTCGTGTCAACATGTATTGGGATGTGATTGATGCCAAGATACTTGATTATCTTCAATTCAGGGTCACGTTTGCAGATGGATTAACTGGATCTGTTCGGATGCTACCATCTCATCTGCGTGGGGTATTCGAAAAACTGAAAGAACCATCCGTGTTTAACCAGTTGCGTGTAACCGATGGTTTTGTTTCTTGGCCTGGAGAACTGGACCTTTCCCCAGATGCCATGTATGACGAAATTAAAAAAAATGGGGAATGGGTGCTTTCTTGATAGCGAATGCGAGAATTCACCAAGAGCAACGGAACTGCCAATGGCGTTGAGGCTATTTGGCAAGCATGTATTTTTTGCTGCAAACAGATTGGTTGAATGAATGAAACGATTGCTGTTATGAATCATGGTCTACCTCATTGACCCGTCAAACGGTTACGTGCAAACATTTTTCGCTCATGCGTCTTTACTTTGGACCAGGGGGTTCTTAATGAACAATATAGTTGATTTGAAACGTTTGACGCATTATTCAAAATATGTATCAATACCAATCATACCTATTTTGATTGTATTGTTTTTATTGATCGGATTGTCACCGATCCAGGCCAGCGCAATGAGCAGTGGGCAATATACAGTTGACCGCGTCATGGCCGATCAGGGGGGCGTGCGTACCTCCAGTCCCTCTTACACGGCCTATGCCGTGTTGGGGGCTGGAAATGAAGCCGGGGCATCGCTTTCCGCCAACTCCAAGCTTCAAGGCGGTTTTATCACTGCTTTTGACAACATACTCCCCAAGCTGATCAATCCCATCTCCAGCCAAACCTGGAACGGTAGTGGATCCAAATCGTTTCAATTTCCGGTCAACACTTTTTCCGATCCAGACAACAACACCCTGACCTATCTCACCACCCAACAAAGTGGTGCGGCTTTGCCATCATGGCTCTCCTTCGATTCAGCCACCCGCACTTTGACTGGTAACCCCCCAAACGGTATTTCCATCTTGAATCTGACCGTGACCGCCAATGATGGCAATGGCGGGACAATCAACAATACCTTTGCCTTGAATATCACCAATGCCAATGACCCTCCCACAGGTACTCTGACCATCACTGGCATCGTGACTCAAGGAGAAACCCTGACAGCAGTCAGCACCCTGGCGGATGCCGATGGCATGGGAACTCTCAGTTATCAATGGAAAGCAAATGGCGAGTCCATCACCGGAGCAACAGGCAATACATTGTTGGTGGCTGAAGCTCAAGTTGGAAAAACCATCACCGTTGTCGCCAGTTATACCGACGGATCCAGCACAGTCGAAAGTGTAACCAGCAGTGCGACCACTCAGGTGGTCAATGTAAATGATATACCAGATGGAAATGTGACGATTAACGGTTCGGCAACCAAAGGTCAATTCCTTACCGCAAACACCCTTAATTTGAGTGATGCGGATGGCTTGGGTGCGTTCAATTATCTGTGGAAAGCAGGCAACGATGTGATCACTGGGGCAACGGGAGCCTCCTTACAATTGACCGGAGATCACGTTGGCAAGGTGATCACTGTGGTCGTCAATTACACCGATGGTCATGGCAAAAGTGAAAGCGTGACCAGTACCGCAACCAATCCGGTGGTCAATATCAATGATCCCCCCATTGGCAGCGTAATCCTCACAGGTACACCGACCCAAGGACAAACCCTGACAGCCTCCAATAACTTGACCGATGGGGATGGGATGGGTTCCGTCACTTATCAATGGAAGGCGGATAATCTTTTGATCAGTGGAGCAACAGGTGCCACCTTGACATTGACCGAAAGTATGGTTGGACAAGCCATCATCGCCGAAGCCAGTTACACGGACGGTCACAATACCATTGAAAAAGTCTCCAGTGTGGCAACCAACCCGGTAGGCAATCTGAATGATCCACCCACAGGCAATGTGACCATCACTGGCACGGCGACTCAAGGGCAGATCCTGACAGCCAGCAACACCTTGGCTGATGCGGATGGCATGGGCACTGTCAGCTATCAGTGGAAGGCGGATGACGTTGCAATCGGCGGAGCAACCAGCAGCTCGTTACTCTTGACCGAGGCGCAAGTTGGTAAAGTCATCTCGGTTGTAGCCAGTTATACGGATGGTCACAATACTGGAGAAAACATGACCAGTGCTGCGACCATCGCCGTTGTCAATGTCAATGATCCTCCCACTGGCAGTGTGACCATCCTCGGTCAAGGGGAAACCTGTCAGGTCATTGGCCAGATTTGTGGACCGACGCAAGGACAAACTCTTTCCGTCACCAACACATTGGCCGATTTGGATGGGATGGGCACTGTCAGCTATCAGTGGAAAACGAATGCTGGTTCCATCACCGGAGCAACTGGCAATACTTTGCTCTTGACTGAAGCCTTGGTGGGCAAAACCATCACCGTTACAGCCAGTTATGCAGATGGGCACGCTACTCAAGAAAGCGTGAGCAGCAGCACAACTCTGCCGGTGGTCAACAGCAACGATCCTCCCATTGGCAGCGTGACCATCACAGGCACGCCGACCCAAGGACAAACCCTGACAGCCGCCAATACCCTGACCGATGCGGATGGCATGGGGGGGGTCACCTATCAGTGGAAGGCGGATGGCAGTTCAATCAGCGGAGCAACCAACACCACCTTGCTCCTGACCGAAACACACGTTGGTAAAGCCATCACGGTTACAGCCAGCTATACGGATGGTCACGGTACTACGGAAAACGCAACCAGTATGGCAACCAACCTGGTGGCCAATCTCAATGACCTGCCAACAGGCAGTGTGATAGTCACTGGCACAGCAACCAAAGGACAACCCCTCACCGCCAACACCTTGACTTTGCTTGATCTCGATGGTTTGGGTGTGGTTACGTATCAATGGAAAGCAAACGGCACGAACATTAATGGTGCAATCAACAGCACCTATCTCCTGACTGGCGCAGAAGTTGGCAAAATGATTACCGTGACCGCCAGTTACACCGATGGTCACAGCACCCAGGAAAGTGTGACGAGTGCCAACATTGGCCCGGTAGGCGATTTCAATAATCCGTCCCTTGGCACTGTGACCATCACAGGCACCGCAACTCAAGGACGCACGCTGACAGCTACCAATAACCTCTCTGATTTGGATGGTCTCGGTGCTGTCAGTTATCAGTGGCACGCGGATGCTGTTGCCATCAGCGGAGCGACTGCTGCCACTTTGACCTTGAATCAAGCTCTTGTTGGGAAAATAATGACCGTGATCGCCAGTTACACCGACGGTTACGGCACAAAAGAAACTGTGAGCAGCAGTGCAACCAACGCGGTACTCAATGTCAACGACGTGCCTACAGGTAGTGTGACCCTCTCTGGTACGCCAACCCAAGGACAAATCCTGACGGTCGCCAATACCTTGGCCGATGCGGATGGCATGGGGGTTGTCACTTATCAATGGAAAGAAAATGGGACTGTCATCAACGGTGCAACTGGTGCCGCTTTGACCTTGAATGAGGTTCACGTCGGAAAAATCATCACGGTTACAGCCAACTATACCGATGGCTATGGCACTGCGGAAAGTGTAACCAGTACCGCAACCACCCCAGTGATCAATGTCAACGATCCCCCTTCTGGTGGTGTGACCCTCTCAGGCAAGGCGATTCAAGGACAAACCCTCACGGTTGTCAATACCCTGATGGATTTGGATGGCATGGGGGTTGTCAGCTATCAGTGGAAAGCGGATGGCGAACTCATCACCGGAGCGACTGGCAACTCTTTAACGCTGTCTGAAAGCCTGGTTGAAAAAACCATCACCGTGGCAGCCAGTTATACCGACGGTCATGGCACACAAGAAAATGTGAGCAGTAATGCAACAAACAAAGTCATCAATGTTAATGATTTGCCCACAGGCAGCGTGACCATTACAGGCACGCCGACCCAGGGACACATCTTGACAGCCGCCAATACCCTGGCCGATCCAGATGGCATGGGTACAGTTTATTATCAATGGAAAGCTGATGGCTCTCCAATCCATGGAGCCACCAGCAGCACGTTACTCTTGACCCAAGCGCACGTTGGCAAAATCATTTCAGTTTTAGCCAGCTATACAGATGGCCACGGTACTCCAGAAAGCATGTCCAGTAACGCAACCAGTACCGCGATGAATGTCAATGATGCGCCAACTGGTCGTATGGACATCGTCGGTACAGCCAAAACAGGACAAACTCTCACGATCAACCTCATTGATCTCGTGGATGCGGATGGCTTGGGGACTTACAGCTATCAATGGAAAGCAAATCATGAAGCCATCGGAGGCGCGACAGCTAACTTTTATCTGCTTACAGTGTTGGATCTCGGAAAAGTCATTACTGTCACAGTCAGCTACACAGATGGCCATGGAACAGCAGAAAATGTGACCAGTTCTGCAACCAGTCCGGTCGTTGATGCCAATGCATCGCCAACTGGCAGTGTGACAATTGCAGGCACGACCACTCAAGGCCACATTCTCACTGCTACCAACACCCTGGCTGATTTGGATGGAATGGGACCAGTCAGCTATCAATGGAAAGCGGGCGGCGTGTCCATCCAGGGAGCGACTGCCAGTTCTTTGATCCTGACCAAGGTGCTGGTTGGCAAAACCATCACGGTGGTTGCCAGTTATATCGATAGTCAAGGTGTTCAGGAAAGTGTCACCAGTTCTGCGACTGATGCCGTGGTCAACGTCAATGATCCCCCTGTTGGTTCTGTGACCATCAGTGGCACTCCGTCCAAAGGGCAAACACTCTTTGCCAGCACCCTTGGTTTGAGCGATGCGGATGGTTTGGGGGTATTCAGCTATCAGTGGAAAGTGGATGGCGTTGCCATTAATGGAGCCATTGGTAATACCTTGACACTGACACAGAGTTATTATGGCCAATCCATCGTAGTCGTAGCCAGCTACACCGATGGCCATGGAACACAAGAAAGTGTGGCCAGCAATACACTTATTGGGATATCTCCCCCACAGGAACCTCCTACTGGCAACGTGACCATCACGGGGACGCCAACTCAAGGAGAAACCCTGACAGCCAGCAACACCTTGGCTGATGCGGATGGCATGGGTGTTGTCACTTATCAATGGAAGGCAGATGGCAGTTCGATCAATGGAGCAACCAGTAGCACTTTCATCCTGACCGAAGCGCAAGTTGGCAAAGCCATCACGGTTACAGCCAGTTATACAGATGGTCACGGTACACTGGAAAGCATGACCAGTGCTGCGTCCAGTCCAGTGGTTAATGTGAATGATGTTCCATCAGGAAATGTTGTTGTCAGCGGAAAGGTGATCCAAGGACAACTCCTGACTGTCACCGATACCTTGGCCGATTTGGACGGTCTGGGTATTGTCACCTATCAATGGAAAGCAGATGGTCTTGCAATCAACAAAGCAACAGGGAACACCTTGCTTCTGACTGAGGCCCAGGTGGGGAAAGCCATCACAGCTCAGGCCAACTATACCGACGGCCATGGCACGATAGAAAATGTAATCAGTGCTGCGACCGGCAAAGTGGAGAACTTAAACGATACGCCCATAGGAAATGTGCTGATCAGCGGTACAGCGATCAAGGGGCAATCCCTCCAGGCCAATACCAATGATTTATCCGATGCAGATGGCTTGGGAACTTTCAGCTATCAATGGTACGCAAACGGAAAAGCCATCAATGGCGCAATCGCAAAAAACCATCTTCTGACTGAAGCCGAAGTTGATGCCGTCATGACGGTCATAGTCAGCTATACGGATGGCCATGGCACTCCAGAAAGTGTAACCAGTGCTGCAACCAGTAAAGTAATGGTCTCCAATTCGGCACCTACAGGCCGTGTGACGATCACTGGCACAGCGATTCAAGGAAAAACCCTGACAGCTGCCCATACCTTGATTGATGCGGACGGCATGGGTTCTGTCAGTTATCAATGGAAGGCGGATGGCGTGACCATCATGGGTGTGACTGGTACGACCTTGGTTCTGACTGAAAGCCTTGTTGGCAAAGTCATCACTGTGTTTGCCAATTACACCGATGGCCATGGCATGGCGGAAAGCGTTTCCAGTACCGCAACTGACCCGGTGATCAACCTCAACGATCCGCCAGCAGGTTTTGTGATCATCACGGGTACGGCCATTCAAGGACAAAACCTGGCTGCTACCAATACGTTGGTCGATGCGGACGGCATTGACACAGTCAACTACCAATGGAAAGCAGATGGGGTTGCAATCAGTGGCGCAACAGGAAGTACATTTGTCCTGACTGAAGCGCAAGTTGGCAAAACGGTTACCGTCGAAGCCCGTTTCACCGACGGCCACGGCACCAAGGAAAGTGTAACCAGTAGCATGATCGGCCCAGTGATCAACCTTAATGACCTGCCTGCCGGTACTGTGACCATCACCGGCACAGCGACTCAAGGAGAAACGTTGACGGCCTCCAATACCTTGACCGATTTGGACGGCATGGGAACCGTCTCATATCAGTGGAAGGCAAATGACTTGGTCATTCCCGGCGCAACCGGCAGCAGTTTGATCCTGACTGAGAGCTTGGTTGGCAAAGTCATGACTGTGGAAGCTAGCTATACCGACGGTCACGCAACCAAAGAACGCGTCATCAGTCCCGCAACCAAGACGGTGAGCAACGTCAATGACGCTCCCAATGGCAGTGTGACCATTGCCGGCAGGCCAATCAAAGGACAACTCCTGACCGCCAACACGGCTGATCTTGCCGATCTGGATGGTTTGGGGGCTTTCAGTTATCAGTGGCAGGCGGACGGAAAAGCCATCCCTGGAGCCACCGGGAGAACCCATCTTCTGATCAAAGAGGTTGTTGGAAAAATCATAAGTGTTGAAATCCAGTATATCGATGGCCATGGCACCCCGGAAAAAGTGACCAGTAGCGCAACCAGTGTGGTTGTTGATTTCAATAATCCGACCACTGGCAGTGTGACTCTCACCGGCTTGGCGACTCAAGGACAAACTCTGACAGTCAGCACCACTCTGGCCGATGCGGATGGCCTGGGCACCATCAGCTATCAATGGAAGGCCAATGACAAAATCATCAGCGGAGCCACGGCTGACACCTTGATTCTGACCAAAAATCTTGTTGGCACCTTCATCACCGTCACAGCCAGCTATACAGATGGTCAAGGATTTCTGGAAAGTATCACCAGTCAATCGACACCCGCAGTGGTCAATGTGAATGACCTTCCCACTGGGGGCGTGACCATCACCGGAAGCGCGATACAAGGACAAACCCTGACAGCTGGCAACACTTTGGCTGATGCGGACGGGCTTGGTGCTGTCTATTATCAATGGAAAGCAGATGGAAGTGTCATCAGCGGTGTGACAGGCAATACTTTGATTCTGACTGGCAACCTTGTTGGCAAAGTCATCACCGTCACAGCCAGTTATACGGATGGTAACGGCAAGCTGGAAAGTGTTGTCAGCACTCCGACATCGGCAGTGATCATCCCCAACACGGTTCCAACAGCCACCCAGCATCTGAGCATCACCGCTCGTGCAGGAACGGCTGGATCTGTCGCTTTGACAGGTACAGACAGCAATGGTGATTCTCTGACTTTCACGATTGAATCTCTGCCAGCCCATGGAACATTGTATCAAACGCAGGATGGCACGACCAAAGGGAGCGCAATCACCACGGTTGGAACCAAGGTGACCAATGCCCAAGGCCGGGTGATCCATGTACCCAATCC
>JAMOBH010000171.1:0-11724 GCA_039908085.1 Magnetococcus sp. YQC-5
AACAGGTGCATGTGGGTGTTGAAGTACCAAGCAATCAACCAATAAGTGATTGCTGCCGCTACGGTCTCGACAATGGCGAGTGCGGGAGCGGTAGCGGTAGCGGGAGCGGTAGCGGGAGCGGGAGCGGGAGCGGGAGCGGTAGCGGTAGCGGGAGCGGTAGCGGGAGCGGGAGCAGGAGCGGGAGCGGTCATTATAATACCATTCGCTATTGGCATTTGGATCAGATCTCTTGGAACACGCTTTGTGGCTACCCTCTTCCATCCCCTGCTTGGCTTGCAGGCTATGCCGAACAATTGGCGGAAAAACCTCTTTATTATTAACACAAAACACCCTCCTGAGCTGGTTCCTGGACTAAAATTACTTACTGATGATCTATCTTTTTATTATTTTGTAAATAAAATAAATAAAGGTGATACTTTTTTAGATCGCTTTGTCACTTTTATTATTTCTACTATCTTCTTCCTACCTGCAATGCTCTACCGATGGAGCCTGAAGTCTACCTGCTGGCTCTATTTTCCTTTAATATATATTATATCCACGCCAAAATGGTTCACCACGGACGATCAGTTCGAACCAGCTTTGCTGGTGAAACTCTTGAACAGTAGCCGTGAAGAAAATATCAAGCGATTTATGGTTGTTCCAGCGATTATTATATCAGCCTATTCAACCCATCTTATAAATCAACTAGCCTGCATCAAAGCTGACTTTTTGATTACCAATAAATTTATTTATCTATGGAACTTCAATTGGAATGCTTTGACCCCATGGCTGGGATGCAGTCTGATCAATGCGCTCATCACTTACAAAATCTACACGTTCAGCGACAAAGCCAACAAAGCCTGGACCCTACTCAAAGAAACCAACCCTCTGGCCACACCCTTGAAACAACACGTCAACATTCTGCTCTGGATGAGCCAATCGCGTAGCTTATTCTCAGCACTTGGTCTCTTCTCAGCCTTGATTTATGCCATACTGGCTTTAAATGAAATCGATCTGCTTTTCTTGCCGGACTGGCTCTCATTTTTAAACTTAATTTACGGTAAATACCTGCCATAAAACAATGATAGATTTACAATACAACCACTCTGTACAGGAAAAACCATCATGATTCCCATCACCCAGAAAATACTGGATGAAATGGTCCTCGCCATCGTAAACGAAGTGCAACCGGAACGAATCATTCTTTTCGGCTCCCTGGCACGGGGAGATGCCACCCAGGATTCGGATATCGACCTGATGGTGGTAGAACAGGAGGGTTTCGCCAAACGAAGCCGATGGCAAGAACAACAGAGAATTCGTAAACGTCTGGCTCATTTCCCGATGGCAAAAGACATCCTTGTGTACAGCCAGGATGAAGTGGCTCAATGGTGCCATTCCATCAATCACATCGTTACCCATGCCATGAATGAAGGAAAAGTACTTTATGAAAAACATTGATCATGCAAAGATGTTGCATCTCATGGCACAAAAAGATCATCACGCCTTACTGGTGATGCTGGATCCAAATACCGTCGCCTTGGAAATTTTTGGACTACATGTCCAACAAGCAGTCGAAAAAACGATCAAAGCATGGCTCTGCCTGATCGGAGTGCCGTATCCTAAAAAGCACGACCTTGACCAATTGGCCGATTTGTTGGCAAAAGCTGGTGCAACCATACCCACCCAATTTACATCACTGCTTGAATTCACTGATTTTGCTGTTGTCTTTCGCTACGAAGCATTTCCAGATTTCAACGTTGCAATCGACCGGGAAGATACCACGGCATTGGTTGGACAGTTCCTGCACCATGTGGATATCCTCCTTGCTAACAAACAAGAAGAATTAATCAAAATCAAACAATAAACTCAAAAATAAAATTTTTGAACTCAATACAGTCCCAATATAAAACATTTTAAAGGTTATAATAATTACCACTAACCATGAACACCCATTCCTCCCACCTCCGCCTGCTCGGCCTCTTCTTCAGCCTGGGCCTTTTCTCCCAAATCGCCCAAGCCCTGCTGGTGCGCGAATTCCTCGTGGTCTTCTACGGCAACGAAATCAGCATCGGCGCATTCTATGGCGGCTGGCTCCTCTGGATCGGCCTCGGTGCCCTCTGGGCCATCCAACATCACAACACCTTTTCCATCCCCACCCTCACCCTCTCCCTCCCCATCCTCCTGGCCGGACAAATGATCACCCTCCGCCTGATACGACTCTTTTGGGAAACCCCAACCGGCGAATTCCTCCCACTGGGAACCCTGATCACCGCCGCCTTGATCCTCACCGCTCCAACTGGCTTCATCATCGGCTTCCTCTTTCCCGTGGCTTGCAAACAACTCTCCCATACCAAAACCATCACCGGAATCTACATCATGGAGAGCCTGGGCGCGCTCGCCGGAGCCGTCTTGTTCGTGTTCTGGCTCGTCGATCACCTCGGAACCTGGCCCTCCCTGGGCTTCACATCCTGTTGGCTCGGCTTGACCACCCTTTTATTACAAAACGATACTTCTCCATCCGCTTCGGTTCCGATCCCTGCTCTGGAAAAACCTCCTGGGGAGGCGGTGAACCGCCTCCCCAGACCCCTCCACCCTTTTTTTTCAATCTTTTTGCATCAAAAGAAATCCCTTCTCTTGATCCTGATCGGCTTGCTCCTCTGGCTCTCCCCAATGGGAACTCACATCACACTCCTGATGGAACAGATCCGCTTCAAAACCATTCACCCCTCTTTGAACCTCCTGGCAGCCATCGAAACACGCTTCGGCCACACCTCCCTGGGTCAACGCGGACAACAAATCTCGGTCATCTCCAACGGTCGCATCGGGGTCAGCTTTCCAAACCCCTCCCGCATCACCACCGATGCCGCTTTCTTCTATTCCCAAGCCAATCAACCCCGTCACATCCTCCTCTTCGGCGGTGTGACCGACGGCCTGGCCGGTGAACTCCTCCGCTATCCTCCCGTTCAACAGATCGATGCCGTCGAGGAAGACCAACAGGCTTTCCAACTCATTCAATCCCACCTCCCAGACAACTTGCGTCAGGCCATCACCGACCCGCGCCTGCACATCCACTTCGAAGATGGTCGCGCCCTGGTCAACAACCTCAATCAACAACACTATGACCTGGTCATGATCTTAACCGGCGACCCCTCCAGCGCACGCATGAATCGTTTTTTCACCCAGGAATTCTATGACCGCCTGCGTCGGGCCATGACCCCAAACGGCGTCTTGTGTACCCGTGTCGCCGCTGCCTCCAATTATCTGGGCCGCGAAGTCCAAAGCTACAGCGGTGCCACATGGTTTACCCTGCAATCCCTCTTCGACCGCGTCATGGTCGTCCCTGGGGATCACCACACCTTTTGCGCTTCCTCAAACACGGGTCCGGTCACCTCTGACCCCAACACTCTGGCTGAACGCCTTGAAATCACTCATCCCACCGGCTTCATCCCTCCAACAGGTCTCTTCCAACAACTGCTGCCTCCCGCTCAAACCTCCCTGGTGCAACAACGCCTCAACGAAGAAGAAAAATCCGTCAATACCGACTCCAACCCCGTGACTTTCTTCTTGAACATGCTCCTCTGGGGCAAATTCACCGCTTCGGGCATGAACGATTTCCTCCACCTGATCCGCCGCATGGGTCCATGGCCCTACCTGATTCCCGTCATGGTCTTCTCGGCCCTCTTCATGACCTCCCGTCCCCAACCCGATCATCTGCCCAACCATACCCGCCTGGGCGCGGCTTTTACCCTCGGTATCCTGGGATTCATCGCCATGGCCATCCAAATCATGATCCTGTTGGGCTTTCAATCCCGCGTGGGACACGTCTTCACCCATCTCGCCCTGCTCAACGGCCTCTTCATGGCCGGTCTGGCCGCAGGGGCTGCCATGACCCATCGCCAACTCTCCCCTCATACCCCCCTGCCCCGCCTCTTCGCCTCCATCATGACCCTCACCGCCCTCTTTTGCTGGTCCTTCGCTCCCATCATCTCATGGTCCATGAGCCTCAACACCCTCCATGCCCAAATCCTCTTTTTCATGCTGGCCGCACTCTCAGGACTGTTGGCCGGGACCGGCTTCCCCATCGCCGTCGCCCTCGCCTCCCAAACCACACCCTTAACCCCTCTCTCCGGTGGCCTCACCAATGCCGCTGACCACCTGGGGGGCGCGCTCGGCGGATTGGTGGCCGCTGGCTTGCTCCTCCCGGTCCTGGGCATGACCGGAACTGGTAACCTCCTGGCTCTGATGGCCCTGTTGGCCCTGCCTCCCCTCTTCCCATGGCCCTTGCCACTGGCTCACCTCCGCTTCCTCAAGGCTCGACAACGACCCTCGTTCCCATTCCCTAACCTCAACCGCACCCTCTGGTTTCTCCTCCTGACCGCATTGCTCCTCGGTGCCATCGCCCGTCAAACCGCACCCGGTCCCCGTACCTCCTTCGAAGAAACTCAATTGACCCAGGTCAGCGGATCCATCCAATTCCAACGACAGGAAAACCCCTTCCCCTTTTATCTGGGACAAGGCCCATCCACCCCCACCGTCTCCATGGCCTCCATGCCCGTCGCACCCAACGTGCGCGGTTACGCCGGACCCTTGAACCTGTTGATCAGTGTGGATCAATCCGGCATCCTGCGCGGGGTGCGTCTCATCCACTCCCAGGAAACCCCGGCCTATATCCGAGGCATCGACGAATGGCTCGCTTCCTTGCGCGGTCACAACTTCAATTCTGGTCCGCTCCGCATGAACTCCCTCCTTGACGGCCTCAGCGGAGCCTCCATCACCAGCCGCGCCGCCATGGAAACCATCAATCAAACCGCACAGGCCGGATTCCAGGCAGGATTCAACCTCTCCCTCAACCTCACCAGAACCAACCAGAACCACTCCCTCCTGAACACCTTGCTGCGCCCCGAAGCCCTCACCGCCGGAATACTCCTCCTGCTGGCCATCCCGGTCTATCTGCGCGGAACCACGCGCGCACGTCTTTGGTTGATGTCCACCTCCTTACTCACCCTCGGCCTGCTCCATAACAGCCTCTTGACCGAATTGGACTTGATCCATCTGGCACTGGGACGCTTTCCCTCCTGGGAAGGCCGCCCAGCCTGGGGCCTGTTGATTTTCACGGTCCCGCTTCTGGGCCTGTTGTGGGGGCCGATCTATTGCAGCCTCCTCTGCCCCTTTGGCGCATTACAAGAGTTGTTCGCCAAACTGGGCCAAGCCCTCAACCTCACCCGTCTCCCGGCTCAGGCAACCGAATCCAAGGCTCGTTATCTCAAATACACACTCCTGGCCACCACCTTCGCCATGGCCTGGCTGACCGAAAACACCTCCTGGCTCTCCTTCAATCCCATGCAAGGTCTCTTTTCCAACCATCTGGAACCAATGCTATGGGGCGTGGTGGCCTGCGTGGCCATGGCCTCCCTGATCTATTTCCGCTTCTGGTGCCGCTACTGGTGCCCCCTGGGAGCCTTCTTCGCCCTCTTCAACAAATTCGCCCTGCTGGAATCCATCGCCCCAAAACGCCGTTTCAACCTCTGCGACCTGGGCGTGACACACCCCTTTGATACCGACTGCATCCGCTGCAACCGCTGCCTCCACACACCCCATCCCCCCATCCGAGGCAACTCACGTCTCCTGGCCGCATTCATGGCCGTCGTCGCCCTGCTCCTCGTGCTGCATGGCAGCACCCTGCAAGAAATCCCTCCAGACAGCGGCGGTTGGCGACGCGTCCCCACCGATGCCATCAAAACCCGCATCGGCACCGGTCGCCTCTCTGACCACGAGGCACAATGGTATCAATCCATCCCCGCACCGTGAACTTTGCAAAAAAAACTCGTGCGGCAAAACGACATTATGCTAATATGGGCAACAGTCCACGATTCAGTATTGCACAAATCAGAGAGAAATGGTCATGCCAATCACCACAACCACCGACAATGCGGTCGTCACGATCCATCTCGCGGGGAGTTTCGACTACAAAATGCGCACAGAATTTCGCAAATCCTACGCAGACAAACCACCAGGAACAATCTTCGAAATTGACTTCTCCAGAGTCACTTCTGTAGACAGTTCCGCCCTGGGCATGTTGCTGGTCATGCGGGAACAACATGGAGGAGAACAGGCCAACATCTCATTTGTCAACTGCAAACCGGAAATTCGCCACCTGTTCCAAATTTCTCAATTCAAAGATCTGTTTCATTTGCGTTGATGAAATGGACCTTGACTCTTTGACTTAAACAAAACAGGTATTCAGAGTTCTGGTCCATTCCCACACTCAAGAGATTCCCATTCTCAATCATACAAAACAATATGCATGCATAAAGTGAACCGGGATACTCCAGCATCAACCCGCCTGACTTAATCTTCGTCAGACGATCCTGCAACCGCTTTGACCGCACCCGTACTCACATCAACGGCTGTTCCAACCACACTGGCCCCGGCTTCAACCGCAGTCGAAGCCACACTGACCACGGCATCTGTCACGGCCACCACCGCACAACCACTCAAGCCCACAGACAACAATAAAACTGCGACATGATAACGCATCCTGATTTTCCTCATCTGGAAGTTTTTAAACAAAAACTGACTATAAACAAGCATCTGGCATTGCATGCGGTACAACAGGTGATACCATACTGTACGTGACCAAAATGGACACCTTGTTTTGCACCACGGAAAACACTGAAAATACGGAAAAAAAACAGAACCTGCAAGCGGTTTTTCTTTTTTTTCCGTGATTTTCGTGATCAAAAAATTTTTTTGGCGTCGGAATGAAAAAAATGCCATGATGGCTGCATCAAGCACACGTCCCAACCTGGATGCGTAATTGACTACAATCAAAACATGTGCCAAGGAGTCCAAAATTGGAAAAACTGTTGATCACAGGCGGGGCCGGTTTTATTGGAGCCAATTTCACCCGGTACTGGTCAGACCGCTATCCACAAGACCGGCTGGTTGTTCTGGATGCCTTGACCTATGCTGGCAATCTGGCCAACCTGGACGATTTGCAAAACCTTAAGCCCTTTCGTTTTGTGCATGGTTCAATTGGCGATCAGGATCTGGTGGAAACCTTGCTCCGCACGGAAGAGATCACCACCCTGGTCCATTTTGCCGCCGAATCCCATGTGGATCGCTCCATCGTGGGACCGGATGCCTTTATCGACACCAATATCGTCGGCACCCATTCCCTGTTGAAAGCTGCAAAAAAAGTTTGGCTCGACGAACAAAAGGGTCTGCTGCCACGTCGTTTTCATCATGTTTCGACGGATGAAGTCTACGGATCCTTGCAACCAACGGATCCCCCCTTTACCGAAACCCATCCATACCGCCCCAACTCCCCGTATGCTGCCAGCAAGGCCGCTTCGGATCATTTGGTAAGGGCTTATCATCATACCTATGGGCTGCCGGTCACGACCAGTCACTGTTCCAACAATTATGGCCCCTACCAGTTTCCAGAGAAACTGATTCCGCTGATGATCGTGAATATTCTGGACAATCAACCCCTTCCGGTCTACGGAGACGGCTTGCAGGTGCGCGATTGGTTGCATGTGGAAGATCATTGCCGGGGAATCGACCTGATTTTAAAGCAAGGACAACCAGGCGAGGTCTATAATATTGGCGGTGCGGCTGAATGGCGCAACATTGACATCGTCAAAATGTTGTGCCAGGAACTGGATGCCGCCTTTGCCAGAGACGAAACACTACAACACCGCTATCCAAAAGGTCTGTTGGTGGCCAGACAGCGTGCTGTCGAATTGCTTTCTTTTGTCACCGACCGTTTGGGGCATGATCGACGTTATGCCATTGACGCAACCAAAATCGCCCGTGACATCCAATTCCTGCCACAAGAGACGTTTTTGACCGGCATTCGCAAAACCATGGCCTGGTATCTGGAACACGAATCCTGGTGGCGCGCGCTTCAACGGCACCCATAAGGATTCCAGGCACATCCACAAATCATGACAATTTCCCAGGCGTAGTCAGATGGATGTACTGCTCAAAGCGGCGGAAATCGACCAAATTGTAGGTGACCACGTTCGAATCAACGCCCCTCTTCGGCATACATCGCCTCTCGACTCAAATGAATGCTGTCATCCCAGGAATCGACTTGAATGGGCTTCAGCCATTCCAAAACTGAGGAATGCTTTCTTGGGATGGCAGGCCGACGATGCAGCGTAATCTCCATGGCTCCAATGAAATCCAATACTTCAGCCGCTTTATCCTCTGGCAATTGGCGAGCGCGCCAACAGATCTCCTCAACCATGGTCATAAGAATGCCTCCTCCATCATATTATCTGCGTTGCAGGAGTGACGACTCATGATCATGACCAACCCCCTGCTTACAAATCACTTTCGAAATCAAGACCAATGCCACGCGCATTAATCCGCGCCACCTGACAAGGAAAAGAAACTTCATAAGTCTCCTCTCCTTTTTTCATTTCAAGAAAAACCACCCCTTTATCCCCGACTTGACAGAGATCTTTCGGCCCATCGATTTCCATGAAGGCCCCACTCATACTGACATCAGCAGTATAACCTTCGAGACTCTGCCCCAAAGCGATTTCCAGACGCATCCGGGTATGGAAAGGAAAACGGGCTTCACCACGGGGACGATCCGCAACCTGCGTGGAGGTCTGTGATGTGGATTGTGAAGTCATGGATAGAAGATTCCTCTGGCATTTTATTGGCAAATGGTTGATGAAGTTACGATGGATTATGACCCTGTTGTTCCAGGAATGCAATCAGGAGGCCACCGTTCAGATCCCTCCTTTTGTAAAAACTTCCTGGGGAGGCGGTGAACCGCCTCCCCAGACCCCTCCACCCTTTTTTTTTTAAATATTTCTTTTTTTTTGGGGGGGGGAGGGTACATCAGGTGAGACTTTTGGAGACAATTTCATAAGTGTCACGGGAAAGACCAGACGATTGGATGATCTGTTGCAAAGAGAGCTGCATGGCTCGTTGACGCATGGGTTCAAACCGACGCCAACGGCTGAACGCACTGGCCAGACGTGCAGCCACCTGGGGATTGATGGGATCCAACGTCAAAATCTGTTCCACCAGAAACTGATAGCCAGACCCGGACGAGTCATGAAATCTGGAAAGATTCTGATGGCAGAAGGTGCCAATGAGTGCCCGTACCTTGTTGGGATTGCGCACATCAAATGTTGGTTTTTTCATCAATCGCTGTATACAGGTCAAGGTGTCATCCAGAGGTGCGGAAGCCTGAATGGCAAACCATTTATCCATGACCAAGGGATTGGTATGCCATTTTTGTTCCATTTCATCCAAGACTTCCTGACTTTCTGCACGACCTGCATGCACCAAAGGAATCAACGCCCCCAAACGGTCGGTCATGTTGTCAGCGTTGCGCAACTGCTCGACAGCCATGCGTGCAGGCAGATCATTGTCCGGCAAAGCCATCAAAAGACTCAAAATCAAATTCTTGAGACTGCGACGCCCCATGCTGACCGGATCCCGTTGATAAGGACCAGGTGTCTGATTGGCAGCATGAACCAACAACAGACTTTTCTGACACTCCACAGCGAGTTGACGCAACACGGAATGCCGCGCCCGATACAAGGCGGCAGGATCCGCATTCACCATTTTTTCCACCAGAAGATTCAATCCAGGCAAAGCCAACGCGAGCGCGCTCAAAGCCGGATCCAGTCTGGTATCCTCCAAAGTTGCGGAAAAGGCGCGTAAAAACAACGAAGGCAGTTTGATCTCCTGATCCGCCCCGTTCTGTGCCGCCTGGAGCAAAACACGAGTGGCCAATTCCTGTCCGGCATCCCAACGGTTGAAAGAATCACCATCCGCCCCCCACAAAAAAGCCAGATCAGCGTCCGAAAAAGGTGCCCGGATCTTGACCGGCGCGGAAAATCCACGCAGCACCGAAGGGATGGGAGCTGACCGAATGTCTGTAAAACAAAAAGTCTCGACATGATGGGTCAATTCCAACGTGACCTCTGTGGAGGGCGTGACGGAATGACTTCCTTCCAACATCAAGGGCAAGGGGATTCCTGTGGTCGCATCCATCAGTGCCAAGGTCATGGGAATGTGGAAGGGAGGCGCAGACTCCTCCTGATTGGCCAAGCGACAGGTTTGTTCAAAGGTCAATTCCAGACGACCCGTATCTGGGGCATGACTCCACGACACAGCCACTTCCGGGGTTCCGGGCTGTTGATACCAACGCATGAATTGAGTGAGCGTGCGTCCAGAAGCACTCTCCATGGCCTGGATGAACGCCTCCACGGTGACGGCCTGACCGTCATGTCGTTGAAAATAGAGATCCATGCCCTTGCGGAATGCTTCCTTGCCAATCAAGATCTGAAGCATACGCACCACCTCCGCCCCTTTGTTGTAGACGGTCATGGTATAGAAATTATTGATTTCCATGTAAGTTTCAGGACGCACCGCATGAGCGATCGGGCCTGCGTCTTCGGGAAACTGATGGGTGCGCAAATCCTGGACATCACGAATGCGTTGGAGCGATGAGGAACCCACTTCAGCGGAAAATTCCTGATCACGAAAGATGGTCAGGCCCTCTTTGAGGCTGAGTTGAAACCAGTCGCGGCAGGTAATGCGATTGCCGGTCCAGTTGTGAAAATATTCGTGCGCGATGACGCTTTCGATCTCCTCGTAATTGGCGTCAGTAGCCATTTCCGGGTCTGCGAGGACATATTTGGCGTTAAAGATGTTGAGACCTTTGTTTTCCATGGCCCCCATATTGAAATCATTGACAGCCACGATCATATAGAGATCCAGATCATACTCGCGCCCGAATCGAACCTCATCCCAGGTCATGGCTTTTTTGAGCGAATCCAAGGCATGTTGGCACTTGTCGGCATTTTCTGGTTCCACCCAGACCTGCAAAGTCACGTCACGGCCTGAACAGGTGACGAAGTGGTCTTGTTGGCAAACCAGATTGCCCGCCACCAAAGCGAACAAGTAGGCTGGTTTGGGAAATGGATCCTCCCAGACCGCAAAATGACGCTGATTGGGTTTGGTTCCGGTCTGGAGCAGATTGCCGTTGGAAAGCAATACCGGCAGGGTTGCCTGATCCGCTTCCACGGTGACTGTGAAGCGGGCCATGACATCTGGACGATCCGGGTAATAGGTGATTTTGCGGAATCCTTCTGCCTCACACTGGGTGCAAAAGAGCGTACCAGAGCGGTAAAGACCTTCCAACGAAAGGTTTTTCTGCGGCTGAATGCGTGTGGCGACAACCAATTCAAAAGAATCCGGGAGACCATGTATCAGGAGATGTTGGTCAGTCATCTCGAAACGGTCCTGGCTCAACGGTTGGCCATCCAGACGGATCTGGAGCAGTTCCAGCTCCCGGCCATCGAGACAGAGGGGCTGATGATTGCTTGCATTCGCTTGCGGGTTGCGGTGCATGAGCATGCGCGAGTAGACATGAGTCTCTTCGTCGTGGAGTTGAAATTCAAGATGAATGGACTCCACCAGAAACAATGGCGGCGTATAATCGGTCAGTCGAGTGATGGTTTTCGGTTTGTCGCTCATGATCGGTATGGATTCCTGGTTGGTCGGGTTTTGTCATGATGATCGAATTCGTAAGAAAACACCTTAATCTTCCAAACATAAAAAAAAATAAATAAACCCTGACCATTTTTGGATGGTTAGTTTAGTGGCTCTCGCCCCAAACCCCACCAAGGGCTTCGCCCCTGGACCCCACCAAGGGCTTCGCCCCTGGACCCCACCAAGGGCTTCGCCCCTGGACCCCACCAAGGGCTT
>JAMOBH010000525.1:0-2268 GCA_039908085.1 Magnetococcus sp. YQC-5
TGACCAATCTGCAACAGATCAGTCCCTCTGCATTGCAGCGGGTGCAACGTTATGTGGACTATTATTACGGAATTTTGGCATCCTGTTCGGAAGATGTCTTAATCCGGGTATGCCAAAATTCCGTAATAATAGTCCACATAACGTTGCACCCGCTGCAATGCAGAGGGACTGATCTGTTGCAGATTGGTCAAATCCTTGACGCCACAATGGGCAGAGACAATGTCATAGACATGAGGCGTTCTGCGCAAAAAATCCATTTTTTCTTGTAATGCATTGATGTTACGGCTCATGATAGGCTCCTTGAGGCATGAATGGTGGTTCTTGATACTAGTTAATGCAATACTCATACCAAAAAATAAATGTCTCGATACAGCTTTCCAATCAAAGCCAGGACAGTTTTAAAATCAATGGATTGAATTGGATGGAGAGTGGCTTTTGTCCCGAATGCCAGCAGGTGTGCTATACCTCTGGACCCCAACAATGATGGATCCCGGCTGAACTTGGAAGGTCAGAATTTGACGATGTATACCCTTGCCATATACAACAACAAAGGAGGCGTTGGCAAATCCACCCTGACGGTATTCATGGCGGATTTTTTGGCGTCGTTGGCCATACGCGGTCGCACCTTGCGGGTGGTGGTGCTGGACCTGGACCCGCAAGGCTCTTGTGCCACGGCAGTGCTGGGTGGTGAGATGGTGACGCAGGCCAAAGAGGGGGGGTATACGCTGGGACGTTTGGCCAGGGATTTGGATCAAAATCGCGCCATTTCGGTGCCTGAGTTTTTGTTTCAGCGTCACCGGACCACACCACGCGGACGGGCAACACCGATTTCTGAGGTCCATGTGATGCTCACGGACAAACCGAGCAGTTTTGCCTATGAGGTCAATCCGTTGCACAGCCTGACCACATTGAGGGATCGCTTGAAGCCTGTGCTGGCCACACGGTTTGACGTGGCTTTGTTGGATCTGCCTGGCAATATTGACGAGCGGAATCTGTTGGCGGTCAACGGGTTGATCATGAGTGATTCGGTGACCTCCCCGGTGGAGGTTTCGCGATTTTCCATCAACGCGCTTCCAGCCACGGTGGAGATGGTGGACTATGCGCGCATGCGGGCCGGGGGTCAACGACCCACTTTTCTGGGAATGATTTTGAATCGTACGGATAAACGAGGCCAACAATATCAGCAGAACATCGAGTGGATACGAAAGATGGCTGCGCATTTGGAGGTGCCTGTGTTTGACAATGTCCTGCCCAATGCTCAGTCGTTGGCTGTGGCCACGGAAGAGCAATTGGCCACGGATTCCCTGAAAGAGCGTTATGGCACGTATTATCCCCACGTCAAGGCTGTGGTGTTGGAGATGTTTCAGCGTTGGGGGGCACGCTCATCTGCTTGAGGGTCATGATGGAGGGGCGTCACTCATGATGGATCGAGGAGTGATTTGTCTAATAAAAAATTTTTATAATCATGAGAAGCATCCATGACAGAAGATGACCCAAAAACTCCGATTGATCCATTTGATGTCCCGTGGAAGGAGATTCTGGAGACTTGTTTTCCTGATTTTGTGCTGTTCTTCCTGCCGGAAGCTTATACAGAGATCGACTGGAGCCAAGGATTTGAGTTTTTGGACACCGAATTTGCCCGTATCTCCCGTGATGCTGATATTGGTGACCGGCGTATGGATAAACTGGTCAAGGTGTGGCGACGTGACGGTATTGAGTTCTGGGTGTTGATCCATATTGAGATCCAGGGAGACAAAAAGCCGAACTTTGCGTCGAGAATGTATGTCTACCAATACAGGGCCTATGATCTCTACCAGAAGCCGGTCGTTGGATTGGCCATTCTGGCAGACGAACATGTTGGGTGGGGTCCATCGGAATTCAGTTATGCGATGTGGGGAACGAAACTGAGCTATCAGTTTACTGCGGTGAAGCTGTTGGATTATGCAGAAATGGAATTGGAGCAGTCCAATAATCCGTTTGCGATTGTCACATTGGCGCATCTGTATGCCAAGAAGACCAGACATCTGGTTGAAGATCGCTATGATGTCAAAAGAAAAATAATTTTTGGGTTGTATCGCAAAGGTTTCAGTCGTCAGCAGGTGAATGCACTGTTTCTCTTTATCGACTGGGTGATGCATTTGCCAAAAGAGCTTGATAAACGGTTATAGCTTGACCCAATTAACGAGATAGTATAGCATGTAATTAAGTAATTTTTAAGTTTCATTGATCATTAATTCAAAAAAACCAATAGGAAAGACAATGTCACAC
>JAMOBH010000172.1:0-11691 GCA_039908085.1 Magnetococcus sp. YQC-5
GGTACGGTGGTTGGCTGCACCGAGGTCGTCGTTGATGTGGTGGTTTTAACCGTTGTGGTGGGTACGGTGGTTGGCTGCACCGAGGTCGTTGATGTTGTTGTTGTGCTTATTGGAAATTTTATGGGTGGAATGCTTTGTGGTTCGGCCTTGTGTTCGCCAATTACAGCTGATACCAGCATAATCTCTGCTGTTGACAAGCCAGGCAACATGAAAATCAAGCAGAAACAAAAAATTTTTTTTGCATGAGACATTTTAATGGATCTCCTTGATTGGTATGGTTGAAAAACAAGAATATACTGCGCACGGTCTCCATGGATGTTTTGTCGCGGAATTGCAAAATAATTTCATTTTCCTTATTCTTTATAAATTGAACCACATCAGAGACCTGTTTGTCAACATGTTATTGATCATATGTGTCATCGACCAATCACAAATTTTTTTTAAATGCCTTGTGCCGGAAACCAAGCAAAACAGACGTCTCTTAAATCGCCAATCGGAACGGACACACGCTCCGGCACCAAGGGGTCCATGATAAAATTCACTCATTTGGCTCCATTTCATCGGGCGCACGATTGACAGATCCACAATCAATTTGTTAGCCTGAAAGAGAGATCACCTGATCCACTTTCGTAAATGCGATTGGATTCAAACCAAAGTCCCAAATCCAAGGAATTATTATGGCAAAGTACGGTCTGCCCGATAAACAGGGGCTGTACGATCCAAGACTGGAACACGACGCCTGTGGCGTTGGCTTCGTCGCCCGGATCAACGGCAACAAAACTCACGACGTGGTGCGGATGGGACTCAATGTCCTGGTCAACCTGACCCATCGGGGCGCGGCTGGTGCCGACCCCTTGACCGGTGACGGCGCAGGCATCCTCATTCAACTCCCGGACGCCTTCCTGCGTGCCCAAACCGCGAAACTTCCTGATCCTATTGATTTGCCTCCAGTCGGAGATTACGGCGTTGGCATGATCTTCCTGCCCAAAGACACGGATCTCATGAATTCCTGTCAACGGCTCGTGGAAAAAATGACCGCCGAAGAGGGACAGATCTTTCTGGGATGGCGCAGTGTCCCGATCAATCGCCAGGCCCGCATCGGCTATACGGCCAAAGGATCTGAACCGGTCATCCGTCAGGCGTTCGTGGGCGTGCGCAACCGACCCGACGACGCAGATCCCATGTGGCTGGAAAGAAAACTCTACATCATTCGTCGCCGGGTGGAAAACGCTGTCCTTGGATACGGCCAGGATGAAATCAATTCCTTTTATATCTCCAGTTTTTCCTGCCGTACCATGGTCTATAAAGGCATGTTCCTGGCCGATCAGGTGCGCGCCTATTATCCCGATCTGTCGGATTCGACCCTGGTTTCGGCCTTTGCCATGGTCCATCAGCGGTACTCCACCAACACCTTTCCAACCTGGGGATTGGCCCATCCCTTCCGCATGATCTGCCACAACGGCGAAATCAATACCTTGCGCGGCAATATCAACTGGATGCGCGCCAGAGAAGCCGCCCTCTCTTCGGGTCTCTTCGGCGAGGACATCAAAAAACTCTTCCCCCTGGTCCCGGAAGGACTCTCTGATTCCGCCTGCTTCGACCGCGCCCTGGAATTCCTGGTGATCAGTGGTCGTTCCCTGCCTCACGCCATGATGATGATGATCCCGGAAGCCTGGGAAAATCATCAACATATGGATGAAAACCGCAAAGCCTTCTATCAGTATCACGGTGCTTTGATGGAACCCTGGGATGGACCCGCTGCCGTGGCCTTTACCGATGGCCGGTACATCGGTGCCACGCTTGACCGCAATGGCTTGCGACCCGCACGTTATGTGGTGACCAAAGGGGGACTCTGCATCATGGCTTCCGAAGCCGGAACCATCCCCATGCCCCCTGAAGAAGAGGTCAAACAGGGTCGTCTGCAACCCGGTCGCATGTTCGTGATCGATTTGCAGGAGGGACGCATCATCGATGACGCCGAAATCAAAGACTCCATGACCCGCCGTCAGCCTTACCTCCAGTGGCTGAACGACAACCTGAAAAAAATACAGAACCTCCCGGACGGCGGCCCAGAGCCTCAAGAAACCACCCCCCTTGCCTTGCGTCAGAAAACGTTCGGTTATACTGAAGAAGATCTCTCCTTGTTGTTGACCCCCATGGCTCTGGAGGGACAGGAACCCGTCGGTTCCATGGGTAATGACGCTGCCTTGGCGGTGCTTTCTGACCGGCCTGTCTTGCTGTTCAATTATTTCAAACAACTCTTTGCCCAGGTGACCAATCCTGCCATTGATCCCATCCGGGAAGAACTGGTGATGAGCCTCTTCACGCAATTGGGTCCAGTGGGCAATATTCTGGAAGAGACCCCCCAACATGTGGCCCGGATTTGGCTCTCCCAGCCGATTCTGACCAATGCGGAACTGGAAAAAATTCGGGCCATCGACAAAGATGGCCTCAGGGCACGCACCTTTTCCACCCTGTTTCCGGTCCATGAGGGTACGGAAGGCATGAAAAATGCCATCTCCCGCCTCTGTGAAGAGGTCTCCAATGCCCTGGATGACGGGGTCAGTCTGCTCATCCTCAGTGATCGAGGCATTGGACCTGATCACGCCCCCATTCCCTCCCTGCTGGCTGTTTCATCGGTCCATCATCACATGATTCATGCGGGCACCCGTGGGGCTGCCAGTATCATCATGGAAACCGGCGAAGCCAGAGAAGTCATGCATTTCGCCTTGCTGGTCGGTTATGGAGCGGGTGCGATCAATCCTTATCTGGCGTTCGAATCCATCACCGAGCTGTCCAAACGCGGCCTGATGCCCGCCAACAAGACGATAGAAACCCTTCATGCCTACTACATCAAATCCGTGGGCAAAGGAATGCTGAAAATTTTTTCCAAAATGGGCATCTCCACTTTGCGCAGTTACTGCGGTGCCCAGATCTTTGAGGCCATCGGTCTGAATCGACGCTTTCTGGAACGCCATTTCACCGGCACCCATTCCCGTCTGGATGGGGTCGGTTTGACGCATATCGCTACGGAATCCTTGCAGCGTCACAAGCGGGCCTTCTCTGGCAATGTGGTTTCCCTGAATGATCTGGATGTGGGTGGCGAGTATAAATTTCGTCATGACGGGGAGCGTCACATGTGGACGCCCGACACCGTCTCCAAGCTTCAGCAGGCCACCCGTAACGACGATTACAATCTTTACAAAGAGTTTTCCGCCCTCATCAACAATCAGGATCGGAAGCATTGCACCCTGCGCGGGCTGTTCGTCCTCAAGGATGCCGACATGCCCCTGGCGTTGAGTGAAGTGGAACCCGCTTCTGCGATTGTGAAACGATTTGTGACCGGAGCCATGTCTTTCGGCTCCATCTCCAAGGAGGCCCATGAGACCTTGGCCATTGCCATGAATCGTCTGGGCGGGATGTCCAATACCGGCGAAGGCGGGGAAGATCCGACACGGTTCAAGCCACGGCCCAATGGCGATCTGGCGCGCAGTGCCATCAAACAAGTGGCAGCAGGTCGTTTTGGGGTCTCCAGTCACTACCTGGCCAATGCGGACGAAATGCAGATCAAAATCTGTCAAGGTGCCAAACCTGGAGAAGGGGGGCAACTCCCTGGCCACAAGGTCACTGAAACCATTGCCCGGATTCGCAATACCACCCCAGGGGTCATGCTCATCAGTCCCCCGCCTCATCATGACATCTATTCCATCGAGGATCTGGCCCAATTGATCTTTGATTTGAAAAACGTCAATCCCAGGGCACGGGTCTCTGTGAAACTGGTCTCAGAAGTGGGTGTTGGCACAGTGGCTGCCGGTGTTGCCAAAGGCCATGCAGACATGATCCTCATTTCAGGCGGGGATGGTGGAACCGGAGCCAGTCCGCTCAGTTCCATCAAGCACGCCGGGGCACCGTGGGAACTCGGTCTGGCGGAAACCCAGCAGACTTTGGTGATGAATGATCTTCGTGGTCGCGTGCGACTGCAAACCGACGGTCAGTTGCGTACCGGGCGGGATGTGGTGGTGGCGGCTCTGCTTGGTGCCGAGGAATTCGGTTTTGCCACGGCTCCGCTGGTGGTGTCAGGGTGTATCATGATGCGCAAATGTCATCTGGATACCTGCCCGGTCGGTGTGGCCACCCAGGAACTGGAATTGCGCAAAAAATTCACCGGGCAACCCCAGCATCTGGTCAATTATTTTTATTTTGTGGCCAACGAGGCCCGTGAAATCATGGCCCGCATGGGATTTCGCACCATTGATGAGATGATCGGACAATCCGATCACCTGTTGGTGAACGAAGCCGTATCCCACTGGAAAGCCGCAGGACTGGATTTTTCCGAATTGCTGCTCAAACCAGACGCGCCTTCCAGCGTGGCGATTCGCTGTGTGCAAAAGCAGGATCATGGTATTGACAAGGTGTTGGATCACACGTTGATGGAACTGGCGCAACGGGTGTTCGACAATTTGAGTACCGAAAATTTGCAAACCATTGAACTCCGTCTGCCCATCAAAAATACAGATCGCACGGTGGGTGCCATGCTGGGAGGAGAAATCTCCAGGTTGTTCGGGGAAAGCGGATTGCCCAAGGACACCATCAAGTTTCACTTTGATGGCGTGGCTGGCCAAAGTTTTGGTGCTTTCAATGTGCCCGGCGTATCTTTATATTTATATGGTGCTGCCAATGACTATGTGGGCAAAGGGATGTCTGGGGGACGGATCGTCATTCGTCCGCATCCCAAGTCGCAATTGGTGGCGGAAGAGAACATCATTGCTGGCAATACCCTCTTGTATGGTGCCACAGGAGGCAGGGTGTTCATCCGGGGCATGGCCGGAGAACGTTTCGCAGTGCGCAATTCAGGGGGCCTGAGCGTGGTGGAAGGCGTGGGCGATCATGGATGCGAATACATGACCGGAGGCATGGTGGTGGTTCTGGGACCAACAGGCCGCAATTTTGCAGCCGGCATGAGCGGAGGCATTGCCTATGTCCTGGATGAGAGACAACAGTTTGCTTCGCTGTGCAACCAATCCATGGTGGCGTTGCTGCCTGTGGATCAAGAAGAAGACTCTGTGTCACTCAAAGGGATGATCCAGGACCATGCACGATATACGGACAGCTCAGTGGCTGCCCGGTTGTTGGCCGATTGGGAACATGCCGTGACGCGCTTCGTCAAGGTGATGCCCCATGATTATCAGCGTGTGCTGGCAGAAACCAAAAAGCGGGAGCAAGCGGTCAATGGGTAAGACCAAGGGTTTCATGGAAGTGGACCGGGAAACGCCCCGGCCCCGGTCAGTGATGGAGCGGGTCCGTGACTGGGATGAACTGTATCACGATTTTCCTCTGGAAAAATTGCAAGATCAGGCGTCACGGTGCATGGATTGCGGCATACCTTTTTGTCACAACGGATGCGTGTTGCACAACCTGATTCCATCCTGGAACGATTGGGTCTATCGGGGACGTTGGGAGGAAGCGGTCCAGGCTTTGCATCGGACCAACAATTTTCCCGAATTCACCGGACGTGTCTGTCCGGCCTTGTGCGAAGCCTCGTGTGTGGTGGGGATCAATCGTGAACCCGTCTCCATCCGGGAGATTGAACGCACGATTGCCGAGGAGGGTTTTGCCAGGGGACTCATCACGCCCTGTGTGCCACGAGAACGAACCGGCAAGCGGGTGGCGGTTGTGGGTTCTGGTCCGGCAGGCATGGCTGCGGCCCAGCAATTGACACGGGCCGGGCATACGGTGACGTTGTTCGAGAAGAACGAGCGGGCAGGGGGGTTGTTGCGGTTTGGCATACCCGATTTCAAATTGGAAAAATCGATTATTGATCGTCGATTGCAACAGATGATTCAGGAAGGGTTGACCGTGCGGACCGGGGTGCATGTGGGAATTGACATCCCGGCCCAGGAGTTGCGTCAGACCCATGAGGCTGTGCTGTTGACCGGAGGTGCGGAACATCCCCGTGATTTGCCAGCCAAAGGTCGGGATCTGGAGGGTATTCATTTTGCGATGACCTATCTGGCCCAGCAAAACCGTCGAGGTCATGGCACATCGATACCTGTGAAGGAATCCATTGTTGCTGCTGGCAAACGGGTGGTGGTCATTGGAGGGGGGGATACGGGCGCGGATTGCGTAGGTACGGCGATTCGTCAGGGGGCGGTCAGTGTGACCCAGATCGAATTGTTGCCCAAGCCTCCGAAAGAACGCTCACATGAAACCCCATGGCCTGCCTGGCCCAATGTATTGCGCACTTCGACTTCGCACCTGGAAGGATGTGAACGCCGTTGGAGCATTCAGACCAAGTCCTTCGAAGGTGAGAATGGCTGGGTCAAAGGGGTCCATTGCATGCGTCTCCACTGGGCCGAACAAGAAGAGGGAGGGCGTCCAACCATGCGGGAAATTCCGGGTTCGGAATTTTTTCTGGAAGCGGAATTGGTTTTGCTGGCCATGGGTTTCTTGCATCCTGTGCGGGTTGGGCTGCTGGAGGATCTGGGCGTGGTGTTGGATGGTCGAGGGAACGTCAAGATTGATGTAGCCTGCATGACCAGCGTGCCAGGGGTTTTTGCAGCCGGAGATATGGCGACAGGACAATCCCTTGTTTTGCGTGCCATTGACAGTGGACGCAAGGCTGCCAAGGGTGTGGATGCGTGGTTGCGCGGCGGGGAAACGGTTTTGGTGTAGAATTCTTTGGGGTTCCTTGACAAGGTTTCCAATTTCCTTCTAGAATCCAACATGAACAAAGCAGACAGCAGGATGCCTGCTTCAAAGAAACTCGGCACATCTTTCGATGAAGGAACCAGAAACCGATGATGGATCATGATGACAAACTTTCCGCCTCTGTGGCGGTGTTGGAACAACGTTGGAATGACATGGCTGGGACCATTCGCAATCTGCGTGAACAGATTGCCAACCACAAACAGACCATTTCTGAACACGAAACCCAGATTCTTCAGCAGCAAGAACAGATTGAACAGTTGACCAAAGAAAAAGCCTGGGTGGTCAGCAGAATTGAAGGCTTGGTGGACCGATACGAAGAAGTGGATTCTTGATGAATTCTCTTGGCAACTGGACATGGGCGCAGAACCCAGGATTTGGGAGTCATGTCTGAATCCATTGAAGTACGCATTCGTGGCCATGTTTTCAAACTGAAATCCAAGGCCAGCGGAGAATATGTCCGGGAACTTGCCCAGTATGTGAATGACATGATTGGTCAGGTGGCGCAAGAATCGCATGTCGCATCCTCAGAACGGACGGCCATGATGGCAGCCTTGCGGATTGCGGACGAATATTTACAACATCGGCGATTCGCAGCCTTGCAAACGGACGCTGCAAACGCGAATATCGAGAAAATCAGCAGATTGATTGCCAGCACTGATCAACTGCTCAAGGGATGAACGATACCAGTAACCCCTGCGGTGTGCGTGAGGAGAACATCCTCCTGAGCCGATAACTTATGAACCTGGGAACCGTGCGCTGATTGTGGAGTGTCACCTCTTTTTCAAGAGGTTGCCAGAAACAATTATTCATAGATCCACTTTAACAAAAGGGTTCAGAGAGTGCTATCCCACGGCACAGGCGGGGGTGCTGGTATGCATGACTTGGCATGAATGATTCAGCATGAATAATGCAAAGCTGTCTTTGCGTAATCAACTACGCGAAATGCGCAGGCAGTTATCTTCAGAAAGGGTCGCAAGCCTTTCACGCGCCATAGTGAGTCACGTGGTGTCAGCCCCATTTTATCAAAGGGCGCGCACCATCGGACTCTATCATCCGATCGACAACGAAGTCGATCCCACCCCACTTCTCCTCGATGTAGCGTGTTCTGAAAAAAAATTCTTTCTCCCTCTGGCAGACAAAACAACGAGTTCTTTGTGCTTTGTCCCGTATTTCCCTGGAGATCCATTGCGTCCGGGGGCTTTCGGAATTCTGGAACCGATTCCTGTTGCACATCAAGCGGTTGTCACGGACACTTTTCAACTCGACCTGATATTGATGCCATTGGTGGGTTTTGACCGTTCGGGATGCCGTCTTGGATTCGGCGGCGGGTATTATGACCGCATGCTGTCTGATACCAGGTATTCTGTCGGGCGATCCATGAGTCGGGTTGGATTGGCGTATGGTTTCCAGGAACTCCCGGTTGTGCCGCGTGAACCCCATGATGTACTCCTGGATGGGGTGGTGACCGAACAGGGCGTTTGTGAATTGAATGAAAGACCTTGGGGGGCGGTGAACCGCCCCCCAACAACCACCACCCTTTTTTTTTAATATTTTTTCATTTTTTTAAATTATTAAAAAAAAGAGGGGGTTTGGGGGATTCATCCCCCAAGGTTTTGACTTTGCCTTTGACTTTATGCCCGAAGGGCATCAATTTTACAACGTTTACTGACTTTTAATTTTTCGTCATACCGGCGTTTTTAACGACCGAAGGACGATATCATACTAAGGATTTCATTCCATGGATATCCTGTTTTTGCTGATGGGCGTGCTGTTGGGTGCCTCAGTACCGTTATTTTTATTATACCAATGGCGGCGGCAGCAATTCCGAACCTTCCAGGAAAAGGAGGAACGGATTCAACTGATGTTGCGGACAGCGGAGGAGAAAACCGAGGCTGCGGCGCGTGAAGTTGAACTGATGACCAAGACGGAACGGTTGCGTATTGAGGAGCAACTGAAAGAGCAGTACCGGGGTCGTCAAGAGGAATTGGATCGTTTGAAGCAGCGATTTGACAAACGCGAGGAGCAGTTGGACCGCAAGTTTGATCAGCTGGATCAACGGGAGAGTGATCTGGAGCGCAGACGCCACCAGGTGGAACAGGAGAGTCGTGCTTTGGAAGTGCGCAAGGAGGCGTGCGTCAAACAGGAGGAGATGGTAGGACGGCGTTTGGAGGAGGTGGCGGGTTTGACCACGGAGCAGGCCAAGGCGCAATTGGTGGTGGGATTGCAGGAGGAAGTGCGACGGGAAGCAGCCAATTTCTTAAAGCGTTCGGAGGAAGAAGTCAAGGAGAGTGCGGACCGAAAGGCTCAGGAGATCATGGCGACGGCGATTCAGCGACTGGCGGGTGAATTTGTTGCGGAGCGGACGGTTACGGTGGTGGCGATCACCTCAGAGGAGATGAAGGGGCGCATCATTGGTCGTGAGGGTCGGAACATACGTGCCCTGGAGGCGGCGACCGGGTGTGATTTGATTATAGACGACACCCCGGAGGCGGTGGTGATCTCAGGTTTCAATCCAGTGCGACGTCAGGTGGCGCGACAGGCGTTGGAGGAGTTGATAGCCGATGGTCGGATACATCCGGCGCGAATTGAGAGCGTGGTGCGCAAGGCGGAAAAGAACGTCAACAATGAGATTCGGGAAGCCGGGGAACGAGCGATTTTTGAGTTGGGTTTGTCCGGGATGCATGCGGACATCATCAAGCTGGTGGGGACATTGAAATTTCGGACCTCTTACACACAGAATGTATTGTCTCATTCGGTGGAGGTGGCCCGGTTTGCCGGGATGATGGCTGAGGAGTTGGGATTGGATTTCAATCTGGCCCGGAGATGTGGGTTGTTGCATGACATTGGCAAGGCGGTGGATCATGAGGTACAGGGTTCGCATGCGGTGATTGGGGGACAATTGGCGAAGAAATACAAGGAAAACGGGTTGGTGGTGAATGCCATTTGGTCGCATCATTTTGATATTGAACCCACATCGGTGTATGGTCCATTGATCAATGCGGCGGATGCCTTGTCAGCGGCGCGTCCAGGGGCCAGACGTGAGAATGTGGAGACGTATATCAAACGTCTGGAGATGTTGGAGGCGTTGGCCATGGATTTTCCTGGGGTGGAGAAGGCGTTTGCCATACAGGCCGGACGGGAATTGCGGGTGATGGTGGCCTATGATCGGGTCAAGGATGAAGGGGCGATGACGTTGGCCAGTGAGATTGCCACGCGGGTGGAAAACGAGATGACCTATCCGGGACAGATTCGGGTGACGGTGATTCGGGAGATGCGTGCCACGGCGGTGGCGCAATAAAAAAGCAATCGTTCCCCTCCAATAAAAAATAATCCTGGAGCATTTCCCATGACAACGACGGATCATCCCTGCTGGATCCTTGGCGTTTTGGATTCCGGCCCCGACTCTCTTAGCCTGGCAGCATGTCGTCTGCTGCAATCTGCGGATCTGGTGCTGGGTGAGACCCGTTTTTTGGAGCTGTTCCATGACATGATTCCCTCGCACGCGCTCAGGCGTTCCACGTCTGGTCAACTCAAGGAGATTCCTGCATGGATCGAATCTGCGCGTTTGCATGGGCAACGGGTGGTGGTTCTGGCCACCGGTGATCCCCTGTTTTCCGGCATTGCCGGACATCTCAGTCACAAAATACCCATCGAAAACCTTCGTGTACTGGCTGCCGCCACCACCCCCCAACTGGCCTTCTCCCGCCTCATGTTGCCCTGGACCCAGGCCCGTTTTGTTACACTCCACGCCAGTGACAGCGGAGAATGGCATCCGAGGGCACCCGCGACACATCCTTTTTTTTCGTTGATCCGGCTTCTGCCAGATGCCGATCTCATCGCAATACTGACCAGTCCGGCCAATACTCCTGGACGCATCGCCCGCATGCTCATACATTTGGAGCTTGACAAACACTATCTCATGAGTATAGCTGAACAACTGGAGACTCCTCAGGAGCGCGTTGTGCGTGATCTGACCCCGGATCAGGTTGCCAAAGAGGCCTTCGCCAATCCCAATGTGGTGATTCTGCAACGGCACAATAAACCCTCTTCCCCAGATTCCTTGCCGGTCATGGGGTTGCCGGAGAGTTGTTTTCTGCCTCAACAGGACAAACAGGGCGGGCTGATCACCAAACAAGAGGTACGGGTCATTGTACTGGCCCAGCTGGCTTTACGACCAGAAAGCATTCTGTGGGATCTGGGGGCTGGTTCTGGCAGTGTTGGTCTGGAGGCGGCCCGACTTTGTCCAAAAGGTTGGGTCTGGGCTGTGGAAAAGGATGCAGGGCGGGCGCGACAAATCCGGGCCAATCGTGTCGGGCTGGAGGTGGTCAATTACACCCTGCTGGAAGCCCGCGCCATGGAGGTCTTGGAGGCTTGGCCTGATCCAGACGCGATATTCATAGGTGGATCCGGTGGGGAATTGACAAACATCCTGGAATCCAGCCAGCACCGATTGCGCCCTGGAGGACGTCTGGTACTTGCCCTGGTCACATTGGAACATCTTTCCAGCACTTTGGCGATTCTGGCTCAGAGCGGTTGGTCCTGGTTGGTGACTCAGGTGCAGATCAACCATTCCCGCCCCTTGCTGGATTTGCACCGATTGGTTCCCGATGCCCCGGTTTGGGTTGTGACAGCCAGCCGGGTCCAAAGCCGATTGGACGAGTCGAAATGAAATAGCGTCTTGGCAAGCAATCGATCTCATGGTTTTTCCTGCATAGATTACCTTTCAATCCTATTGGAGAAAGCCCATGAAAAAATGGATCGCATGGACCACGTTGCTTTTGACCGTTCTGCTTGTTCAGCCTGCCCAGCCTTTGCCAGCATCAGTCAAGGGCAATCAGAACAGTCGGAGCCCAGTGCCGTCAAGGTGGCACCCCTAATTAGTGCCTGGCAGAAAAAGCCGATTTTTTTGACATCTCCCATCCTAATACATGCTCGCGGATGCAAAATTGAGACAAATCTCGTCAAAGAGAGTCAGCGAGAACA
>JAMOBH010000173.1:0-11629 GCA_039908085.1 Magnetococcus sp. YQC-5
GGCAAAATCAAAGGCAAAATCAAAGGCAAAATCAAAGGCAAAATCAAAGGCAAAATCAAAGGCAAAATCAAAGGCAAAATCAAAGGCAAAATCAAAGGCAAAATCAAAGTCAAAGTCCTGGGGGATGAATCCCCCAGACCCCCTCTTTTTTTTTAATCCTACCAAGCATGCATTTGTTTAGTGTTCAAAGACCAGTTTGACCACTTGTGCGTATTTTTGAACAAAATGAACGGTAAATCCTTCTCGAATGTGTTCAGGAACCTCCTCGAAACTTTTCCGACAGGCTTCTGGAATGATCAATTCCCGGATCCCCACACGACGGGCCGCGATCACCTTTTCCCGAATGCCACCCACAGCCAAAACCTGTCCGGTCAATGTGATTTCTCCAGTCATGGCCAAACGACGGTTGACCGGTTGATTTTTGGCCAGAGACAACAGAGCCGTGGCCATGGTGATACCCGCTGATGGACCATCTTTGGGTGTTGCCCCTTCAGGCACATGCAAATGAACCGGGGAATGGGTCAGGATTTTGGGATCCGCGCCGAACTGAATGCAATTGGAGGTGATAAAACTCAAGGCAATATGAGCCGATTCCTTCATGACATCCCCCAGGGCACCCGTCAATAGCAGACTGGGTTTTTCTCCGCCAGGGGTGATGGCTTCCACGTCCAGGGTAGCCCCGCCCATGGCGGTCCAGGCCAATCCTGTGACTACACCAATGCCGCACAGGGGTTGTTCATCCCGGAAACTGGGTTTGCCCAGAAACGCCTCCACCTGCTCCTTGCCGACCCGAATGGGGGTTGGAGCATTTTCTTCCAGGATTTTGACAGCGGCCTTGCGCACAATGGCAGAGATTTTTTGTTCCAACCGACGCACACCCGCTTCTCTGGCATAACCATCGACTATGACGCGAATGGCTTCGTTGCTGAGCCGCAAATGAGAATTGGTAATACCATTTTTCTCATATTGCTTGGGAATGAGATGATTTCGCGCGATTTTGATTTTCTCTTCAGTGATGTAACCAGAGAGACGAATCACCTCCATACGGTCAAACAAAGGCTGTGGAATGGTATCCAACTGGTTGGCCGTGCAGATGAATAAAATCTTGGAGAGATCGAAACGAACATCGACATAATGATCAAGGAATTCATTGTTTTGTTCTGGATCCAGAACTTCCAACAAGGCGGAAGCCGGATCACCATGATAACTGGCCCCGATTTTGTCCACCTCATCGAGCATGATGATGGGATTGGCCGTTTCGGTACGACGCAGGGCCTGGATAATTTTTCCCGGCATGGCTCCGACATAGGTGCGACGATGGCCTTTGATTTCGGCCTCATCACGCATTCCTCCCACGGAAAAACGAAAGAATTTCCGTCCCACGGCGCGCGCCACAGAACGCCCGATAGAGGTTTTGCCCACACCCGGCGGTCCGACCAGCAAAATGATGGATCCCCCAATTTCACCTTTGAGTGTCCCCACGGCCAGGAATTCCAGGATGCGTTCCTTGACATCGCTCAAGGCGTCGTGATCCTTGTTGAGAATCTGTCTGGCCCGTTTGATGTCGAGTTTGTCCTTGCTGTGGACTCCCCATGGGAGACTGGTCAGCCAGTCCACATAATTGCGGGTCACCCCGTATTCCGAAGAACCGGTTTCCAGGATCGAGAGTTTATCCAGTTCTTCTTCAATGCGTTTTTTAGGTTCTTCACCCAGGGTCAATTTTTTCAGACGCTCGCGAAACCGATCCATATCGGCGGTACGGTCGTCTTTGGTGATGCCCAGTTCTTTCTGGATTTCTTTTAACTGCTCTCTCAAGAAAAAATTACGCTGATTTTTGGATATCCCCTCTTCGACCTGTCTGGAAATTTTGTCTTGTAACTTGACCATCTCCAATTCTTTTTTCAGGAGTGCCAGGACTTTTTCAAGGCGTTCCCGGATATTCAGGGTCTCCAATACCTCTTGCAACTCTTCCCGTTTGGAACTGGTCATGGAGGCGACAAAGTCGGCAAGGCGATCTGGTTCGCCGAAATTGTGGCGTGACAGGAACATTTTGACCTGTTCCTGATAAAGGGAGTCGTATTTGAGTATCTCTTTCAAGGCACTGATGACAGCCATGGTATAGGGTTTCAAGGCGTCCAGATCGAGATTGAGAGAGAGTTTGTCGTGATGAGCGACGCGGGCCACGATGGGTGGGCCTGGATCGATGATGCCCAGGATCTCAAAGCGGGAAATGCCTTCGGCCAGGAGTTTGATTTGTTTGTCTTCATCATTGATGGCCGCCTCCATGATGCGCGCCACAGCCCCATAACGAAACAATTGACTGGCCTGGAAGACCTCTTCGCCATCTTCGGCATGACTCAAGACGATGCCGAACATCTTACCTGATGTATTCAGAGCGAATTTGATGGTATCATAGTAAGGAGAACCCTCCACCTGGATCGGGGTCAACATGCCAGGAAAAAAGGGACGTCCCCCCAACGGATAGATCACCAGTTCATTAGGCAGATACTCTTCTTCTTTAACCAGAGGTAAAGGAGGAACAACTCCTTGCGAATCGGGCTTGGAATCGACGATCTCTTCGAGAATGGGTGGAATCACCTCTTCGAGAATGGGTGGAATCACCTCTTCGAGAATGGGTGGAATCACCTCTTCGAGAATGGGTGGAATCACCTCTTCGGCTGTGAGTGGAATCACCTCTTCGGCTGTGAGTGGAATCACCTCCTCGGCTGTGGATGGAGATTCCCCCTCGGTTGGCATCTCAGGCAAGCCGGGGTCGTCGGTTCTGGATTCGTCATCAGCCATGGTGTACGCCTTGCGATGAAAGATTGGGTGGTCTACACGTCAAGACCGTTTCAAGAAATTATAGGGTGATTTGGGGGTGAGAAAGCAACCCCAAAGACCCGTGACAGCTGATCGCAGAGCAAAAAAATGGTTTGCAATGGTCATTGCTATCATCCATTGGCGCAACCGCCCATGGTATTCGGGGTAAAGGATTGTCCACAACCACAAGAACTGCTGGCATTTGGATTTTTGATGACAAACTGGGCACCAGAGAGATCTTCCACGTAATCCACTTCGGCTCCAGCCAAAAAATTGAGTGACATGGGGTCCACCAGAACCTGCGCGCCATTGGATTGAATCAGGGTATCGGTGGGATCCTGAGTTTCATCAAAAGTAAAGCCATATTTAAACCCTGAGCATCCCCCGCCAGAGACAAAAATACGAAGTTTAGTGCTTGGATTGTTTTCTTCTTGCAGCAGATCATCCAGTTTTTTAACAGCGTTTGGTGTCAGGGTAATCGACATGGTTGGGATACTCCATTCTCCATGAAAGCATAATGATGAGAAGGCACCAGCAAACAGCATACCATCATGTGATTGCAGATGGCCATTGGAAAGTTCAATTCGCGGGTATGATAACGGAAGAATATTAAAATATCAATGAAGTTACGTGTGCTTTGGAGAGGTTGAGCTTCTTTTGAATGATTGAGAGGAACAGAAAATAAAGTGCAACGCTTCCATACAAACAAAATGCCATCAAAAACCTACCCATTTTGATTATGTAAACAATCATACGGCATTGGACCAACAGGCACTGGGCAAACCGTTCCTCCCGGTCAATCCGTAACGCCTGGGTGCGTATGAGCCAAATCAACGCATCCCGGTCTATTTATGTCATGATCAACCCCCTCCCAATAAATCTCTTTCATTATAATAAGGCAAAGCACTCAAACCGCAATTTTTAAGTCGTTGTTGCAATTCAAGATAGTTGGAAACAATCTCTTCATTGGAAAGCGTTTTGCCCCAGGGGGCTGTTTTGGCATACCTGAAAGTCAAAGTTGGCTGTTCGTTATCATAGCGACCGAACATATGCATGGATTTGGTTGAATCATGGTCAATGTATTCGATACCATATTTTGTTGGATTATCAAATACGTCTGTTCCAGGACGCACGGTAAACAAGGACAAGATGACCAGACCTGGTTGGGTCTCTTGGATGAAACGCCAGGTTTGTTCAAGAATGTCTTCCGGTTCGCCAGGAAGACCGATGATCATATACAAACGGGATTCGATATTATTTTCATTCAAAAGGGCGATGGTCCGACGTGCTTGCTCCAGAGAGATTTGTTTGCGAATCAGCTCCAGAGAACGTTCGGAAACACTTTCGATACCCAAGCCCATGGCCGTACATCCAGAGGCACGGGCCAAATGTGCGGTTTCCGGAGTGATCCCATCGACACGACACTGTCCGCGCCAAACAATACCTGTTTTGCCAATGGCTTCCAGATACTCCCTGGCCAGTTGCGGGATCAGGGGAATACCGATTTCGTCCAGGAGATTCAACCCTTGGATATTGAATTCCTGTTTCAGGTATTCAATTTCCGCAGCCACATGATGGGCTGGCCGGTAGCGAATCGGAGGAACCCCGCCTCTGGCCCGACTGGATGGCATGGCGCAAAAGCTGCATTTGCTGGGACAACCGCGACTGAAGATGGCTGTACTTCCAAGCAGTTTGGCAGACTCCTTGTTTCCCTGAAGATTCATCATGTTGCGGCGTGCGGTAGCTGTTTTGGGCAGATAATGGCGTCGTGGAAAAGGCAGCACGCCCAGATCTTCGATAGCCCTTGGCATTCGATAGACTTTTTGCAAGGGTTTGGCCGCGAACAACGTTTCAACAATAGTTATGATGGACTCTTCCCCATCCCCCAAAACAATGGCGTCAAAAAACGTCTGCGCTTCCTCCTGGTAGACTGATACGTGAGGACCACCTGCCACATGCAGTGCTTTTGGGTAATGTCGGCGCACATTGGTAACAATATCCCGTTGCTCATTGTAGTCCAGGGTGTAAACGGAATGCAGATAGAGGTCACATTCTGGAATATGATAAATGGCCATCTTAAGATCAATGCCACGCAGATCAATCAGCAAAAGTTCAACCCGATGCTCGAAACGATCCTCTATGATGGTCAAAATTTGAAAATGGGTGTGAGGATCTCCACGAAACGGATCATAAAGATAATGACTGCTTGGGCAAATGAATCCTATACGCATGGCTTTTTATATTCCCACTACTCCATTGACAATGATCTGATTTGTTTGACACCACGGTGCATGCCAAACTCTTGCTTCATCACGGTTAGAAAAAAATTGCCTTTCATGTCATTCGGCCTGCCACTATGGAAGACCGCAACAATTCATGAGTCAGCCATTTAAACAACGTGTCTGGATTTCTGGATTGAATCTTGGTCTTACAACATAATTGTCGAAAATGCTGCATACGAGATTTGCGAAATGTTTGCCTGTTTCGGTCATCGAGATCCGTTCTGGTGTGACTTCGATGAGCTGATCACGGACGAATTCATCGAGGTCATAGTGTTCTTTGGCGAAATATTCAAAAAAGTTCAGTCCATATTTCTGCTGGAAGCTGTGGATATCCAGCGAGAAATAGGTTCTCAAAGTTTTAATGATATCGCGTCGCAACACGTCATCTTCACTCAAGACATGACCTCGAAGCACCGGAAATTGACCGGCCTGTAATGCCTCTTCATATTGATTTTGTTCATAAACCCATTGAAAATAGTGATTATTCCCAAGGGTGCTGTAACTGGCTCGACCCAAACCAAGTATATCATGATACTCACCGGTCGTTGCCCCAAACGAATTATAGGATGCCAGACCCTTTTGGAGTGCCACCGCCACCCGGTCGTCGGGTTTGGCGAAATGCTCAAAACCGGTGCGAATATAGCCATTTTCTTGCAAGGCGGTGAGAGCTGTGACAAACAGCTTTTTGCGATCATAAAAATCAGGCAAGAGTCCATGGCGATGCATGTGCATTTGATGCGGATGAAAGCGCGGTGTGTAGAATAAATAGGTAAGTGAAATCCGATCTGGTTTCAGGCTGACAACTTTTTCCACTGTTTCGCGGAGGCTCTTGACGCTCTGCCGGGGCAAGCCAATGAGGATATCAAAATTGATGCTGGTGAAGCAGGTGCGGATGGTCTCGGTCAGCAGGGCTTCCACGCATGCAAACGGTTGAATCCGATTGACCGCCTCCTGGACGTCCGGGTCAAAATCCTGGATACCAAACGAAAGTGTTCGTACCCCACGACTGTGGTAAAATTTCAACTGCTCTTCGTCAACCCGACGGGGATCGATCTCCATATGAAATTGATCCAGATTGGCCAGGTTTGTCATGGTATTCAATCGGCCAAGCAGACGATCAAAATCCTCTTGGTTGACAATGGTTGGAGAACCCCCGCCCAGGTAAATTTGTTTGACCTGGGGCTGGATGCCAAGCTCCTCAAAAAACTGACAGTATAAATCGATCTCAAGGAAAAGAGCGTTTTCCAGGTAGTGTTTGACTGGGGCATAGTGTTTGGTGATTTGTCTGTGGCACAGACAGAAGGAACAGAGTTCGTTGCAAAAAGGGATGTGTAAATAAACTGTCAAGCCTCGGTCTGGATTTTCTTTGAAAATGGTACGCAAAGATTCTCTGAAATCTTTATCTGTCAGATCGTAAGACCAAAAACTTTTATGAGGATACTCTATGTAATCATAAGCATAAACATCATACTTTTTTAAAATATTGAGATCTTTCAAAATATTATGTGTTTGGCTTGGCATCATGATGTCCAATATGTTTCTTCCACCAGGCAATGGTCAAAGCAATCCCTTCTTCCAAGGTGGTTTGAACCTTCCAGCCCAATTCTTTTTCAGCTTTGGAACAGTCGAGTGCCAAAAAAGTCGGAATGGACACTTTAGAGAGATCGTGTTCAATCGTCAAGTCACGTCCAGAATGTTGAACGATTTTTCGGGTAACCTCCCTGATGGACAGGGCTTGTCCATAACCACAATTATATATCTCGAACGGTGTTTGTTGCCGTTCAATGAGACATGCCACAAAATTCACCAAATCTGCGACATACAGCAAGTCGCGCTTCTCTTCTCCTTTGCCCCAGACAACCACTTTGGCATCCTGGGTCGTCATTACTTTGGTTATTGTGGCCCCAAAGAAATGTGAACGATCCAGATCAAATTTGTCATAGGGACCATAGATGTTGCTATGGCGGATGACGGTGAATTTCACTTTACTTATGCGAGAGAAAAATTCACACATTTTTTCAATATAAATTTTGGTCCAACCACCGCCAAAATACGCAGGAACCAACTCTTGACTGGCATCGAAAGCATCTTCTTTGAGTGGTGTTTCACTCGATTGATAGATGACGGTACAACTAAAAAAAACAACATGCTGGATTTTTTTCTCAAAAGCCGCACGCAACAAAAGGGAATTCATAACGGCATTATCCGTAATATGAATGTGTGGCCGCGACAAGATGTCCTTGGAACCAGATGTGGTCGCTGCGGCCATAACCAATATGTCCACTCCTTCCAAACATCGGTCCACATCCTGGGCCTGGGTCAAATCTCCTTGAACCCAGTCTACTCCTGGATGGTTGAAAGGAGGACGTATGTGATGCACTCCGACGACATCATACCCCTTTTGGTCAGCAAAATATTCCACAATATTGCGACCAATAAATCCGGTGGCACCACAAACCAATATTTTTTTTGCACGTTTTTCTGAAGAATCCATCATGTTTTATTCGGTTCCAGGCCAGAGAAAAAACACAAATAATCAATATAACCAATTATCTTTTCATCCCTGAACTGTTCGCAGGCGAAGGCGTTGCCACGACGGCGGATCTCCTCGGCGGCTTCCGGGTATTTGGTAATGAACCGTGCAATGGCAGCCAACTCACTCACGCTGGAAAATTCAAGATAATGTTCTCCCGCAACAAAAAAATAATCAATATTATAAGATGTCTCTTGAACAAGCAAAGAACCACTCAAAAGGGTCTCAGGGCAACGTCCATTATATATATACGAGAGATCGGGTCTCATGGAAAAGTTGATGCAACAGGTCGCATCCGCAAGACCTCGCAGATAAATCGCGTAACTGTCAAGCACAGGCAGACCATCATCTTGATGTGTACAAATTTTCTGCTGGATTGGCAGATTCAGTTTGTTCACGGCAAGCAGCAGCCAAAATAGCCGAATCCAACTGTAGCGGACTTCTCCAGAAAACAGCATGTATGGACGCAGAGGTTTGTCTGGCTTCATATTCAACCCGATGGGAATCAGGCATTGCAGTACCTTGCTGGAGATATCTGGCTCGCTCCATAGAGGCAAAGAGGGTGCATCCGTGGTCCAGAGTACATCAAACAGACGTGCGTTGGTGTTGAGAGCATCTTTGACACACCATGAGTCCAATAAACAGGCTACAATCTTGATGGACGGTTTCTTTTGTTTTAACTCCATGATCATAATTTTTGGCTTGTCGGAGTAGAGCCACTGCTTATAAAAGAAATCGTAATCAAGAATCAAGACTTCTGCGTCAATGCTTAAACACTGTTCGATAATGGTTTTATAATATTCATTCTCTTTTCCGAACTGCAAGTTAAAAAGGTGCGCATTCCAACCATAACCACTCATGGCTGCCACAATGCGTTCTCCCAAAGGACTCAACTCTGAATGATTTAATATGGAAAACTCCCGCATCGCCACCACGACACGTCGAGGTTGACGTGGGGCATCCTTTGGGGGTGACCGCCTGTGAACCAGACGTGCTTTGGCCCATCCTCGTCGCCGTAATTCTTCTGGATCGAGATCTGGCACGGATTGATTCAAATCGAAGGTGTTCCAAAAAAAAGGTGCCGCAGCTTGAAAGATTGCAAGCAGGTGCATCATTTTATCGTTGGATAATAACTGCTTCATCCAATCTTGGATGTTTTCATGAGCATGATTAAGTTTGCCATATTCATATATATGTACGGTTATGTTTGGATGGGTGACGGTTTTAAAAAAAAGTTTTTGCTGCTCAAGAGAGAAGGCATTCATTTGAGAGCGCAGATTCTTTAATCCGCGCATCTCTTCTTCTTGATTATTATAACATAAACCACCAATAGCAAGTGCCACGGATATGAGAGGATGATTGTAATGACTGTTGGCGAGCAGCATGCCACAAATAAAAGCCGCGCCTGTCTTGGTCGTGACGAGCAGGATCAATAATGCAAGCAGCAGGTCATGGGGTGCATGTTGATTATTCTGTAAAAATTCAATCAAAAGAACAAAATCTTCTGGCTTGCGTTCTTCTTCAATTTGTACAATTTTTTTAATGAATTGATGTGTGGTGAAAAGACGGTTCTTGACGCGATCACGTTGTCCAAGATCCTCCAAAGACAAAACCGGAATGACTTGGTCTTCTTCAAAGAATGTCCAGACAAACGGCACTGCAGAGCGCATGGCCGCATAAAATTCCAACACCTGCTTGCCATCCAGGCTCTCCAGATCAAGCAGATGAATGATCGCAGGAATAATTCCCAAATAATATAAATTTGTCTGCTGCCAAGCCAATATGCGGTCCGTTTCGTCAAAATCCACAATATCAGCTAAGTCTTCCAATCCTCTGGCATATTCAATCGGATTCTGGTATATCATGCCTCCCATCGCAAGGGCAATGGCAATGAAGGGGCCTGTATAGCCTCTATTTTTAAAAATCATAGACAAAATATATGCCGCACGAATACGCCTCAGTATGATTAATTGAGAGACGCTATATATATATATATCGTGAGGGTTGTGTGAAAAATCGCTGCCATAGGCGATGAGTCCATCAATATCATTATCATCATCCAGGCGCAAAACCGTCTCAAGAAAAATTTCTCTTGTACTTTTAGGGGGGGGTATCCCACTGCCCAACTCTTGATTCATGACCAACCCCAGTTACAAACCAAAAAAATTGACACATCCATACATCCCAACCCATCCAGTCGGCTCGGTTGTCCTGTTGTTTCCGGGCCGTATTGACCTGCTTCTCTTGCAAAAATGGCTTGGCATAACTGTTATGTCAGATCCATGGTCTCTTTGATCGAAATTTTTTGCATTTTTTCAGTAATGATTTCGAGGGGATCTTCCAAAAAATTAATGCCATAACGGATCAACGCCACAGTAAAAAATCCCAGCCCCGCCAAGAGCACATCCTTGCTCTGTTTGATTTCGGCACGAAAAACAGATCTGGGCAACAGTACGCGCTTGATGCCTGCTGGCCCCTGCCAATCCGCCACAGGTGTGGCTCCTACTCCAAGAAAACCATAAGAGCGGTTTGTACAGCGATCCGGCCTGAGCAATGTGCTTCCACCATATACCCAAGTTGTGCATTGATATCCTGTCTCTTCAATCAATTCCCGACTGGTGGCTGCCAGGAGGGATTCCCCAGAGCGTACAGCCCCGGCAGGGAATTCGAGAATCTCTTTTTCAATGGCCGGACGGTATTGGCGGATCAGAACCACTTCATCCGCCATGGTAAGTACCACGGCACAAACACCATCCTGTTCCACAATGCGATAATAGGGATGATGTTCTGCCTCACCTTGACCAGACGACGCCATGGCTTCCACATGAAACCAAGGTGTGGAAAAAACAATATTATTTTGTGACATCAAACCCTTTCCTCGACAAGTTTGATGTGCATCTGCGAGGATGGCGCAATGACCGAAGGATCTGCCCGACAAAGGTCAAAAAGTGCCAATGCGTCGATGTTCAAACCGTTCAATCGGGTTTGCCAGTAGGGTGTTTGCGCGAAATAGTCCCATGCCAGTTCTGTCCGGCGATGAGCCTCCTGCTCATGACCCAGTTTCTTGTGGACGAGTGCGAGAAAAAGGCTGGTGACGGCATTCTGGCCAACCCGATTGTCACACACCTCGGTCAAAAATTTCCGACTTTTATCGAGTTTGGCAGGGCTGGTTTCATCCAATAATTTCGGATAGTTGGCCAGAAAATCAACATCGAACCACAGATGGTAGAGTTCCTGGGCAGTTGGCACGTAATCGTCATCAGCCTCGAACAGCTTGAAAAACGACTCATGTGCATTCCGTTCGATCCGCTTCTGTCGATCCACCTCCCGAACCCAACCATGCATGGTCCCCCTTTTCCATCCATCCGGGCCTTCGAACTGGTTGAACATTTCTGTCATGGGCAACGGCGAGAGTACCTGTACGGAATACCAGTCCAAACGCATTTCCTGGGCAATCGCAATGGTTTGTTTGATCTCGGCCACGGTTTCGTTGGTGAAACCGAGCATCAGAAAACCTTTTGTGAATATCTGTGGATACTCTTCCATCAATCCTTTCAGCTTGCGGTAGTGACGCAGACCAGATGGCTTGTGAACTTCCTTGAGGATCCGGGGACTGCCCGATTCGATACCAAACATTAACCCAATGCAACCAGATGCGGCAGATCCTGCGATCAGTTCTGGATGAGCCACCACAGTAGACGCAATGACGCCGTTGAACGCATCCCATGTCATGCCAAGATTGCGTCTTACGATCTCATTGAAAACGGCCATGCATTGTTTTACATTGTAGAACAAATCGTCATCCAACCATGTGATTTGCGTGATTCCGTATGTGTCTCTGAGGCTTTCCATTTCGTCAACGATGCTGTTGACACTGCGTTGGCGCACGCCTGGACCGTTGAAATATCGGGTGCTGCAAAAAGAACAATGGGCACGGCAACCGCGATTGGACAACATTGAGCCTGCCCGGACATTTCTGCCATACCAGAAAGAG
>JAMOBH010000174.1:0-11624 GCA_039908085.1 Magnetococcus sp. YQC-5
TTGGTTGATGTGGCCAAGGGTGGCGACTGGACCCTCCAAGATCGACGTCGCCACCCGCTTATTGCTTTTCGTGCGGGGATATGGTTGATCAGAATGGGATATCATCGTCATCCATACCTCCTTCCTGCTGGTTGTTGAGTGGTAGGGGGGTGCCCGCTGCCTGCCTTTGTGGGGTGGGTTGCCGACCCTGGCCGTATCCCCCCTGGCTTTGACCCTGGCCATACCCCTGACTCTGGCCGTACCCCCCCTGACTCTGGCCCTGACTCTGGCCCTGACTCTGGCCGTAACCCTGGCCCTGACTCTGGCCATGACTCTGGCCCTGCCCATAGCCACCATTACCCTGTCCTTGCTCTGGTTTGGGATCCTTCTCCTGGACGCACAGATTCCACCCAGGCTTCCCCGGCTCGGCATGCTTGTCCCGGATAACCACCACTTTCACCGCACCCAGGTAACCAGTGAAATACGTTTCCCCGCTCCTCTGGGATTGGTTCTCGTAAAGTCCGGTCAGCTTTACAAGCGGTTTGAATTTGCGTTCTTCAGACATTTTCTGCTCCTTTTTCTGTGCGAATTAATTCATTGTTGGTTTTTGTTTATCCATCAGATGCGATATTGCTGCCTTCTACAATCTCTGACCCGCCAATGGTAGAAATCCTATTCTGCAAGATTTCCAACAGTCGTTTTTGTTGTCTTCTCGTTTTGATCATCTCGGCGAGAGGGACAAAGAAATCACGCTCCACCCTGGAAGAAACATTATCAGGGTGGAAATCGAACAACTCGCATATCCACTTCACACCACCCACCCTGTTCGTTCTGGACTTAAAATAACGGGACAGGGAGAGGTACTCCTGGTAGAAGATATGCTTGTCGATGACGGATGGATCCGCTTTGGCTCTGTCGAGCAGCAGTTCCGCATCTCGCACCGCCCGTTCGAGTACAGCCAGCCACAATTGAATTTCTGGTTCCATTGCTATTTCCCCGTGCGCAGAAAATCGTCCAACACTTTGCCACCAAGCAGGCAGCCGCCGCGTATTTTTGAAAATGGCTCTCCGTCTGGAAATTCCAGATCGAGCCGGTCCGGGTGGATCTTCACCAGCCTGCCGCCCGCCATGAGCAGGCCGATCACCCCCGGTACGTCACCGGCGGTTTCGCACTGCGTCGGGTCCAACCCGTCAAACACCACACCCCGATGCCACCCGGCGGCCACCAAGGCATGGACATGCTGATCCCGCAGATTGTTGAACGCCTCTTCGATGCGACGCTTCTCCTCGTCGGTCAGTGGCCGTATAAACGCCCAATCGATGTCGCTTTTCTCCTGCTCGGTCAGTGGCAGAGGAGTCAGAATCGCCAGGAGTTCCGGTTTGCACTGCCGGATTCGTTCAGTCATTTCCGGGTCTGGACCAGGGCTGATAATCAGGTTTCCCGATCCCGCCACGATTGAAAATCCGGCCAACCGTAACTCATCCAGCAAATGGGTGGGGTCAAGCACCGCGACCCCACTGGCAGACGATGCGTTCATAGGCCTACTCCTCGCCACTTGGCCGGAATCCCGACCTGCTGCTTTTTCATGCTCAATTCTCCAAAAATTTTACTTTCTTGGTATTAATCGATTTGATCGACGGGTTTGTATTTTTATAAACAATTGATATTTAAATTATTATACGGTTTCGACGGGTTTCGACGGGTTGAGCTGGTTCCTTCCCACGCGCATGTGCAGACGCGCACGCAGGTGCATCCGCATACGCACGTGGAAAGTTACATGCTAACCCGTCGAAACCCGTCGAATCGTCCCTTTGGGGCTCGACATAATCTTGACGATTGTCTCTGACTTGCAAAGCAAGACCTCGGCGGATCCTGTTGTCTCTCGTATCTTTGGCATTTTCAAAACCTCTGTTCGACAACTTCTTACCGAATAATGTTTTCGATAAATGCTTCTCATTATTTTCCGCGCACCATCCCTGATACTCCGCCCACAGATCGCTGAACTTTACCGAAAAGTTGCTGGCGATTACGCATCGCGCATCCAAGAATGGCTTCAGATCGTCCGACTCTCCTCTGAAGTCAGCCACTGCGTTGATAACATCCTCTGGTTCCTGCAGTCCGACCCGTTGCCATTCCATGCACCCATCTACGGCCCATTTGAGTATTCCCGGCAGTTCGGGTTGGAGTTTGTTCGTAAACTCTCTGTCCCGCTTCTCAACCGGGATAAACACCAGGAATGGAATCAATCTGATCCTGCGCCAGATCCCTTCATCTGTTCCCCGAATGATCGGCTTGTGGTTCCCAGCCAGCCATATTTTAAAAAGCGGCCTGAATTCAAAGAATTCTTCACGAAGAAAACGGGCTGTAACGATGTCCCCACCAGTGAGTTGTTTGATGGTTGATTCAGCAAAACGGCGATCCTCTTCCGGTTCTGTGGCAGTGATCAGCCTGGCACCGTGGAGCCGTGCGATATCGTTGGGAATGCCTTGGTTACCTTGTTTGTCATCGGCCAAGAGTGAATTGAATGGGGTGTTCCGTGTATATTCGCCCATGAGATCAGATAAGATATTCATGAATGTAGACTTGCCATTTTTCCCTCGACCATGTAGAAAAAACAGGCACTGCTCGTTTGTTATCCCTGTCAGTGTGTAGCCAACGGCCCGGCGCAGATAGCTCACCATCTCCTGGTTGCCTCCCATGATCATGTGCAGGAAATCCAACCACATCGGGCAGGTAGCGTTTGGATCGTAGGCCACCGGAATCAACCGGGTGTTGTAATCGTTCCGGTCCGGCGGAGATAGCTCCCCGGTCCGTAGATTCAAGGAACCGTTGTCCAGGTTGATCACCCAGGGGTTGCGTTCCATTACATCCGAAAACACGCTGACGTGGGGCGATGCCTGCCGGACCATCTCCGTGAGTTTGTTCCCATTCCCGGAAGCCTTCTCCCACTCCTGGACACCCTTGATTTGGTGGGGGTCGACAAAGGGTTCCTCATTGGTGATCAGTCGGGCGGTGTCCTGCGCCATCAACATCAATCTGAGATTCCCTTCGTCACGCTTCCACCGCTTGCCATCCCAGTAGTGCCATCCCAGGTTGGGGACGTAGATAACGCCATCTTTCCACCTGGCCAGGAACCGGGCGGCATTGCCGAGGTCGTTGTACGGCTCATTGGCAAGGGCTTCCGCGACATCGTCTGTGCTCTGTTGGTTGCCACGAAAAATGCTGACCAGCACATCGGCCACATCATTCTGATCACGGCGCAGATTTGCCCAGTCATTCCAGTCACTACCGTCCTGGTCTGGGGAGAAATGGGGGATCGCGATTCTGGCGGATGCATCTTTGGCGGCTGCGGCACCTTTCGTCACACCTGGATTGCCTTTAGTCTGCCGGTCGTTGTCGGCGGCAATGATCAGGTCGATGTTTGGGTACCGGAGACGTGCCTCGATGGCCACTATCTTGAGATTGCCATCGTCGAAAACAATCAGAACCGGCCATCCGGTCAGTACATGAATGGTGGCTCCGGTGGCATAGCCTGTCGCCAGAACGACTGGTGATGCGTTGTTGATTTTGCCAAGCAGATAAAAGTGGCCCTCCTTGACCCCGTTGAACAAGAAGTCTTTGTCCCTACCTCCCAAGGACTCCAGCTTGGCAGGGAAAATGGCTTGCAAGCTGTGGATCTCGCCGTCGAAATCCTGCATCGGAACCAACAGGACATTTTTGAACCCTTTACGCCAAAAGCTCCTGGCAATCCGGAGTCCGTGAGCACCGACCATTTTGCGCACCAAGTAGGGATGGTCGTCCGTTGCTGGGCCAGCATCTTCCCAGTATTGAACGGCCTTTTCCTTAGCCTCATTTTGTCGCTTGGCCGTTTCCTCTTCTCGCTTGGTACGGGCACTGGTGATTAATGCGCGGTAGGCGTTTTCCTCTTCCATGGACAGTTTCCTCCCCATGTCGGCGCGCCAGTTCTGCCACCCGTTTTCCGCCCGCCAGTTCTGCATGCCACCAGCCGGGAGGCCATCCATAAAGAGCAGGTAGGTGCCATCTCCTTTCCCATGTGGTCCTTCTGCGTCGCACCGGTGGAGATTCCCATCGGCGATGATACTTTCTGGAGGGACCAAGCCGACCTCCTGCATGGCTCGACGGAACTGGCCCAAAATGTCTCTCTCTGGTATTACTGTAGTATAGTCCTGTTTTTGACGGTTCAGGTTGCGATGAGCCGCATTTGTTGCGCCGTTTTGCCCGCCGGTTGGTGTGCCGGTTGCGCCGGTTTGCCCGCCGGTTGCGCCGGTTGGTGCGCCGGTTACGCCGTTTTGCCCGCCGGTTGCGCCGGTTTGCCCGCCGGTTGGTGTGCCGGTTGCGCCGGTTGGTGTGCCGGTTTGCCCGCCGGTTGCGCCGGTTGGTGCGCCGGTTGGTGCGCCGGTTACGCCGGTTTGCCCGCCGGTTGGTACGCCGGTATCGATGTTTTGACCGGCGGCTTGGTGCCTCTTCGCCAACCGTCGCGCCCTGTCGTAGATGACATCATTCGACAAACCATCGCACGGAAACACAGCCCTGTACGCCGCGCTGGCGTTTCCCGTGCGTCGGTACTCCAAGAGGAAGACAGCCTCCTTCTCCCGGATTTCTGGGCATTCTTCTTGTGCTCGATCTCTGATCTGGTCAATATCCATCTATCCACACTCGCTAAGTTGGTAAAACCTCAGTAGATATATCTGCAGAAGATGGATGGATTTACCCACCATCAATAGTTTCATCACCATACGGTTCATCAGGCCAAACTTGTCCATCAATCCACACGTATTGCCCACCATGACGGATGAAGGCTCTCTCTGCGCAATCGTGCAAAATTATTTCTACAGGATCCCCAATCATCACACTGTCAACCAACTCAAACGAGCAGATACAGCCTTTAGAATCATAAAATACAAGCGAAACATAGTGAGCAACTTTTGCAATGGCTGCTTCCCGGCAGAAATAAAGCATCACTATCAATTCATTTGCATCTCCATATCTACTTGAAATGTCAATGCCAAACGCTTTCACGGAACCAGTTTCCACTTGTGTCTGCTTCTCTCCAAACCAATCGGTGATTTCTTTTTGTGTGTCGTTCATCTTATCCATCCACTAGTTGATTACCATGAACTGTTCCCGCTACTTTACAAGTAGGTAAGGCTTATACATCAAGCCTTACCCGATAGATCTTATTGCCGATCTGCTTCTCTTCCGGACCCACCCAACAGGCCGGGATGGTGATCGTCTGGCCCTGCTTGTGCCGGAATTTTTCCGAATGCAGTGTTCGCAGGTGACGACGCCGTGGGTGGGGAACTTTTCCTACCCCTGCACCACCCGAACTCTGCGCTCCATCCATCCCATACCGCTTCTTGATCTCTCCTGGTGTCAGCAGGGTGTACAGCGGTCGGTCGTGGCTGCGCAGAATCTTCTTGGAATTCTGCCGACGCTTGGCCGGGGCGATTTCAAAAACAAACCTCGACGGCGAGTTCAGAATCATCACCTCGTACAATGCTGCGGCAATATTCTTGAACTTCTCCGTATCCGAATAGTCCGACTCAGACGCTGGAACAACACGCAAGATTTTGTCGTCTTTTCCAAGCTGCACGGCACTGGCATCACCATAAAGATAAAGGCCAATCGGAGACTCTGGGTCGCCTGTGTATTTGACATCGTAAATCGTGCTGACGGTTAACTGGGCATACCCGTCCTGATTGCCTATCAGATCAAATGTGGCTACATCTCTTGAGTGATCTGTACTGGCCGGATCTACCCGCAACAACACAACCCCCCTGTCATCCTCAATCGCAATCGTCGTGAATGGCAGGAAGAAGCCATTGATCAACTCTTCTGCTTTATCAAAATCGATTGCCTTCGGTATGAAATCAGCCGGATCACCATCAAAAACGAAGAGCTTTGCCTCTTTCAGATACTGGATCAGAACAGGATCGTTTTCCTTCTCTGCAATCCGGCACAGCCGATCAAAATATTTTCCCATCTCTTTTCTCCTCGCTCTGCCTATTGCTGTCCGGTTGTCGGGAGCTGGGTGACTTGACCACCCTCCACCCAAAAAGCAGCATCAAACAACCTGGCCACCCCCTGCGCATAATCCTGCCGGGCAGTCATGGCGATAACGGTAGTGATCCCCGTGGAGCGCAGCAGATTGACCATTCCCATCCGACCGGCAGAGTCCAAAATGTCAGTGCCATCAACCAGCAGGATGGGAGGCTGCTCCAGACTGGCCAGCAACACCTGCATGGTGACGCGGCACCGGTATTGTTCAGCGGCAGAGCAAATGACATACGATCTGCCCGCGTATTGGAGGTCAGAGTCGGCAGTCAGGGAGACAGGCCCCCAATTGGCGATGGCTGAGAGTTCAGCGCACCGGGCGTTCAACCCGGCCAGTGCGGTGTCCATTTTGGTTTTGCGCAAACCACCTGGTGCCATCACCTCCTTGAGCACCGCGAACTGTCTGGCATCTTCTGCATAGCGATCAGCACTCTGCTTGATCCCCCATGCCTGCAACCGTGTCTCGCTCCGACTGAGTGCCTGCCGCAGGGTGGCGATCTCCGCCGCAGAGGCCCCACCCCCCTTGGCCCTGATTGTGGCGAGTTGGGACTGGGCAGCGGTGATCTCCCCCACTTGCCGTTTGGCCGCATGGAGATTATTCTCCGCCACCTGTACCGCCTGCTTTTGCGCAGACAACTCGCGATTCAGCTCCTCCCGAATGCGTGCCACCTGTTCAGAGGCAGACCTTGCATGGTTGGCGATGGAGATGTTGCGCTGCTGGGTTGCTGCGGCCAATCTGGCATTTTCAGTCTCGAGTGCATCAATCCGTGACTGATCCACCTGGGTGCCATCCAGGAAGGAGAGACCATACCGGGTCGGCGCGTGGCCCGGCCCAAAATCCTGGACTGCGACTGGAATCCCGCACCCGGGGCAATGCCCGTCGATTCTGAGTGCCCCGGATTGCATTACCGCGATTTCACCCCGGATTGCCTTGATCCGGTTGTTGTTGGCCGTCACCGCCACCCTGGCATCGATGATTTCTTGCGGCTCCTGCTGCCACTGCACCAACAACTTCTGCAGGTTGGCAATCTCTGTAGCGCGGGTGGTACGTGCCGTGGCCAGAGAAGCCTCCATTCCGGCGATGTCCGGCAGGGGGGTGCCAGCGAGCGTCTCCACCCTGGCAACTTCGGCGGTGTCCACCGCCTGGTTGGCAATGGCCAGATCCACCGCCTGCCTCTTGGCCTGGATCTCCTGTTGGAGGCCTTCCTGGGTGGCAGACGCCAGATCCGCCTCCCACCCCTGGGGCAGATAGGCTTTGCACTTCTCCTCGCCAAACGTCTCCTTGGTGGTGGCCCGCCACCCCCCGGTAGACTCGGACATGTGTTTGGACGCCTCCGAGTGGGCGACGTCGAAACCATTGTTTGTGATGATTTGCCAGGCCCAATCGATCATCCCTTGATCGAGCCGATTACCGGCCACCGCCCGATCCAGATCTTCTCGGCTGATCACGGCAGAAAGGCTTGGATCCTTGGCGGCAGTTTCCTGGAGCACTTTGATCCTGGCCGCCTGCAGAATTGCCATCCAGTCGATCAGCCCCAGAGCCATGCGGGACGGTGCCACCTGGCCGGGGAATGGGCCGCTGCCTTTGGCTGTGTTGGCTGGCCATGTCACCCGGCGCATACCCTGCTCCCCGGTGAGAGTCACCGACCCGGACTTGCCCCGCACCAGCAGGTGGGACTCCTTTTTGAGCAACGCCTCTTTGCCATCGCCCAGCAGAATCGGCATCACCGTGTCCGAGCGGATGCATGCGGCCAATGCGCGCAGAACCGTCGTCTTGCCTGCCCCGTTGGCTCCGGCCAACAACGTCAAGCCGGGGTTTATGTCCATGATGGCGGATTCAATACCACCAAAGTTATCAATTGAGATCGTCAGTGTCTTTTCCATGCTGCTCTCCATCAAATCAGAAGGGGTTGGTGCTGCTTGGGACAAATGCCGGACTGGGCACCGGCTGTGGTGCAGCGGCCCCCCGTGGCGGCAGACTCACGGAGGGTGGCTGTGTCACAGGAGCCGGTTGTTGGACTGGCTGTGCCGCTGCCGGAGCCGGGGGTTGGTAGACCGGGGGCTGCACCGGGGGCTGATATCCCTGGGCCGGGGGCTGCGCCGGGGACTGGGCCGCTGCCTGGATCGGGAGAGCATCAAACCCACCGGCCAACGCACCATCCTGCCCACCGTTGGAATATTGCTCAGCATCATCGTCAACACCGTCATTCTCTGGGGTCTCCTCTGCAGCCTTGGCATCCTCATCCGCCTTGGCCGCAATCCCCTGCAGTTCCGGGACATGCTGGTTCAAGAACTCTTTGTCCTCTTTGCTGAGAGATGGCCACCAGGCACGGAATGCATCCGTACCCCTGGCTGCCATTCTCCGGGCATCATCCAACACATCGCGGGTGGCACCACTGAGCCAGTCGGCAATTGCCTTCCCCGTCGCCTCGCTGATATACTCTCCAGGCTTGATGGCTCTGAGAATCTCCTCTGGAGCCTTGATGGCCGGAATGATCGGGTTGACGAAATACCGCTCCCCGGCAGACTGAAACAGCGGCTTGTGATCCGGGCCGAACAGCAAAGAAACCGTCATCTCGAAAATCAGGTTCTTCTCCATGATGGGTTCCAGGCCACTGCTGTAGATCCTGGCGTCTTTCCCCCGGCCATCCTGGGCAACACCCATCTTGGCGCGCAGGCAGAAAATCACGTGGCAACCGGAGCGCAGCAGGGTGTTGATCATCCGTTTCAAGGCCATCTTGGGTTTGGCCCACTTTGCCAGCCCGGCGGCATTGTTGTTGTCGGCTTGATCCAGCACCCCGCCTTCCCCCTCCCACACATGGGATGCGGAATCGATGATGATGGCGTCGTATCCGCCGACTTTTTCAAAGGCACGAAAGGCTTCGGTGTACCGTTCCGGCGTAAAGGGTGGTTGGAAATCGATGTGATCCCACTGGCCACCTACCTTCCCGGCATAGAACAGAGCGCGCCGGTTTTCGGTGTCGATCACCCCGATCCTGCCCTGGGGACCGACCAGTCCACGCGCCAAACGCAGTGCCGAGTAGGTCTTGCCCGATGACGATCCGCCCCACATGCCAATCAGGACGGGTTGAAAAATGCGAACTGCTGGTTTGATTTCAAATGCCATGACCGTTTACTCCGTTGCCCACATAGGAAATTCCTCATCCATGAAAGGACGAGCCGGTTGATTGGTGGCCCAGGGTTTATCCGGACCGAACTGCTGCATGCACGATTTCCAAAGCGCGATGGCCCGCGTGGCAATCAGCCCGCCTGCCGACCACACCAGTGACTCTACGTTCTCCCGCGACTGCACGAACTCACGCACCAGCACATTCATGGCGGGGCCGGTTTCCAAGAAGACGAAAAAGAACCGGGGATCCTCTTTCACCCTGGCGAATTGCTGGAGAGCACGGGTGTCGTCGCCATAAACAAGCCCCTTCAGGATCAGCTCTTTGGCCGCCTTGGCCGCCTGCAGGTAGGTCCACGCCTGGGTGTGGTACTTGAACCGAGCGACTGCGGCCACCACAGCCGAGTCGACGGGTGCCCCGTTCTGGTTGCTGAAAGTCTTCAGGTCGATGATGGCCTGCGGTTTCAGATAGTCGAACCGCGATTTCATGGGTACGCCGTCTTCGGTTCTCCAGAACACCGACACCTCCGGCAATCCACCCGTGAAGGCGGCGTTTGCGTCGTCGTTGGAGCGGATGGCCTCCTTGGCCCGCAGGCATTGCTGGTAGAAATCCTTGGACAAAACCTCTCTGCCACCAGCCGCCACCTCTTCCTGGAAGGCACTCTTGATCACCGGCCAGAGCAGGCAACGGGGCTCCACGTCGAGGATGCGGTGCGACATCTCCTCCAGGGTGCCGGATTTCTTCAGGTTTAGTTCCCCGCACTTTTCACGGAGAGCCTCGACACCCTGCAGACAGCCGGGGTAGTCTTCGGGACGCGCTTCCGCCAGGTACCTGCGGTTGAAGGCATCAGAGCCTTCCAGGACGATCTTGTGAATCGCCTGCCCCAACACCTTGGCGGGTGTGGTAGTTTCGTCTTCACGATTTGGATCCAGGTACTGGTGCCAATAGGTCAGTGGGCTGGCACTCATGGCCTTGATACCACTGGCGGATAACGACGGATCTGCGTGGTATTGCTCGGCTGGCAGGTTCAAATAGACGCCGTTTGGGATCATTCCCGATTCGCTATTGCTGTGGGTTGCTTTCATGATTGGATGCCTCGCAACATGGGTTTCTCCTTTCTTTTGGTGGTTTAAAATAACGAAACAAATAATTTATGAAACGGACATCTGGCACAAGTTGTTTTTATGCGCGCAGGTACACCTCCACGTGAATGGAACGTTGCGCAAACGTATATTTAAAGTTATTATGGCTGCAAGACTGGACCAAAATAAGTCCTTGCGTCGGATTACCCAACATCAAGCAGATGGTCGCCATGCATGGATCGCCATTACGGTCGACCCAAGTAAGAGTGTTGGCACACGCATTGCTTTTTCACCGGGCAGCATCGTTGTCACGATGTTGATTAAAATGTAGTTCGGATTTCCGAAAAGATCAAAGGAAAAATTTCATGCCAGTGAAATTTAATTTGGAAGATTTGACAAGGAGAATGCACTTGCTTTGTAATCAATCATTTAGTGGGAACTGGGCAGCCTTGCATCGTGCGACAGGCATCCCGCACGCTACCCTCCATGGGTACAAAGAGGGGAAGGAACCCAGCTTGGATTCGTTAACACGAATTGCCAACGCATGTGATGCGTCTCTCGACTGGTTCATCACCGGAGAAGAGCCCATGAAGAACCAAGTGGCACTGCCAAGCTCTGTGGACCGGTCGCCGGCACACATCTCAGACGAAGAACTGGAAACTGAACACCCAGGGGAGTATGTCATGGTCCCCCGGTACGATGTATCTGCCTCAGCTGGCTACGGATCATTCATCGACGGCGAGAACATTATTGATAAAATGGCTTTCCGCCGCAATTGGCTGAGACAGGACATGGGGCTTCAGATCGAACATGTAGTGGTCATTGATGTCATGGGTGACAGTATGCAACCCACCCTCCAGCCAGGAGACCAAATCCTGGTGGACCTACGCACACAGACATCGATGGCAGCAAACGCCATCTACGTCATCCAGGTAGGGGGAGCTCTGCTGGTCAAGCGTTTACAGAGGATGATCTCTGGAGCCATCTCGGTTGTCAGTGATAACCAGCTCTACAAGCCAGAGCTGGTTCCTCCAGGAGAGCAGGACCAACTGCATGTTGTGGGTAGGGTCGTCTGGGCAGGGAAGAGAATGTAGAGGGGGAGATGCGACAAAATTACGTGTTCCTGACAAATCCATGACGTTTGAAATTCGCGCCAAGGAAAACACCTTGTAAGATTTCATGTTAAGGAAATTCAGGATGCACAACTCCAACGCTTTATGAAGTTGATATTTCTCTGTATTATCCTGTGGATCGTCCAAACATGCTCGGTCTATCCGTGGCATGTTTGGACGTCCTGAACCGAATAATGTCCAGCCAAGTAGACAAAAAAGATGTTTAAACACCGTGTTTAAACATCCCT
>JAMOBH010000175.1:0-11578 GCA_039908085.1 Magnetococcus sp. YQC-5
CCCCGACCCTGTTTGCTAAAAAAAAAGGTGATGTTGTGAAGCCAAATCAATCTAAGCAAAACAGATGATGATCCATTTACAAAAATTCGCGCAAAAGCACATTAACGCTAAAATTATCTAAATCTACACATTATTAAATTTTTATTAACATTATTTTGCCAAACCAGAACAATGGCTGCATCCTGACATTTTACAGCATTTTATGGGATCAATCTGAAAAATATATTTAATAAAAAAATAATGTATACTTTCATGCAAAAAGTCAAGATTAATTTTATAAATTTTGAATGATTTTTTTTGAAGCGGACCCCATCGTCAAGACAATTTTTGCCACTTGACTGCAAAAAATGGTGGCTCCTTCTGGAGAGACGGCAGCTATAGTGCGGCAGAATATGGCGGCGATCCCGCTTGAGCCTGCTTGATCTGGGTGGTGCGTTTGATTCTCCAGAAACGGATCAAGTCCTACGCGCCACCCCATCATCAAAACGACCTCTACACCACCCTTGCGCCCAGAATCCGGCTCTCACACCCAGAAGACACGATCCAACGCCCGTTTCTCCTTGACCGCCACCCGGTCCCGGACTGTCACCGCATCGCCAACCGCCATCATCCCACCGCGTGTCCAGTGAATGCCTACCGTCCATAATCATGCCGTGTGAACTCCAGTGGCAAATGGCTGGCGTTTTTTCACTGAGCTTGCAACTCGCATTTTGTGTTGCAATCCGATACGTAATGCTGTACACGGATCATAATCCGAAGCATACATTATAAAGATTTCTGGAAGGCAAGGTTTTATATGAGCGGACTTGACCACGCCCGCTCTTTTGTTGATTTTGGCCAGAGATGATCTCAAAGCCTGCCGCAAGATGGTGCGAGATGTTGAAGATTTTTCCGACGCCATCTTCGGATTGCATATTCAGCAAGCCATTGAAAAATTTTTCAAAGCATGGCTTTCCGCACTGGGTGTTGAGTATCCAAAGACCCACGAGTTGCACCGCCTGTTGATGTTATTGGAAGAAAGTGGGGCTGCAATCGACCAATGCCATTGGGTGGAGGAATTCAATCCGTTTGCGGTTCAATTCCGCTACGAATCTGTTTTTTGGGATGAACCTTTGGATCAAAGCCTGTCGGTGACACTGGCCGAGAAACTTCTTGACAAAGTCACGAATATAGTGAATGGTAAATGATACTACTGAAGGGGGCACGCTGGACAGCGTGGGAAGTGTCGTCGGATCAAAGCCGGGCCTTGTACAAGTGGTGAAAATTCATGGTGTACTGGTGGTGCAATTCACCGCAAATCGTGACAACAAACCGAGTGAATCGGCAACAAAGCAAAACGATAACGCATTGAATTGATTATGGTCGTCTGCGGTGCTTTTTGGTGCAGTGTGACTGGAAGGGGATTTGTAATCTGTAGGTTCGGGGTTCGATTTCCTGCGTCGGCTCCAAATCAATCAATGGCTTGGTAATAACGAAACAGCAATAAAAACCGTTTGGGTAGCAAAATTGAAGATGCATTGCCTTGATTGAGGATGACGTTATCCCGTACAGATGCATTCATCGTTCAGATGCATTCATCGTTCAGATGCATTCATCGTTCAGATGCATTCATCGTTCAGATGCATTCATCATTCCGGCATCTCCTATTGATTTTCAGACAGTGAAACCATTTTGCCCACATGAGATGATCCCCCGTCCCGTTTTCTTTCCCTGGTGCTGTTTGATATGGCGAACAAAAAAAAGGCCGGATTGCTCCGGCCTTTTGCTTTTTTTCTGGTAGGGGTGCCGTCCATGGCAACCCGATTTCCTCGTTCTGGCCTCTGTTGCCCCAATCATCTGGTCAGCGGCTTGTTTCGTCTGCTGAATGATGAAGAGGCTGTTTGGGAATTCATCAAGGCTTTTCGTCGGATACTTGGCAGCCAAGGAAAGTGTCAAAATCCCCAAGTTCCCTGAACCAATACCATGATGCCCTTGGACAAGAGTCAAAAGCAAGACCCTGTCGGGACAGATCCATCAATTCTGCATCTTTTATTAATAATTTTTGTCCAGGATGATGCGCCAAGCCGTTTTAACTATAATTTGGATTTTTTGGAATTTTTGATTTTTATCTGGAGGATGTTATGTCACAAGATCATAAAAAATCTAGAGTTTTGGTTGTCGATGATGTCCTGGCCAATGTCAAAATCCTGGTTGAGACATTGCGTGGTGAGTACGACATCTCCGTGGCCACTTTTGGGAAAAAGGCGTTGGAACTGGCACGCCAGGAGCATCCTGACTTGATTTTGTTGGATGTCATGATGCCTGAAATGGATGGCTATGAAGTTTGCACCCAATTGAAAGCAGATGAAAAAACCAAAGATATATTGATCATCTTTGTGACCGCCAAGGACGATACTTTGGATGAAGCCAAAGGATTCGAACTGGGAGCCGTGGATTATATCGTCAAACCGTACAGCAAGCCTGTGGTGCAGGCCAGGGTCCGCAATCATATTGATTTGAAGCGTCATCGTGATTCCATGCAGGAGGTGATGGACGACTTGGCCAAGGCCAAAGAGACCGCCGAAGCTGCCAATCGCGCCAAAAGCGGATTTCTGGCCAATATGAGTCATGAAATTCGTACGCCCATGAACAGCATCATCGGCATGACGGAATTGGTCTTGGAAACCGCCACGGATCCCAAGCATCGGAAGTATTTGACCACCGCCATTGCTTCGGCCCGCACCCTGTTGAGTCTCATCAACAACATTCTGGACCTCTCCAAGATTGAGAGTGGCAAGTTGCAGTTGGAAGCGATCCTCTTTGACTTGCGTCAAATCCTGGCAGATTCACTGGATGCCATGTCCATTCTGGTACAATCAAAAAATCTTAAGTTGACTTGGCGGGTAGAGGATGATGTCCCTCATTGTTTCATTGGTGATCCTACTCGTTTGAGACAAGTAATTATGAATTTGGTTGGAAATGCCATCAAATTTACTGAAAGTGGATCCGTCACGGTCACGGTGGAGCAGGCAGGAGATCAAGGGCAGCGTTTTAGTGTCAAGGATACGGGTATTGGCATTCCCTTGCAAAGGCAGGCGCACATTTTCGACAGCTTTACCCAGGCCGATCAATCGACCACTCGCAAATATGGCGGGACAGGCTTGGGAACCACCATCGCCAAGGAGATCGTCGAAAAAATGGGCGGACGGATCTGGTTGACCAGTGAGGTCAATCAAGGCACCACCTTTTTTTTCGAGATCCCATTGTCAGAGGCCATAGGGATCACCTCCTGTCAGGAGCGACGCGGTTTCATTCGGGCGACCTCTGGAGTTGGTCCCATGCGTGTCCCACTGAATATCCTTCTGGCAGAAGATGTGGAAGCCAATCGCACGTTGGCCATCATTCGTCTGGAACAACGCGGTCACCGGGTCTGCGTGGCCGAAGATGGTTTGTTGGCATTGCAAGCCCTTGAACGACAAGCTTTTGATGTTATTTTAATGGATTTACAAATGCCCAATATGGATGGCATCGAAGCCACCAAGACGATTCGGAGTCGGGAGACCCAGATGGATCCTCCTGCCCACATCCCCATCATCGCGTTGACTGCCCACTCCATGGCAGATGATCGTGCGAAATGCATCGCGGTGGGGATGGATGATTATGTGAGCAAACCAATTGATTTCTCACACCTTTATGAGGTGTTGGCCCGTTTGTTTCCAGGGAATGAGGAATCCGAAATCCTGGTGAAAAGTGAGCAGGTCGAGGATGTTCAGAAAGTCGGGGATGTTCCAGAGAAGGATTTTCCCGATTTGCCCGGTTTGGATGTGGCAGCAGGTCTGGCGCGTTGGCTCAATGCCAAGGTTTATCGTCAATCACTGATGAGTTTCATCTTGCAGCATGCCGGAGATGGGGCGGTGTTGCGTTTGGCCATGGATCAAGGCGACGTCAAGCAGGCGGAAGGCTTGGCCCATTCATTGAAAGGAGCGGCGGGGTCGTTGGCTGCGGTGCGTTTGGCAGAGGCTGCCGCTGCGTTGGAGGCGGGGTTGCGAGTCGGAAAGGGGGATTGTGATCTGTTGTTGGTCGATCTGGAAAGTGCCTTGGCAGAACTTGCGACATCGTGCCAGATGTTGGAACCGAGTACCGCACCGGTGAAGGAGGGCGCGACTCCAGTGGAAGTCCATTTCAGTGGACCAGAATTCGTTGCCAAGATGCAACAGATCGCCTATGTTCTAGAGCATGGTGATCTCCTGGCGGCTGAAGAGTTGGTGCCTGAATTGGGGTGCTTTTTGCGTGGTACGGCGCATGAGGCCGATTGGCAGGCCCTCATGGTGCAAGTGGAAGAGATCAATTGTGCAATGGCAAAAAAACAATTAACAGTGTTGGCGCATGCTTTAAGGATTGATCTTGATGGAAACGGTTGCCAAGAAATCTAAAATATTGATTGTTGATGATGAACCGACTAATCTCAAGCTCTTGCGGGAGATCTTGCGTCACGAGTATGCTCTGGTCTTTGCCAGAAGTGGTGAAGAGATGTTGCGGTTTGCCGTCGAAGGCCCGGATTTGATCCTGTTGGATATCATGATGCCAGACATGGATGGTTACGAAGCTTGCGCCTGTCTGAAGGCCAATGAGGCGACCCGTGAGATTCCCGTGATTTTCGTCACCGCCAAAATCGAAATGGAGGATGAAGTCAGGGGATTGGAGTTGGGGGCGGTGGATTACATCACCAAGCCGGTCCAGGGTGCTATTGTGCGGGCACGGGTCAAAACCCATTTGCAGTTGCATCATGCCCGCAAGGTCATCGCGCAACAGAATGAAGAGTTGCGCAAGGCCGCACAGCTGCGGGAAGATGTGGAACAAATCGTCCGTCATGATTTGAAAATGCCATTGAATGCCATCATCGGTCTGCCGAGTGTGTTGATTTCCGGTTGGAAGTTGGATGCCAAACAGGCAGAGTCTTTGCAAATCATTGAAGAATCCGGTTTCCGCATGTTGGAGATGATTAATCGTTCGCATGATTTGTATAAAATGGAGCGGGGTATTTATCAGGTTTCCTTCAATCCTGTAGATGTTTTGGTTGTTTTAAAAAGAGTCCTGGTTGATCTGCAACAAGTTATACGGTATAAAAATTTATATGTTGAAATGGTTTTGCATGGTCATCCTGTCATGCCAGAGGATGTTTTCATGATCTCTGGCGAGGAATTGTTATGTCACTCCATGTTGGGCAATATTCTTAAAAATGCGATGGAAGCCTCACCAGATCTGGGATTTTTGAGGATTATCATGGAAGCTGGCGAGCAAGCATGGATCCGTATTGGCAATCAAGGCAGTGTCCCGGTTGAGATTCGTGCCAATTTTTTTGACAAGTATGTCACTTTTGGCAAAAAACAGGGCGTTGGATTGGGAACCTATTCGGCCAAACTCATTGCCACCACTCTGGGTGGGCAGATTCATCTGGACTCTTCCATAGAGGGAGAGACCTTTATTGAGATTCGTTTACCCAATTAAGTTCGTTTATGCTGCACCTGTGGAGATCACAATGAAACAAAACAGACACCATTCTTTCTCCTTGAATCAATGGATATCCGGGTTGAGTCTGCAAAATCGTATTGGTGTGATGATTTTGTTGGCAGTGCTTGGGATTTTTTTGACAGGCGAGCTTACCCTTGCAGCCAAAAAACAGGGAATGTTGGAGGACCGGAATCTCAAGACCCGTCATCTGGTGGAGAGTGCCCATCATGTGTTGCACTATTTTCATGACAAACAGACCGCAGGCGAACTCACCGAGGCCCAGGCCAAAGAGGCGGCCAAGGGCGTGGTGAAATCATTGCGCTACGGTGAAAATGATTATTTTTGGATTAACGACCTGACACCAACGATGATCATGCATCCCCTCAAGCCGGAACTGGACGGCAAGAATCTCTCTGATTTTCAAGATCCTGAAGGCAAAAAATTATACGTTGCCTTTGCAGAGGTCGCACAGAAGCAGGGTTTCGGATATGTCGATTATTTTTGGGATCGACAGAGGGATTCCTCCGATTTGCATGTGGAAAAGATTTCCTTTGTGATGCTTTTCAAGCCTTGGGGATGGGTCATTGGCTCTGGCATTTATATCGATGATGTGGAAAAAACATTTCGACAAGACCTCGGCACGTTGGCAATCGAAATCATTTTGAATGCCTTGGTGCTGATTGCCGCAGCCTTTTGGATTGCACGCTCCATTCTTCATCAAGTCGGCGGTGACATCCATCTGGTGGGGGATGTGGTGCGTCGTCTCTCCGAAGGTGAGATGACGGTTCGTATTCAAGAGCAGCCCAACAAAAAGGTCACTGGAATTGCCAAAGCGGTCAATGTTCTCGCAGACCGTCTGGAACGGATCATGCGGGTCATCAATTTGCATTCTGGCGGCATTACGGCCTGCGTGACCGAACTGGTCAAGATTCGCGACATGGTTGGCGACGATGCCCAAGGTTCGCATAAAATCGTCCAGAGTGTTTCAGAAAAAAATGCCACTCTGTCTGCGGAACTCCAGTCCATCACGCATTCGATTGGTCTGGCAACGGAAAATATCAATGATATTGCCTATGCGGCTGAAAATGTCTCCCAGAACATTGTTACCATTGCAGCAGGTGCGGAAGAGGCAAGTGCCAATATTGCCACCATGGCATCGGCAGCCGAAGAGATTACTTCCAATATCGGTGGGGTCAACCACAGCCTGGGGCGGGTGGATCAATCCGTCAAAAATGTTGCCAATTCCATTGACGAGATCACCTCGGCATTGGAAGAGATCAATCGTCGGTGCCAAAGTGCCAGTGCCGAATCAGAAACCGCTCATACCAATGCCTTGGGTGTTCGAGAGGTGATGGAACGCCTCTCCTCTGCGGCACAGGAGATTGGCGAGGTGGTGGATATCATCAACAATATTGCCGAACAAACCAACATGTTGGCGTTGAATGCCTCTATCGAAGCTGCCGGGGCCGGGGACGCAGGCAAGGGGTTTGCGGTTGTGGCCAACGAAGTCAAGGAACTGGCACGGCAGACATCGAATGCCACCCGTATGATTTCGGAAAAAATCTACCGCATCCAGGGCAATACCAGCGAGGCTACCGTAGCCAATACCAGTGTGGCCAACAGCATTGATCGTATCAACGAGGCCAACCGGGAAATTACCGATTCGGTGGAACTCCAGTCTGCGGCCATGGTCACCATCTCGAATGCCATGGACGAGGTGACCAAGGCTGCCGGTGAGGTCACACGTAGTGCCTTGGAATTGGGGTCGGCAGCCCAGGAAGTGGCGCGCGCCGCCCTGGAAGCCGCTGCGGGAACCGGAGAAGTGGCTCGTTCCGCCTCGACGGTGGCTGTGGCCGCAGAATCCATGACTGGCAAAATCCGTGGGGCACAGGAATTGTCCAGTACCATTTTGCAATCGACTCAAACCACCATGGATGCCTCCAGCCGGGTACAAGAGAACATGAGCGAGGCGTCAGGCATTGTGGCCATGTCCAAGGCTTCCGCCACCCAGTTCAGCCATATGGGCGATGTGTTGCAAAACATGTGTGGTGCCTTGTACGCTGCCCAGGCCGAAGCCGAATTGGGGGCCACTCTGTTTGACATGCGTGCCGTCAAGGGATTCTTTTTGCAATGGCAGAGCCGTTTGGAACAGGCCATTCCTGGTCGAGTCAAGCTGACATCCGATCAATCCCCCAAACCTGAAGATTCCCCACTTTATCGCTGGATTCAGGCAACGCAAACCCAACCTTACGGACAAACCGATTTGTTTCGTGAAACAGTGCGTGTTCATACGCAATTGATTGAAAAAGCAATTGAAACGGTCCAATCCATCACGCAAAATGGCCGTGATGAGAAAACACTTGCAGATCAAAATCTTAAAGAGTATCTGGGTTTGGTCGTCAGGTTGTTTGCTCTCCTGGATCGTTGTTATCTGGAAAATGGGGTGCAAAAGAGTGTTGATGTGGAATTTTTTCCATGGGATGATGCGTTGATGACTGGCTTCCAGGATGTTGATGATGACCATAAAAAACTTGTTGCCATGGTCAATCAGATATACAAGCTGCTCAATGAGAGTGCCGGCAAAGATGAAATTGCCAAAGTTATTAACGCATTGGCAGATTATACTAAATTCCATTTCGGACGGGAAGAGCACATGATGGAAAGGCATGGTTATCCTGAGATCAAGGCCCATAAGCAATTGCACATCAAACTGTTGGCGGATGTTAACAATTTATTGCAAAAATTCATGCAAGGGGATTTTGCAGCCCCCATGGACTTGTTGACGTTTGCCAAATCCTGGCTTGTTCACCATATCATGGGAACGGATATGCGCTACAAAGCGTTCTTACAAGAAAAAGGAGTTGTATAAATCATGGAAGCCATGCAGTCACCAAAATATTTTTATGATATTCACGTCTTTTGCTGCGTCAACGCACGGGGGGCGGGACATCCACGAGGAGATTGCGCCAGTCATGGTGCCGTGGATCTGCAAGGATATCTGAAAGCTCGTGTCAAACAAATGCCGGATATCGGCAGTGTGCGCATCAATCAATCCGGGTGTCTGGATCGTTGTGAATTGGGACCGGTTCTGGTGATTTATCCCCAAGGGGTGTGGTATAATTATCGAAACCAAGCCGACCTGGATGAAATTCTGGAACGTCACATCATGGGCGGGGAGTTGGTCCATCGACTGCTTTTGAATCATGGACCTTCTGCATAAGCCAATACATCAGAGTTCAGCCTGATCTGGTATTGTTTCTTCACATCCCATGGCAGGATTTTATACCCATTCGGTGCCAACGGCAGTCTGAGTACTGCCGTTGGCGGTCTGAACATTCCATATCAATAACTCTGGTTGCTGTGTCGCACATCCCATTGCATTCAGTCCCATCGAGTTTTGACTTTGCAGAGGACAAAAATTACTTAAATCGTTTTTTTCTCTCTGTACCCTCTGTCTCTTGCCACACTCATGGATTGGCCATGCGGAAACGTAATTCCACACGGCGGAGATATTTCGGATGGTGCCGGGCTTCTGGGGAGGCATGACCGGTAATGCGGAATAGTGATTGGTCGCGTCCGTTTTTGAGGGTATTCAAATCAGGTTGGTCTTGGGTCAACGTGACGAAGGTTTGCAGGGACCGGGATGTGGCCAGCAGCCAGTTGTAGCGAAAACGTATGGTATTCATATCCGCAGGATGGGCAAAGCCGTCGATGAGAATGGCATCCAATTGTTCGGTGCTTTTGCCCTGCGGACAGGAGAGATTCTCCTTGGATTTGGCGTGACATGGCAGAATTTTTTTCAGTGTTTTGGCCAGACGACGCAAATCTCCGATGCCTTGAGTGGGCAATTTGGAGGAACCATAGGCAAAATTCAGACCTTGGGGCAGAAAAATGCGTCCTCCAGCTTCGTCCACTTCGGTTTGAATGCCTTGGGCTGACAGATCCGCCCGGATTTCCGCGATCAGGGCGGATCTGGCTTTGATCTGGGCTGGTGATATCGGCGGTTCTTGCAGCACTGGATTGTCCTGGGTCTTGGATTCGGACGGTTTGTGTTGCAAGGATGCAACGGTTGGTTGGGGGATCGGTTGTTTTTCTGTGGCCACGGGCTGTTGTAAAATGGGTTGGGCTGGTTCGGTCGCAGGGGTTTGAGTTGCGCTGGTTGGTCCGGGAGCTTCTGGCGCAGCCTCGGCTGGCAGGGCTTTTTTCGACGGTGGATGCGCGACAGCGGCCTGTTGAGTGTTTTTTGGAGTTTCTGGCGCAGACTCGGCAGGCAGGGCATTTTTTGTGGGTTTAGGCGCGACAGCGGCCTGTTGAATGTGTTTTGGAGTGTCTGGAGTGGCCTCAGCTGGCAAAACATTGGTCTGCGGTTGATGCGCGATTCCGGCCTGTTGAATGTGTTTTGGAGCTTCAGGCGCAGACTCGGCAGGCAGGGCATTTTTTGGTGGTTTGGGTGTGATCCCGGCCTGTTGAATGTATTTTGGAGCTTCAGGCGCAGATTCGGCAGGCAGGGCATTTTTTGGTGGTTTGGGTGTGATCCCGGCCTGTTGAATGTATTTTGGAGCTTCAGGCGCAGACTCGGCAGGCAGGACATTTTTCGGCGGTTGATGCGCGATCTCGGCCTGTTGAATGTATTTTGGAGCTTCAGGCGCAGACTCGGCAGGCAGGACATTTTTCGGCGGTTGATGCGCGATCTCGGCCTGTTGAGTGTTTTTTGGAGCTTCAGGGGCGGCCTCGGCTGGCAAAACATTTGTCTGCGGTTGATGCGCGATTCCGGCTTGTTGAATGTATTTTGGAGCTTCAGGGGCGGCCTCGGCTGGCAAAACATTTGTCTGCGGTTGATGCGCGATTCCGGCCTGTTGAATGTATTTTGGAGCTTCAGGCGCAGACTCGGCAGGCAGGGCATTGGTCTGCATACCTTTGGATGGCTCGAATTTGGAGGTCATCCATGTGCGGACAGATTGCAGCCACCCTTGGTTCTGGCTTACGTTGAAGGCTGGTTTGGTTTCAGACTGTTGAGAATGGTTTGGAGCTTCAGACCCGGCCTCAATTGGCTGCGCAAGATTTGGAAGTTGAGGTGCGACAGCCGCTTGTTGAATGTTTTTTGGAGCTTCAGGCGCGGCTTCAGCTGGCAGAACATTTTTCGGCGGTTTGGGCGCGACACCGGCCTGCTGAGTGTTTTTTGGAGCTTCAGGGGCGGCCTCGGCTGGCAGAACATTTTTCGGCGGTTTGGGCGCGACACCGGCCTGTTGAGTGTTTTTTGGAGCTTCAGGTGAAGACTCGGCAGGCAGGGCATTTTTCGGCGGTTTGGGCGCGACACCGGCCTGTTGAGTGTTTTTTGGAGCTTCAGGCGAAGACTCGGCAGGCAGGGCATTTTTCGGCGGTTTGGGCGCGACACCGGCCTGTTGATTGTTTTTTGGTGATTCAGGCGCAGCCTCGGCAGGCAGGGCATTTTTTTGAATACCTTGGGATGGCTCGAACTTGGAAGTCATCCATGCGCGGACGGATTGTAGCCATCCTTGGTTCTGGCTTGCGTTATTGATTGGTTCGGTTTCAGTCAATTGAATATTTTTTGGAGCATCTGGCGCAGCCTCGGCAGGGACTCCAAGTTTGGGCGGTTTGGGCGCGACTCCAGCCTGTTGAATATTTTTTGGAGCATCTGGCGCAGCCTCGGCAGGGACTCCAAGTTTGGGCGGTTTGGGCGCGATTCCAGCCTGTTGAATATTTTTTGGAGCATCTGGCCCAGCCTCGGCAGGCAGTCCAAATTTGGGCGGTTTGGGCGCGACTCCAGCCTGTTGAATATTTTTTGGAGCTTCTGGCCCAGCCACAGCCTGGAGCGTATTTTTGACCGGTAGAGCAGTCACAGGCACCAAGTCATTGGCGTCCAATTGGGCAATCAGATCTTCCAATGTCTTGGGCTGCTCATCCTCTCCGGTATCGGCGTTACGTCTGACCGGCAGCGGGGAGGAGGTCGCGGCTTTCAGGGTGGCGTTCTCTCGTTTCAACAGATCCAACTCGAACGTGCGACGGGTCAGAAGTTCCTTGAGTTCCCCCTGTTCAGACTGCAAGGCCCGCACAATCTCGTCACTGC
>JAMOBH010000176.1:0-11573 GCA_039908085.1 Magnetococcus sp. YQC-5
ACTTTGCCGCCCGTTATGCAAGACCGGCTTGAACTGGACTGATACAAACTATTCTTGGGATATATTCAAGTACTCAGGTCAGCTTTTCTGGGGAGGCGGTTCACCGCCTCCCCAGAAAAGCTGACCTGAGTAATTGAATATATCCCAATAATAGTTTGTATCAGTCCAGTTCAAGCCGGTCTTGCATAACGGGCGGCAAAGTGTGCGAGAAGCCCACGGGTTGAAGGGTTGCGACCACCACCATCAGCGGCCTCTCCTGCCAGCAAGGCTTGCTGCTCCGCATGAATGCCCTTGACCAACTCTTTGCCCAATTCCACGCCCCACTGATCAAAACTGTTGACTCCCCACAAGACACCCTGAACAAAAGTTTTCATTTCATACAGGGCGATCAATCCGCCAAGTGCGTATGGAGTCAATCGATCCACCAGCAAGGTGTTGGACGGATGATTCCCATTGAAAACCCGTTGAGGCAGAATGGCTTCAATGACCGCCGGGTCCATACCAGCGGTCAACAGTTTGCTTCGCACCTCATCTGCATTGCGACCTTCCATCAAGGCTTCAGTCTGGGCAAAACAATTGGCGATCAATTCAAAGTGGTGCGTATCAAGGGGGTGGTGGGGATTGATCAGACCAATGAAATCCGCCGTGAAGGAACGGGTTCCCTGATGCAACAGCTGGAAAAAAGAGTGCTGGCCATTGGTGCCTGACTCGCCCCAAATGATTTGCGCTGTATGATGATCTGTAGTGGTGTTGTCTCGCAAAGTGGATTTTCCATTACTTTCCATTTCACATTGCTGATAATAAGCGGGAAAGTGCCGAAGATGATAGCTGTAAGGTAAAACCAGATGGGTCTGTACATCAAAAAAATTATTGTACAAAACACTGATCATGGCTAGCAAAACAGGAAGGTTGTCTTCCAGGGGGGTCTCCAGAAAATGGCGGTCCATGGCATGCGCCCCTTCCAGTGCTTGGATAAAAGGAGCAAAACCAATGCGACACACCACTGGCAGGCTCATGGCCGAAGCCCAGGAATAGCGTCCGACCAGCCACTCCCAGATGGGGAAAATCGCCTCTGGAAGAATGCCAAAGGCCTCTGCCGCTGCCCGGTTGGCTGTGACTGCAACGAAGTGGCGGGCCACATCGGTTTCATTGCTTACAGCCTGATGGACCCACTGCCAAGCCGTGCGTGCGTTGATGATGGTTTCCGGGGTGGAAAAACTCTTGGTGGCCACCACGAACAGTGTTTCTTGTGGATCCAAATCACGGGTGCAGGTGACAAATTCCGCGCCATCGATATTGGCGAGAAATCGTACCTCCGGGGCATCGGGCAAAGTATAAGGAGCCAAGGCTTCGATCATCATCTTTGGGCCAAGATAAGATCCCCCAATGCCAATATGAACCACAGTGCGAATTTTTCTGCCACTGGTGCTGGTCAAGGCACCTGAGCGCAGATTTTCGGCAAAGGTTTGCATCTTGGCCAAAACAGCATTCACTTCAGGCATGACATCCTGGCCATTGAATTCAATGGGGTTTCCAGAGCGATTCCGCAGGGCCACATGCAAGGCAGCGGTATTTTCGGTCCAGTTGATGCGCCCGCCTGTAAACAGCATTTCTCTGGCAGTTTCAAGGCCAGCCGCCCGCGCCAAGTCCAGGAGTCGCGTCAGTGTTTCCGAGGTGAGATGATTTTTCGAAAAATCAACCAGGAATCCGTCAAATCGACGGGAAAAATTCTGAAATCGTTGTGGATCATCAGCGAACAGTTGCTGTAAAGTGTGATTTTTTGTTTGCTCATAATGGGTTTGCAGGGCATTCCATGCAGCATGAAAATCGGAGCGATCCACTGGAAAAGAAGGTGAAACAATAAATGCCATGAGACATATCCTTTAATAAATATTAATTTGTAAAAACAACGGATCAATAGGCAAGAGCCTTGACCCCATGATACTTTTACAATAGCTTATCATCATGAACATTGCAAGTAAAGCCATTGTCCCCTGCTATCAAGATAAATCATTGACAAGCGTGACTCCCTCCAAATCAAGCAAGAACCTCTTGCCCATGACCCCGCCAGCACCACTGTAGCCCCCCAAACCATGGGCGGCCAGCACGCGATGACAGGGAATCAGGATGGGAATGGGATTGCAGGCCAAGGCATGGCCTACCGCACGGGGGGAAGTTTGCAAACGGCGCGCCAAAGACCCGTAAGTCTCGATTTGTCCCAGAGGAATCTCTCTGAGCAATGCCCATACACGACGCTGAAAAGGCGTGCCCTGCGGTGAAAGGGGAAAGGTCTCCAGAGAGTGAAAAGATCCCTGAAAAAAGGCTTCCAACCAATTCCCTACCTGCGTTTGCCAATGGCGATCAACTGGTGCCTCGGATGGAGCCGGGGATAAGGCAATGATCGTCCCATCTTGGGTGTGCAACCATAATAATCCAAAAGGGGTGACATACATGGGCGGTATGGTATACTGTGTGCGGTCATTATTGACACTTTAGTTTGAACCACGGTTAAGTAGCGATTAATGAATAATTAATATCTTAAAAAAATTTATTATATCTTCTGCGTATGTCTTGATAATGACACCAAATATCGTGCCAATAATTATAGAAGGAGCGTAGATGACTGGCCTAAACCATCTTTTTATAACCCTGATAATGCGCGTTTTTTTAGAGCCAACCTCCTGGTATTGCTCTTTAATTTGTTCGGTTGTGTGGAGAATCAACCGGAGAATTTCCTCAAGTTTTTGCGTTTGATCGTCATCCCCTCTAGACTCTATAGCATACGCTTCTTCCCTCATCTGTTGTATTTTCTTATATTGTGCATCAATTGCCGGGGTAAGACTTCCATGGTGGAAATACACATCAAGTTTCATCTCATTAAGCGTATCGCGAGTGCATATTATCGAAGCTTTCAGGCAATCCCTGTTAGCTCGTTCAATGTGATTAATAGCCTGATTCGCCTCCGACCTGATTTTATCCTCGTCAACGCAAAACTGAACACGCGCCAAATGAGTGAATGCATTTCGTATATGATTGTTTATCTCTTCCGGTATTTTTTCAGAAACGGAAATGGTTGTGCTGAGGTATTTAGTGAATTTCTCACTGTAAAAAACAAGGACGCGGGCAACTTCTTGTCCCTTTATTGTTTCTATCTCACAGGATGATTGGGGCATTTGCTACAGCTTACGCCCACGTGTAAAAATGATTTTTCTCATTGCCAAATGCATGCTACCCTCTGGATATATATCGCTAAAACCTAATAGACTAGGGCGTAGTCTTTTTTCCTGTGACTCTATATAGTCCTGGTAATCTCCAAAATCCTCTCCTTTAACGACTCCACGCTTTTTGAGAAGTTCCTCCAATGTCGGCAACTCATTTAAATTCGTCACAATGCAACATCTCCTGTTTTCATGCGAACGGATGGCACGGGGAACCACGGAACGGACGGTGAAGCTGATTTAAACAGGACTCACCAGCACGAGCGACACTCAGTCAAACAAAATATCCCTTCTGGGCAAAATTTACAGGTTGAACAGCCATGCAGAACAAGGACTCTTCCCGTTTATTGTTCGATACTCTTCAACATCGTATTTCATGATCAGGCATAGCTTATAAGCTACACAAAGTCAATGTTTTGATTTGATTTTACAGAACCCAATGATGCTGTTGCTGACATGGATTGGAGCGGTGCCCCAAACCCCACCAGAGGCTCACACCCCTGCACTCCACCAGGGGTGTGAGCTGTCGGACTCCATCCATAAAAAGCACCATCCTGATCAGATATCCAAATTGACCACATTGAGCGCGTTGGCCTGGATGAAATCCCTGCGTGGTTCAACCGCATCCCCCATCAAGGTGGTGAATACCACATCCACCTCAATCGCATCCTCCACCCGCACCTGTAACAAGGTTCGTATCGTGGGGTCCATGGTGGTCTCCCACAACTGCTCTGGATTCATCTCACCCAAACCTTTATACCGTTGAATCGATTGTCCTTTGCGTCCCTCGGCCAGAATCCAGCTCACCAGGAATTCCAGCCCAGTCACCACCACCTCCTGACCTCCCTTGATCAGTCTGGGCGCAGATCCCAACCGTTCCTGAATCTGGGTGGCCAACAGAGTCATTTCCCGGTATTCCGGGGAGTGCAATAAATCGGCATCCAGATTCATGCTGACCGCCACCCCATGTGTGGTCCTGTTGACCACCAAAGTTTCCAGGCCCGTCTCCCGATCTTTGGTCAAATGAACCGTCAAACGATCCGATCCTTTGCTCCTGCTCAAAACTTCCAACAACCGATCTGCCGCCGCACGCGCCGACTCGGATGTTGACAGACTCTCCTCTGTCACCTGGGCCTGTTCCACAGCCGCTGACAACACCTGACGATTGTAACGTCGTGACAAACGATCCAGCACGACCAGATAACGACGCGCCTCTTTGACCGTCGCCACCAGATCTCCAGGTGACAAAACACCTTCAGCTCCAACCAGATTCACCCCGTCCAAACCACTCTCCATCAACAGGGAAACCAAGGCCTCCTCGTCCTTGAGATAACGCACTGTTTTGCCACGCATGAGTCGATACAGCGGAGGTTGCGCAATGTACAGATATCCTCGCTCGATGATCTCCGGGAATTGACGGAAAAAAAACGTCAACAACAACGTGCGGATATGCGATCCATCCACATCCGCGTCGGTCATGATGATGATGCGATGATAACGCAGTTTGGCGATATTATACTCCTCCGCGCCAATCCCTGTACCCAAGGCCGTAATCAACGTCCCAACCTCGGCTGAGGAGAGCATCTTGTCAAAACGTGCCTTCTCCACGTTGAGAATCTTGCCCTTCAAAGGCAGTATGGCCTGAAATTTCCGATCCCTGGCCTGCTTGGCTGAACCACCGGCGGAATCCCCCTCCACCAGATACAACTCGCTGAACGCAGGATCCTTTTCCTGACAATCCGCCAACTTGCCTGGCAACGATGAAATCTCCAACGCACTTTTGCGTCGCGTCAACTCCCGTGCTTTGCGTGCCGCCTCTCTGGCTGTGGCCGCTTCCACCGACTTGGCCAGGATCTTTTTGGCTTCTTGAGGATGCTCCTCAAAATAAGTCGTCAGATTTTCCGCCATCACCCCTTCCACGGCTGTACGCACCTCGGAAGAGACCAGCTTTTCCTTGGTCTGCGAGGAAAATTTGGGATCCGGCACCTTGATGGACAATACCGCTGTCAAGCCCTCACGACAATCCTCACCTGCCAGGGTGGCTCCCTTGTCCTTCTTGAGCAAACCGCTCGACAAGGCATACTGGTTCAAAATCCGCGTCAACGCCGAACGAAACCCGATCAAATGGGTTCCTCCATCCCGCTGCGGAATGTTGTTGGTGTAACAAAACACATTTTCTTGATACGAGTCATTCCATTGCAACGCTGCATCCACCTGCACCAGTCCGCGCTGTTCTGAAAAATAGATCGGTGGGGTCATCAAGGGGGTGCGGGCACGATTCAGATGTTCCACAAAAGAACGAATCCCCCCTTCATAATGAAAATGATGTTCCTTTTCAGTGGCATCTTCGCGAATGTGAATGTTGACACCAGGATTGAGGAAGGAGAGTTCCCGAAGACGTTGTGACAAGACATCAAAAGAAAATGTGACATCCGTAAAGACCTGTCTGCTCGGACGAAACGTCACTTCCGTACCTTTGGATGGGGTTGCGCCGATGCGTTTGATGGGCGCGACCGGATCTCCTTCACGATATTCCTGACGCCACACCTCGCCATTCCGTCGAATGGTCAGTTCCAGATGCTCTGACAAGGCATTGACCACTGAAACGCCCACCCCATGGAGTCCCCCTGAGACCTTGTATGAATTCTGATCAAACTTGCCTCCGGCATGCAGCACGGTCATGATCACTTCGGCTGCGGAGCGTCCCTCCTCTTGATGAATCTCGGTGGGAATGCCACGTCCGTTGTCTCGCACCGTCACAGAACCATCGATGCGCAGAAACACGTCAATACGGTCGCAATGACCTGCCAGGGTTTCGTCAATGGCATTGTCCACCACCTCGAATACCATGTGATGCAAACCCGTACCATCATCGGTATCGCCGATGTACATGCCGGGACGCTTCCGTACCGCCTCCAGCCCCTTGAGAACCTTGATGCTTTCCGCGCCATACTCACCGGCTCCACTGGGGGCCGGGGTGATTTCTTCCGATGTGGTCATGAATTCGCACGCTCCGTAGTGACTTGAAATACCCCCGCTGTAACCGCGCAGACAACGCGCGGTCGGTTCGTCCATGGAATGTCTCTGGCTTCGCGGGCAGCCACAAACAGTTGTCGGCCTTGGGCAGACAACACCTCCATCAACCTGTGAATGCCATCCTGATCCAGCTCCGAGGCTGGATCATCCAACACCATCACGGGCGGTTCGCCCAGTGACGCCTCCAACAAGGCCGCTTCGGCCAGTTTCAAGGCCAAAGCAAACCGTTTTTGTTGTCCTCGTGAACCAACCCGCGCCAAGGGATGTCCCTCCAGGCGGAACAACAGGTCATCCCGATGAGGCCCCACGCGGGTTGTCCCGGAGCGTCGATCCCCCTCTCGACTGCGTCCCAGCTCTTCCTGCAAAAAGCCTCTCGCACGCTCGATGGCAGCGGATTCCTCTTCCTTATGGGTCAGAATCTTGTCCAGTTGACTGGAAAGTATCATGTCATAACGGTCGGAAACCAGATCCAACGCATCCAGAAAATGAGGCAGCAGGCGCGTCAATTCTGACAGGGTTTTGAATCGACGAACCGCAATCCTGGCCCCCAACACCGCCAAATGGGTCTCCCAGGCCTCCAGTTCCCGGACATCACGCTGGGGAAGTCGGAGTAAATGATTCCGTGCTTGCAGTGCCCGATGATACTCCCTGGATTCCAAACCGTGGCGTCGATGGGCGGAAAAAATCACCCAATCCAGAAAACTGCGGCGTTCTCCCGGTCCCCCTCGCACCAGAATCGGAGTTTCCGGGGTGATGATCACGGCAGTCAGCACCCGTTCCATGACCGAAACCGCAGCCATGGGCTTGTTGTCCAGGCGCACGATCAGGCGATTGGATTCACCCAGGACATCCAATTGATGGGAGATCTCTTGGCTTTGCACTTCACCATGGATACGCAACCAAGGCTGATCCCAACGTCGCAGCATCCCGGAGGGAACCCGTCGAAAGGATCGTCCAGTGGCCAGCAATCCCACAGCTTCCAAAAGATTGCTTTTGCCTTGACCATTGGCTCCAATGATGAGATTCAAACCTGGACCGAAGCGCAAAAAAGCTTGTTCAATATTGCGAAAATTTTGTAATCGAAGCCATGTCAAAATCATAGAATCAGGATGCCGTTCGGGCAAAAGACATAATTATAATTTTGATGGTTGGATTTTTCATTTCTTTTTTTCGGCTTTGATCGTCGTTTCGGCCATTTCCAGGGAGGCGGTGAACCGCCTCCCCAGACCCCTCCACCCTTCTTTTTTGATTGTTTATGATTGAAGGGTGAAATGTTGGAAGGGTGGGTGGTGTTCACCGCTCTTTTATATTTTTTTACACCCGCATGGGCATCAGCACAAACAGGGCATTATTGCGTTCTGGATCAAATACCAAGACCGGGGATTCGTCATCTTTGAAGGCGAACCGTACCGATTCACCGGCAATGGCGGATAGAATCTCACGGAGATAACGGGCATTGAAGCCAATGGTGATCGGGATGGTGCCATTGAAATCGACGGCCATCTCCTCTTCGGCTTCATCCTGTTCTGGATTGACGGAAACAATCTGCATGCGATTACCTTCAATTCGAATGCGCACGCCAATGGATTTTTCGTGGGAAAGCGTGGTCATCCGTTTCACCACCTGTTGCAACGCCTCGCGGGCTGTGGTCATGTGAACCGTATTCCCGGTGGGGACCACCCGTCGCCAGTCTGGAAAACGACCCTGCACGACCTTGGAAATCAAGGAAAGTTCCGGCTTGATGAGTTGCAGGTGAGCTGGCCCCAAAATCAATTCCACCGTGTCAGCATCTTCTTCCAGCAATTTGCGCAGTTCGGATACGGTTTTTCTGGGAATGATGGCTTCCCGGAAGTCAGGGATTGGAGAATCCACATGGCCTTCCATCATGGCCATGCGGTGGGTATCGGTCGCCACCATGCGAATGTGACCCAGGCCTCCTTCGATTTCGGCAGGTGTCAATTGCAACAATACGCCGTTGAGGACAAAACGAGTTTCATCGTATGACATGGCAAAGTAGGTTTTTTCAAGCAACTCGGCCAACAGTTCACGGGGCAGCTCAAGGCGAAATTCCCCTTCGGGTTGTGGGATTTCGGGAAAAAGCTCTGCTGGCAAGCCCGCCAGATCAAAACGGGCGCGATCACAGGTCAATAACAGTCGATCTCCCTCGCGGCGTAAACGTATCGGTTTGGAAGGCAATTCCTTGACCACATCGAACAAAGTCCTTGCCCCCACCGACAGATCACCAGGGATCACCATCTCCACCTGGGTCACGGTGCGCAACGAAACTTCCAAATCCGTGGCTGAGATCATCAGATTTCCATCCTCGACTTTCAGCAAGGCATTGCCCAGAACCGGCATGGTATTGCGTCGTTCCACCACGGTTTGAATGCGGGTCAGAACCTTCAAAAACGGATCACGATCAATGAAAAATTCCATAGTTTCACGCCTTTAAAAATCAATGTCTCGTTGTGTGCCAAAAATGTCCTTTTTTTTAAATGATTAAAAAAAAGGGTGGAGGGGTCTGGGGAGGCGGTTCACCGCCTCCCCAGGAATACCCTACTCATGCCCTGTGGGCAAAAAGTCAAAAATCAAAAGTCAAAAGCAAAACCCTGGGGGATGAATCCCCCAGACCCCCTCTTTTTTTTTAATAATTTTTTTTAAAAAAAAAGAGGGGCAGTGAGTTACTTGCGCAACATCGCAGTCAGCGCGTTGACCACATCCTCCAGATGAGGATCCACTTTTTGTTGAGTGGCGATTTTGTCCACGGCATACAGCACAGTCGTATGATTGCGCCCGCCAAATTCCAAAGCGATTTCCGGATAGGAATGATTGGTCAACATCTTACAAATAAACATGGCCACCTGTCTTGGATGACTGAACCTTCTGGAACGTTTTTCGGAACGAATATCAAGAGGACGGATCTTGAAATAGGCTGCCACGGTTTCGATGATTTTTTCCATGGAGATCTGACGTGGTTGCCGCGTCACATTCCGCAATGAATCTTTTACCAGGGCCATGGTGACGGGTTCTTGTTCCATGGAGGCCAATGCAAAAACCCGGATCAAAGCACCTTCCAGTTCGCGGACGTTGGTATGAATGGCATCTGCCAAAAAAAAGGCCACGTCGTCTTGCAGATCCATGCCCTCTCTGGCAGCCTTTTTTTTCAGGATGGCCATGCGGGTTTCCAGGTCTGGGGGGTGGATGTCCACCACCAGGCCAGACCCGAAACGGGAACGCAACCGTTCCTCCAGGTGTTCGATTTCCGCCGGAAAGCTGTCTGAGGACATGACGATCTGTTTGTTGGATTCGTACAGGGCGTTGAATGTATGAAAAAATTCCTCCTGGGTTGCCTTTTTGCCCGCAATGAACTGAATGTCGTCCACCAGAAGGACATCCACAGAGCGAAAGTTTTCCTTGAAATCATGCACCCGTTTGAATCGCAAAGAATCGATCAACTGGGTCATGAATTTTTCCGAGGAGAGATAAAGCGTTTTCAATGTTGGCCGTGACTTGAGCAGGGCATTGCCAATGGCATGCAGCAGATGGGTTTTGCCCAAACCCACCCCGCCATGGATAAACAGAGGATTATACGCGGTTGCCGGGGCATCCGCCACCCGTGCAGCGGCGGCATAGGCAAACTGATTGCAACTGCCCACCACAAAGGATTCAAAAGTGTAACGTGCGTCCACACCCGTGCGGGTGGGAGCTGCGACCGGGGAGGGTTCAGGCTCGACCGTGGCGACAGGTTGCGACTCAGGTGTTGGATTGGAGCGAAAGACAAGGCGAATGTTGCGTCCGGCCTCCATGGAACTGGCGGATTCCAGCAAGGCACCATAGTGATTTTGCACGTATTCGGCGGAAAAATCGTTACTGGTCAGAATTTCCAGACGATCCGCTCCGCATTGACCAAGACGCAAAGGTTTGATCCACATGTTGAACACTTGTGGAGAGACCTGTTCCTGGATGACCGTCAAGGCTTTTTCCCAGATATCATTCATGTCAATTGTTTGATTTTTCTTTGGTTCGTATGGAGAAACGCGCCCTTTGCGCCTGCATGTGTCCTGAGTCATCGCCAATCAGGCCGCACATGAAATCCAACCAACAATACCACAAACTGCCCGCAAGACGCTACTGCCGACCAGAAAGAATACCAATGAGAGCTGTTTCTGCATACTGTATTCAGCAAAGAATGACAATTTGAACGTGAGAGGACTTGTTTGCATATGGGAAGGAGGAGACGTTTTTATGTTTGACTTGACAGGGGCTTTGCGTGCATTTTTGATTGATAAAAAATCAAGACCTTGGGGGGCGGTGAACCGCCCCCCAATTCCTCACACCCTTTTTTTATTTTTGTTTTTATTTTTTTAAATTATTAAAAAAAAAGAGGGGGTCTGGGGGATTCATCCCCCAGGGTTTTGCTTTTGACTTTCTGGTCGGCATCCTGGCACATGTCATTATTACGGGAAATTTAAACCAATATAAAGGAGTATGTCATTCATGTTGTTTATCGCCGAGATCGGTTTGAACCATAACGGTCATTTTGGACTGGCTGGAGAGATGATTCGTCAAGCCAAGCTGGCTGGTGCAGACGTGGTCAAAATGCAGCTTGGATGGCGCGACGGGGCAGGGGAGATCAATCGGATCACGCCGGAAATCATCGCCCAGTTGCAACGTGTCGCCCAATTCAATGAAATCGAATTGCTGTTTTCCGTGATTCGCCCGGATGCCTGGGAGATGTTGCGACCTTTCAATCCAACCCGTGTCAAAATTGCCTCCCGCACGGTCAAGGAGTATCCTGATTTGGTCCGGCAGATCATCAGGACAGGTTTGCCAGTCATCATTTCCTTGGGGATGTGGGATGGAGAAGGTCTTCCTTTCGAACATCACGGCACTGTGGATTATTTGTGGTGCAAGTCTCTCTATCCCGCGTACCCATGGGACTTGACCGATCTGCCCAAGGTGTTTGACAATGCCCCTTATGCGGGCTACAGTGATCACTCTCTGGGCCTGGAAGTTCCCCTCCTTGCCATTGCCAGAGGGGCGCGCATCATCGAAAAACATTTTACCCTGGATAAATCCGATACCACAATTCGGGACCACGCATTGAGTGCCACACCACAGGAATTTGCCCAACTGGTTGCTTTGGGGCGGGGCATGCGGCGTTATCTCCAAGCCGGGGTTTGATGAGTCCATGGGGTGCTGCTGGGTATTTGATGGATAGTGGTGTTCGTCCCCCACCAAAAGACCAAGACCTTGGGGGGCGGTGAACCGCCCCCCAATCCCCCCCACCCTTTTTTTTTAATTTTTTATTTTTATTTT
>JAMOBH010000526.1:0-2219 GCA_039908085.1 Magnetococcus sp. YQC-5
CACCTGTTCTGCCATGACCTCGCGCAATCGCTGATTGGCTCCCACACCACCTGCCACCACCAGCCTTTGTTCGCCAACATCTCTTGGGCCAAATGACGCCCCAAAAGTTCAGGCTCCCGCTCAGATCCCTGTCGCACAAGTGTAATCAATTCCTTGCCATCAAGAGAACCAACCCGTCCGGTCATAGACAAACCTCCATCCCGCAAACGGGCAAATCCGGCAATAGGCACCTGACACCCCCCTTCAAGTTCCCGCAAAAAAGCCCGTTCCGCACTCACCGTAACCCGCGTTGGTTCATGATTCAAGGCAGCGATCCAATGAGCGGTTTCAAGATCGTCCATTCGTGATTCGATACCAACCGCTCCCTGCCCATTGGCCGGAATGAATACATCTGGATCAAAATATTCCACCACATGTTTCGTCATGTCCAGACGTTTAACCCCGGCAGCAGCCAAAACAATGGCATCAAAGGCCCCGGTTTCAAGTTTGCCAATCCGGGTGTTGACATTGCCTCGCAACGAATCAATACGCAAATCCGGTCGCAAATGCCATAGTTGACTCTGTCTGCGCAACGAAGAAGATCCCACCCGCGCCCCTTGTGGCAAATCAGCCAGTCCTGAAAAATGAGTCGCCAACAAAACATCACGAGGATCCTCACGTTCCAAAATGGCCCCCAATCCCAATCCCACCGGAAATTCAGCCGGTACGTCCTTCATGGAGTGAACCGCCAGATCCACACGAAAATCCAGGAGAGCCTCTTCAAGTTCCTTGACAAACAATCCCTTGCCACCAACCTGTGCCAAAGGGACATCCAGGATCAAATCCCCCTTGGTCTTGATGATGACCAGTTCCACAGTCACTTCAGGATGACTGGTTTGCAACAAGGATTGCACCCAACGAGCTTGCCAAAGAGCCAAGGCACTGCCCCTGGTGCCGATTTTGAGATGTGTTTTCATGCTTGCCTCAGTTCATGTCAAGGTGGCACCATAGGTGAAACTCCGAAATGAGAGTATCCTGATAAAATAGGACGAAATGACGATGGGGACAAGATGATGCGGGTATTGGGTATTGAAAGCAGTTGCGACGAGACAGCCGCAGCCGTGGTGGAACTCCCAGCGGATGGAATTCCGCGTGTGCTGTCGAATATCATTCATGCCCAGGTTGATCTGCATGCCCAATATGGCGGAGTGGTCCCGGAATTGGCCAGTCGTGCCCATATTCGCAACATCATGCCCGTGATTCAAACAGCACTCCATTCTGCCAAAGTGACTCCAAACGAGCTTGCCTGTATTGCCGTGACCGCTGGGCCTGGCTTGATCGGAGGGTTGTTGGCTGGCATGGCGGTGGCCAAAGGCATGACACTCGCTTTGGGAGTTCCTCTGGTGGGAGTGCATCACATGGAAGGCCATTTGATGAGTCCCTTTCTGGATCCGGCATGGGGTGACATGGATTTTCCATTTGTGGCCTTGCTGGTTTCCGGGGGGCACACCATGCTGTTGCATGCCAAAGCCTTCGGGGAATATCGTTTGCTTGGACAAACCAGAGATGATGCCGTGGGCGAGGCCTTTGACAAAGGTGCCCGTCTTTTGGGGTTGGGGTATCCGGGAGGACCAGCCTTGGCCCGGTTGGCAGAGGGCGGAAATCGGGAGTCGGTTTCGTTTCCTCGTGCCATGTCAGGCAAGGAGCAGTTGGATTTTTCTTTCTCTGGATTGAAAACAGCTTTGCGGACGTTTTTGTGGCAAAATCCATCACGGGTGAGTACCAGTACCGGTCAGAGTGATGTGGCGGCAGCCTATCAGGAAGCCATTGTGGATTCATTGACCCGCAAGTCTTTGGCAGCCTGTCGTCATGTGGGCGAACAAAGGCTGGTGGTGGCAGGTGGTGTGGGAGCCAATCAGCGATTGCGCGAGGTCATGGCAGAACAGGTGACAGCAGCAGGGATGCAGGTTTATTTCCCTCCGTTGACACTCTGTACTGATAATGGAGCCATGATCGCCTGGGCAGGATTGCGTCGTTTTCTGGCAGGACAACGCACCAGTTGGGAACAGAATGTTCGGGCACGTTGGCCTGTGGAGCAAATGAATTTTTGATCGTTTGCTTTTCAAAAAAAAGTAACTGCCCAGGTAGGTCATCTGCAAACAAAGCCTTGACAGAGAAATCCAAATCGTGGTTCAAGGTTCCCTATGGACCAGAATTTATTAATTGCTCGGCTTCTTGAA
>JAMOBH010000527.1:0-2218 GCA_039908085.1 Magnetococcus sp. YQC-5
GACGGGTTGGTGAGCGAGGCGGTCGCCAGGATCGTGCGCGAGGCCGACCCGGAAAAGGTCATCCTGTTCGGTTCTCGTGCCAGGGGGGATGCGCGTGCGGACTCGGATGCGCAAATTGACTGAAAAACTGGGAGAACAGATGGCCAAGGGGCAGGAACTGGACCAGTTGATGCGGCGGAAATTGGGTAGCTTGGGGTATGAGTTCTGATGACCATGACGGATAAACTTGACCTTTCACCCTTGGAAAGAGCGGTTCAGCGACTCGATGAGGGGTTGAGCCGTTATCAACAGGATGTCTCCGATATTCAGATTCGGGACGGATTGATTCAACGCTTTGAATTCACCTATGAAATCAGTCACAAAATGCTCAAGAGATTTCTGGCGTTGGCGTCTCCTTCAGAAGACGTGATAGATGATATGCTTTTTCCGGATTTGATTCGCACGGGCAATGAATATGGGCTGTTGTTGGGAAATTGGGCAGATTGGAAAAAATACAGAGAGAGAAGAGGGAAGACCAGTCATACCTATGATGAAAAGATAGCCATTGACGTTGTTGAGTACATTCCCGACTTTCTGAAAGAGGCTCAGTTTCTTCTTGAACAACTGCAAAAGAGAATCGGCACAACGTGAGCAAACCTCCCCCGATTGATATCCGCCCGGACCACCTGAAGATTGTTCAGGAGATTCTCCAGAAACATGTACCCAACCATGAGGTACGGGCGTTTGGTTCTCGCGTCAAATGGACAGCCAAGGAATATTCAGACCTGGATTTGTGCGTGATTTCCGACCAGCCACTCGGTTTGGAGGTGATGAGCGATTTGCTGGATGATTTTGTCGAGTCTGACTTGCCCTGGAAGGTGGATGTGGTGGATTGGGCGACGACCAGTGAGTCGTTCAGAAAGATAATTGAACGCACCAGTGTCCGGTTAAGAGATGGGGTTCCGTCAGCAACCCATTGTATCACAATCTCTTTTAGAGATTTTTGCCTGGTTTCGACTTGAATGAAATCCAGGATCCTGGCAGGTTCTCCCAAGGGGATGCCACCACTGAGGAGACTGCCATGTACATCGGCAAAAACCGTTTTGGGCAGCCTCAATGGCAACAAGCCATCGGCCTTGGCATCCAGGATGGTCATTTGACCGATTCTCTCGGCGGTCAAGCCAACATTGACGTCCCAGCCACAGGAGATATCCCTCTCCACTGGTTCCTCGTTGAAACGGACAAAAAGGATATCTTCTTGCTCGTCCCGGCGTGCCACCGCAAATGCTCGGGTTGCAATCAATGCGGGTCATGTAGTCCATGGCATGCACTCTTGCGAAGGTTGATGGCACGATTGCTCATACGATGATCCTTGGGCAAGCATACCGTCATCCTGCAACCATCAACCAGCATAATCGGAGGGGGGTCAGTTCTTCATGTCGCCAGGGGGTCAATTCTTCGTGTCGCTTGACAAACCAGGCGCGTCATTTTTTCTGGCTATCCTCTCTCGAATTGGGTATTTTTGCAATACAATAATACAAGTGTCCGCATCAACATGGAGGTGGCCATGGCCCTGTCAGTTCGTTTGGACCCCGCACTGGAAACGCGGGTAGATCAAGAGGCTAAACGGCTTGGCATCACCAAGTCGGCTTTTGTCAAGGATACGCTGGAACGGGTACTCGGTTTCAAAAACCCTGCGGAACTACTGAAGGCTGTAAGAAGCGGTGCTCCTATGGGTGATCCCGACGCATCCGAGAATGTATCGGGGAAAATCAAGGCCAAATTGCGTGAGAAGCATTCTGCTTGATGCCGGGGCGATGATCGCCCTGTTCGCGGTGGACGACAAGCATCACCGGCATTTCGACCAGTGCGTCGCCGAGCATTCCCAGACCGGCCTGCGTCTGCTGACCACATGGCCGTGCGTGGTGGAGGCCTCCCATCTGCTGGCCACTCCCCAACGCTTTGAGCTGCTGCGCTGGTTGGAGATGGGAGGTGCGCTTGTGTATCCTTTTGAAGCCTTCCATCTGGGTGACATGATCAAATGGATGCACCAGTACACGGAACCCAAGAAGCGGCCAATGGATTTGGCCGATGCCTCGCTTTATTGGTTGGCCATGGAGACCGGTGTGATGCAAATCATGACCGTAGACGTCGCCGACTTCAGTCGCTACCGCCTTCCCGATGGACGCGCTTTTGAGTTGCTGTAGCAGAGATCGAAGTGTCATGAATCTCCAGCTTT
>JAMOBH010000528.1:0-2216 GCA_039908085.1 Magnetococcus sp. YQC-5
CGGTTCTTTGGATTGCTCGGACTGGCGCGCCATGGCGAGATCTTCCTTCCTCGTATGGTCGTTGGAATAATGTTTATAAACGATTTTCTCGTTGGATCAAGAACGGAACTATGAAAAGCTTGACAAGTCTTTCGAGGCGATCATTGCTTTGGCTTGCATTATGATCTGGCTTGAATGGACGTTATTTTCTTATTGAATGCCAACACGCCCTAGATACTCTCCGAGAAATTCGGCGTAATTTTCGGGAAGAAGGGGACTTGGTTTGGCGTGAGGAAGCGGCGGATGTCATTGAGAAGGCTGGACTTGACATGAAGGCTCTGTATGCCACTCTTAACTCAAGAAAAGCATTAGAATTCTTTGTAGAAACACAATAGGCTATAAGTTAGATTCAAAAGAGTGGTCTAAAATACCATTAATCGCATTAACTCTAACTCTATGTTTGAAGCATTCGTATGATGGTGATTATGTCTTGGAAAACGTATTCTGCAAAAATTCTGAATCGATGGGGATGTGCGGGAATAAGGGCGAAACCGATGAATTGTCCGTGTGAAGGGTAAAGGAGAAACAGGGATGGAATTTCAGGAAAGTCACCAACCCAAGCATCTGTTTGACCCGGCGCGAGCAGCCAGCTTACTGGACCCACAGCAACGATTTGTGGCGGATCCGTTGGCACTGGTGCGCGAGATGGGAATTTTGCCCGGCATGAAAGTGGTGGATTTAGGGTGTGGACCCGGATTTTTTACCCACGCACTGCTGGAAGCGGTCGGTGAGAATGGCCGAGTGGTGGCGGTAGAATTGCAGGAACCGATTTTTGCCTTCCTGCGGGAGAGATTGGGTGGTCATCCCCGATTGAATATGATTCAAGCGGACCTTCTTAACACCGGGTTGGAGACCGGGGGATGGGATGCCGTGTTTGTCGCCTTTACCCTGCATGAGGTGCAAGCAGCAGCCGCTCTGGTTGAGATTCGACGTATTTTACGTCCAGGTGGATTATTGGCGGTCCTGGATTGGGGCCATGCGAGGACATGTCCAGAGCGAGAACCAGGGCGACATGCGGGGCCACCAGAGGAGGAGCGTTTGTTGCCAGGAGTGTTGCGTCAACAATTGGTAGAGGCTGGTTGGAGAGAAACGGCATACGGGGAAAGGTTAGGTGGGTGTCACTACTGGGTTACTGCCCAGAGTGAAACACGCAACGAGTTGGAATAAAATGCGGCAAGCCCAAACGACCATCACAGTCCAAACACGAGGTGTGGGATTGCTGGAAATCACCAAAGATATTGCAGGGTGGTTGCAAGGCCAGAACGCACAAACAGGTCAGATTACAATTTTTTGCCGACACACTTCTGCCAGCTTGACCATCCAAGAAAACGCTGATCCAGATGTTCAGCGCGATCTGGTCGCTTTTTTCAACCGCCTGGTCCCAGAAGGTGCCGCATGGTTCCAACACACCAGCGAAGGACCTGTCCCTCCCAAAAACCCCATCCGACCCATTTTGGGATCCATTACCAAGCTGTTTGGCGATGGGACTGCAGGATTTCTCTGGACACTGAGACGGATTTCCACGAAAATCAGAGACAAGATTGAGGTGTCAGCATCGTCACCTCACGATTGAGAGACAACTCACTGGAGGAAGTGTTGCAGGTTGATTCAAGTTGAGACTGTGGCGTTATTGAGCCTTGCCATCCAAGACGGTCGGAATCAAACAATTCTCCATCCTGCTTGGCAGACAAAATGGAGAAAGTTTGCTTTTTTGATGGAGTTGTAGCAATTTCAGCCACTTCAAACATTGCTTCATCAATTGCCCGGCAGGAGGGATTCAAACTTTCTCATCGATTTGTTACAATTTGTTACGGAGAATGAGTTTGATATGGGTCGTCTTGCCCCGCCAAATTTACGTTCACTCTCATACAATACCATTCAAAATTTGCTTGCAAATTCCATCTTTGGAATTGAAACAGCTTGAGACCTGGAACGACAACTTTGTCTTTGCCAACTCGACGGACGAGCTCTTCGCGTCGCAACTTGGATCAGATTGATTGCGTCAGCTTGCAGCGCGGAAATCAGGGGAACCTGTCCCTATCAAAAACCCCATCCGACTCGTTTTGGGCCCTATTGCCAAGCCATTTGGCAACGGGGCATCCAGATTTCTCTGGACACTGAGACGTAATTCCACGAAAATCAGAGACAAGATTGAGGGTCTGAGTCGTCATGGCTCA
>JAMOBH010000177.1:0-11430 GCA_039908085.1 Magnetococcus sp. YQC-5
GGGGGATGAATCCCCCAGACCCCCTCTTTTTTTTAATAATTTAATAAATAAATAAAAATAAAAATAAAAATAAAAATAAAAAAAAAGGGTGGGGGGTATTGGGGGGCGGTTCACCGCCCCCCAAGGTCTTGATTTTTTTTCGAACAGGATTCCAACTCCTGGGAGATGGGTTTTATCACAGGATGTGGCGATGAAAAATCGACCCAAGCTTCACATGCACCGTTGATGGTCAATCAATGCCAATCTCTTCGGCCACGGTACGCACAACACGCTTGTCGTAGTCCAGAATATCCTTGTTTTTGCCTTTATAAGGCAGCGTGTTCAAGAAATATTTAATACTGTTGATGCGTGCCCGTTTTTTGTCGTCGGATTTGACAATGGTCCATGGACATTCGTTTGTGGAGGAGTAAAAAAACATATCCTCTTTGGCTTTGGTATAATCTTCCCATTTATCCTGGGACTCCTTGTCCACTGGGGAGAGTTTCCATTGTTTGAGGGGGTCTTGCATCCGGCTGTTGAAGCGGCGGAGTTGCTCCTCTTTGCTGACGGAGAAGTAGAATTTGAACAAAATGGTTCCGGAAGAGACCAGCATGCGTTCGAATTCAGGCACGGAGCGCAAAAATTCCCGCACCTGATCCTTGCTGCAAAATCCCATCACACGTTCCACGCCAGCGCGATTGTACCAGCTGCGGTCAAACAGACAAATTTCTCCTGCAGACGGGAGATGCTTCACATAACGTTGGAAATACCATTGGCTTCGTTCAATGTCGGTAGGCTTGTCCAGAGCGATGACATGGCAGCCACGGGGATTCATGTGTTCGATGAATCGTTTGATGGTGCCTCCTTTGCCTGAAGCGTCCCGGCCTTCAAAAAGGGCAATGATTTTGAATCCATTCTCTTTGACCCAGTTTTGCATCTTGACCAACTCGATATGGAGCGGGGTCATGATGTTCAGGTATTCTTCTTCCGACATTTTTTTGAACTTGGGTCTGGCACTGCGTTGTGCCTGCTGACTCCCTTTGCCCAGGATGATTTTGTTGGCTCCTTCATCGACGGCCAATCGATTACTGAGAAGTCCTGCGGGGACGTCGATTTTTTTGTCGTCGTCTGGTCTGGTGTTTGTCATGCCGTTCTCCCAGTATCCTTTGATGTGTGAACTGTAATATAATGAATAATAGTCAATGATTCACTGACTGCACTGCTCCAAACCAGCCTTATCCGATGGGCGGACACGGTAAATGATAGTGCCGCAATCGATAGCTGTCCACCTTTTCTTTGGGGGATTGATGTCCTGGATTGATTTTTTTATGTTAATACATACTTGCTTGTTGCAAAGCACTCCTTCGTGTAATATGGATTCGTTTTTTACAGAGGAATCTATCTTTCTATAATCACCCAAGAACACTCTTACGAGGGATATTTCATGAAGAACCCGGTCAACAGCAAAGCAATCCCCAACAAAGCGACACCCGCCCAAAAGGCACCAAGCAAAGGGGCAGCGATTCAGGAGAAACATACCACGAGTGAAGCTTTTGGACTTATTTTACGTTACAACCTGGACTTTTTGCTCGAATGGGCGCCGATTGCCTACAAAGGTGAAGACATTGAAGGCGTGCATCAGGCGCGGGTGGGCTTGCGCCGCTTGAGGTCTGCTCTGGGACTTTTCCGCAAAGCCCTCCCCAGAGAATACACCGATTCCTGGGGGACAGAAATGCAATGGGTCGCTACGGCCATGGGAGAGGCCAGGGATCTGGATGTCTTCATCAGTGAAGGGCTGAAGGCCATGGCTGGAAAAATTCCATTGGCTTCTGGTGAACAAAAACTGACCGTTTTGGCCACACAACGTCGGAATGAAGCTTATTCCAACGTCAGAATAATGCTTGAAAGTGATCGATATAAGACATTTGTCACCGATTTTGCCAGCTGGGTGGATAACCGTGGCTGGAATCATGTCGATGTGCCCAATGAGGTACGCCACGAACTGGACAAGAGCATTCGTTTGTACGCTTCCAAGCTTCTCAACAAGAGAATGCGTTCAACCTTGGCGTTTGGTGCGAAAATGGGCACCATGAGTACTGAAGAACTGCATGAATTGCGCATTGAATGCAAAAAACTCCGCTATGCCGTTGAATTTTTTCAGCCCATTTTCGTGGAAAAGGGCATTCAGGTATTCACGTTGCATCTCAAGGGATTGCAGGATCTGCTCGGCATCATGAACGATGTGACGGTCATGCATGGATTGTTGGACAAAATGCTCCAGAATGAAACCGATCTGGAGACCATGCAATATGCGGGTGCCCTTATTGGCTGGCGGGCACGTCAATACGAAGAAGTACGCGGACAACTGGATGCGCGTTGGAGCGAGTTTTCCAGTGCCGCTCTCCCCTGGATGAAATAATGCATCAAGGTAATCGTTCCCCTCCCTTTCAATAAAAAATTAAAAAAAAGGGTGGAGGGGTCTGGGGAGGCGGTTCACCGCCTTCCCAGGACGTTTCTGAACGGTTAGGCCTGTTGGACATTCAAACCCAAAGCGGAGATCAAGGCAGGGACCGCTTCGTAGAGGTCTGCGGTCAGTGCCAAATCGGCCACGGCTGCCATGGGTGCTTGTGGATCCTTATTGATGGAAACGATGGTTCCAGCATTTTTGATGCCAGCCAGATGTTGAATGGCCCCGGAAATCCCCAAGGCAATGTAGCATCTGGGCGCGATGATCCGCCCGGTCTGTCCGATTTGTTGATCTGCCGGAGCCAATCCCGCATCCACGGCTGTCCGACTCGCACCTACGGCCCCGCCCAGGGCGTGGGCCAATTGTTCCACGAGCAAAAAATCCCCTTTGGTCTCCAATCCGCCCCCTCCGGCCACAACGACCTGAGCTGTTGACAGATCAACTGATCCACTCCCAACCGAAGGGACGAAAGCGAGCCGACGGGAGAGGCCCAGCCTTGGCACATCCCGGATACGCTCCACCCTGGCGGTTTGATCGCCCGTGCCAACCGGTTTGAACGCCCATGGTTGCACAGTCAGCAGGGCAGGGGCCGATGTTGTGCGCATCAGGGCCAGTACGCCACCCCCATGCATGGGGCGGACAAAAGTTTCCTGGTCACGGATTTCCACCACGCTTGTGACCGGCTGTACTGTCAGCAAAGCCGCAATCCTGGGAATGAGTTCTCCTCCAAAAGTCGAGGCTGCCGCCAGGATATGCGTGTAATCAGAGGCCAGTTCCTTGACCAGTTGGGCCAGATCTTCCGGCGGCACTCCTTCCTGTGATGGATGCCAGGACCACCAGACCTGCGCCACCCCAGCCAGAAGGGCAATCCGGTTTGCCGCCTCTGGACTGCCGGAACCGGCCACCAGGATGGTGATGCTTTGGTCCAGTTTTTGGGCCGCACCAATCAAATAGGGAACTATTGGACTGGGTTCTCCTTGGAGATGTTCAGCCAGAATCAAAACGGCCATTTTTTAACCTTTTTTCAACGTGTTTATAGTGCCAACACTGTCCATTGATCCGCCCGGTTGGCAGGCAGCAGGAAACGACACCATCTTGGGTTACCCAACCGTATACTATGTTCTCATTTGTGTCATTTCCGATCAAGCGGTAACTTTGATTTGTTAACAGATTATTAATATTTACAATTAGTATATATATTATCATAAACCAGATGTCAAGTTTGTATTTAAAAATTCAAATTTTTCATATAGTTAGAATATATAAACATCAAAATGCTTTGGTAAAAAAATCAACCCAAAAAAATATTGACTTCATTCTTGCCCTATTGTAAAATTTTTTGAACCAAAATGCAGACTGTGTAGCCAACAATGGATATCGAAACACTCTATCCTTTGGTCACTGAGGCCATACTCCGTGCCGAGATGCTGGCAGAAAACAATGACCCAGCATCCCAGGATGCCTATTGCAAGGTTTCGCAGTTGGAAGAACAAATCACCAAACTTATTCCTGCATCAGATAGGGAGGGTGTGATTGCAAGAAGAGGCGCAGTCAGCGCAGCCATTGTAGCTCGTCAGTATGAAAGAGCGGAACAACTTGTTACACAATTCACCCATGAAAAGGATGCTGATGACGACCTGAAGGAAAGTTTGAAAAATTTTATTGTTGTGCGTGAAATAACAATCAATCGCACCTCGTTTGGTTTTAATAATATAACTGGTCCAGTTTGATGTTATATTTGACTTGCCTGTTTGATTGGGTTAATAAAATGGCAGATGATATTGATCACGCAAAGACATCTTTTGGCTTTAAAAAATTAAATATATATTTTTTATTTTTTTTGTTGTTTATTTTTGGTTCGTGTACTTTAGTAAAAACCCCGCTAGACAGAGAAAGTATTGCTATTGACAATAAGAAAGAAATTTATAAATTTTATGAATGTGTTAATTTAGATGGTAGCGTTTTAAATGAAGTAATAAATAAAATATATAGTATTGAAAAAAATATTAAGGATGGCTCTAATATTGACCTTGAAATTAAATACGAATTTGTTTCTTGTAACGCACCAGTAATATTTGCTAATGTAGACAAGTCAATAATCATGGATAAAAGGATTGTAGATCTTTCTGAAGAGGAGATAGAGGCTATTATATCTCATGAGATGGTGCATATACTGAAAGATCATCATTTTTTAAGGATAGATAACAATACATTCAATTACTCCGTCAAGACAAATCTTAATGTAAACACTACTTTTGTTGATGTTGGTCCAGCTGTAGAGCAATATTCTGCTCCATTTATAATAGATAATTTTTATCCAAAAAAATATGTTGAATTGGCCAGAAAATCATTATATAAATCATTTAATACACCCTTTAAAAATGATAAGATTGATCAAAAACTTGGTCAAGATGTTATAACAATAAATAATAAAGTAGATGGTGTTGGTGGTATTATTGAAAGAGCTATCAATCCGTTAGATGAACTTGAGGCGGACAGGCTGGCTATCGGTTTTTTAAAAAATGCAAAGAAGTCGTGTAAGTCACTTTCTAAGGCAATGCTTAGAATTAGTAAATTTAAAGATGCTATATTAGATTATAAGACTGTTGTTGATCGTTTGGAAAGTTTGAAGCAACGCGGATGTGGGGGGATAGATGAATAAAATTCAAATGTTTGTGTTTTGTGTGATGGGTGTATTGATTGTGCAGAATATTGTCGCGTGTCGCTCATTAGATAATAACCAAGCCACTATTGATGAGTTGGATGGTTTTTTGGTTATAGCAAACAAAAAACAAACAAGTAATGAATTGTTTGATACATCTAAATATAAAACTTTTAGTGTTTTTATTAATCCATCGGTTTCGCGCGAAGATGATGCTCAAATATTTAAAGCCTTTTCTAATTTTGGTAAAGCAATTGGTGTTCATCATAAAGCGATTTGGCTAGGTGATCCGAAATTATTATCTCCAACTGAAGGACAGGTATTGGCAAAATTGTTTGGCATTGTTGATTATAGTCAGGGACCATTTTTTCTTTTTATAAAAAATTATAATAAAGAACATCCTAAAAAGTCTGATCATATTATAGTTTCTTTTAGTAATATAGAGTCTAACCGTGTTGGCGCAATTTTTAACAGAGCAATTCATGTGATCCATGAGGAAAAAGATGTTCAGTTAATTTCATTAGAGGCTGAGTGTCAGAAAATATTTACTGTAATTGATCCTTTAGTAGACTCGAATGATTTCGCAAAAAGGTTGATTGGTTATATTTTTTCAAAAATACGTATTTGCACTTATTGATTTAAAATTTTTCTGTGGTGTCGTACATTTTTGGATAATCTGATCTTTTATTTATAAAACCGAAATGTGTCGTTAAGGAGTTCTAAGTGATGAATCATGGTTTTCAATATGGTAGTTTATTGGCTTTGTTTTTGATCGGATGCTCAGGTACTCAGAGTGAATTTACATTATTGCCGCTACGTTTTTCTGCTAAAATAGATCTCGGTGATATGATAAAAAATATTTGTGAGACTTTTCCTGCTGATAAGAATATTACAAGTGCTAGTTTTCGTGATGATGAGATAGATAGGTATAAAATAAAATTTTATGAAACTGGATATATAAAAAAATTAATCATTCCACCTGATGCAACAAACCCAATCACATTCTCTGGAAATACATTATGTCATGATTTAAGACTTAGTTTTCCAAATGAATTTTTTATAGAAGGGGCACAATTCACTTATTTCCAACCAAGCAAACTAAATTCAATAAAATATAAATCAATTTATTTGCCTGTTAGTGCAAAAATGAAAAAGCTTGTATTGATGAAGGAGTCGTTAGTTGAAATATCTTCAGAAGGTTATAAAAAATTTGTTCTTGGTAGTGATGCAACTCATTTTAATCAAATATTTCCGTCAGGCTCATTTGTCGAGGAATTATCTAATGATGAAATTGCTGTAAGCCATAATGGCAAAAAAAATGTTTTTAAGCTTAAATTAGGAGATATTTTTTATGATTATAATTTTTTGAGTAGTGACAAAGAAAAATATAAAATGAAATTTGATTTGTCAAGTCGGTTAATTAGTTTGTATGCTCCAAAGGATGTCGGCAATGAGATAAAAATACCTTTGAATACAGATTTTATTAATAGTGATTTTTTAATTCACACCTCACAGGTGAAAATGGGTGGTGGTCTTGTAAATTTTTCAGAAAACAAATCATTTGGAATTGTATTTGAAGATAGTAAAATGTTGGGACCATTTTTGATCGCCGATGGCAAAGAGATTTTTTTTGGTGAAAATTATATTCTTTTTGTTTTGGGTGGTCATGCATTTCATTTCAACCTGACTATTCCTGCAGGCAGTTTAATTAAAATATTTGAAAATCATTATGCTGAAATATATCAAAACAACAATAAATTCATAAGAATTAATTTTTCTGATGATGCGTTAAAGTATGTTACATCTGTCGGTGCTAAAAAATTTTTATTCCCAAATGAAATAATTATGCGTTATAGAATGAAGTTTGACAATAATAACGATTTGGTTGATATAGATTTTGATTTCAGCAAGAATAAGTTACATGTTCCAATTAATTCTGACTTTTATCAATATAGGAATGTTAAAATTGTAATCAAACCGAGCTGATTTGCTAGGTTGCTATATGCTCATCTTCTAAAAAAATTTGAAAAAGTAGCATATTTTAGCCAATCAAAACAGCCCGGTTGCCTAAAAGTGGACCCCTGATTTCCTTGATCTATGTGGAGGGTCATGAATCTCCACTTCCGCCCATTAGGTTGAATCATTCCTCCTGGCCGTCGCCTTCATCTAAAAGCATATTCAAGCTACAACATCCTCTTGACCCAATCCTCCCCCAAACGCTGTTCCATGGTTTCGGCATTGGTCACGACCCCGAAACTGGCGTTGGCCAGATCCAGATAGGTGGCCGCAACCCGTTGCAAGTCTGCCGTGGAGACCTCCATGACCCGCTTGCGAAACGCCCGGCGCATTTCAGGCAGGCGTCCGTACAAGGAATCATGAAAAGCCCTCTTGGCCTCACCGGCTGGTGAACCAGGTCGATCAATCACACCCACTACACCCAAAATCGCTTCTTCCAGGGCACGCGCCTCGGCTTTGCCATCATGCAACCATGCCAGCGCATTTTGAAAATCCTCCAGTGTCTCCTCCATGCGTGGGTCACGATAGGAATAAAATCGAAACAATCCACTGTCCGAATCATATCCAGCCCCACCGCCATATGCACCCCCGCGCTCCCGAATGGCGCGATGTAAAAATCCGTTTTTCAGATATTGCCCCAAAACCGACAAAATCGGGGCGTCAGCATGGGCATAGGGCACGGTTTTATGTACACGGGCACAAAAATGAACCGTGGTAACCGTTGCCCAGGCTGTTTTTCCTGGACCTGACAGCCCCTCCTGGTCTGCCAACTCTCCTTGACCATACAAGGGCCTCCTTGCTCCCCACCTGGCAGCCAACGCCTTGGAATAATCCGGGAAATCTCCCTCCTCACCCACGACCAACATGCGTCCTGGTGCCTGACTCAACATCTCCCGCATCCGGGTCAAATGAGCCGCAAATGCTTCCAGTTGAGCTGGATCCTCCAGGGATTTGTCCAACTGCTTGAGTCGCCTGATCGCCCGCAAGCCACCCCAACGGTCATTCATGGCCGCCACACGACTCAAACCCGCCGATGCCGCAGAAAGTGCCAGGACATGACCATTCTCCGTCACACGCATCTCTGCCGAAGAACGCATCTGTGCCACCAGTTCCCGCAAACGAGGCAGTTCGTCAAAACGGGCCGTATCCATCGTGTCTTTCAGTAAATCGGTCAGTGCCTGATAATTGCGAGTCAATGCCTTGCCGGATATACAAAAGAAACAACGAAACATCTCCAAGGCATCCACAGAAGCACGAATCCCCACCCTGGACCCAATCCCGCCACTGACGGCAGATTGATGGGCCTGCGTCTCCAGATAATCCCGTCCACCACATCCCACTTCTGGCAAACAGGAGGAAAAAATTGGCAGCAGATCCAACAACTCCTCGGACATCGATGGAGGATCCATGACATATTGCAAATAAATCAAACGATTGGTGGCTGCCTTGAACCAGAAGACCGGCAGTGCCCCAGCCGATTCCTCCTGCCCACGGGGGATCGCAATGTCATCAGGAATGTCGGTTAATTCCAACCTGGGCAGAATTTCAGGGTCATCCTCCTGTTCCTGACGTTCCTTGAGTGCCTCGGCCTGCTCCTTGATTCGGAGTTGTTCGGAAGCATCCAAGCCCGCCTGAATGACTTGCAAGCGCATGGCTTCTTTCTGGGCGCGGCGGGTATTCAGGGTCTGATCCGGCTTGAGCGTCACACGCACCCAATGGGGATTTTCCACCAGCCATGTTCGCACCAGACCCTTGATGAATTCAGGATCCTTGCTGCGTTCACGCAAGGCGTCCAAAGCACCATCCAACGCCAACGCCGCCACGGGATCCCCACCATGCACCGCCGGAGTCAAAGCGTTCAAGATCAATTTCAAACCATACGGTAAACCATCCCCACCAATCTCCCGCCGGGACAGCTCCAATTGATGCAACACCGAATCCAAACGCTCCTGTTCCACCCCCTCGTTGGCCACCTGACGCAACAGATCGAATATCAACGCCTCCACGGCATCGGCCCGCTCCGGTTCCGACCCCTCCAGACCACACGCAAAAACCAGTTCCCGCCCAGAATCATCCAATCCACTCAACGACGAAGGAGCCGCCCCCAGATCCGTGGTTTCCAGCACCTTCAACAACGGCGATGAACTGTTGTCCAACAATACCCCATTGAGAACATGGGCATTGAGCAGGCTCTCCATGTCCATGGTCTGATTCAACAACCATCCCAGCACAATATGCGTCTTGCCGGAACATTCATCCTCTCCATCCAGGGCGTAGGACTCTTCCACACGTACCGGGGCACTCCGTCGCTGCTCATCCGGGATGCCAAACCTCCCAAGATCATCGTGAAATCGTGATAATACCAATTCCTGAAAGGTTTCCTGATGATCCATGGCCGGAATTTCTCCGTAAGTCATGAAAATGGCATTCGACGGGTGATAATGCCGGGCATGAAATGCCTTCAACCCCGCCCATGTCAAATCAGGAATTTTTTCTGGATCACCACCACTGTTGAAATGATACGTCGTGGTGGGAAAAAGATGTTCTGACAGGGTTTGCGACAAAACCCTGGATGGGGAACTCATGGCTCCCTTCATCTCGTTGAACACGATGCCCTTGAACGTCAGACCCGCATCCGGTTGATTCGGATCCACCAATTCGACACGACACCCCTCTTGCGCAAAATCCAGGGCATTCAGGTTGGGGAAAAAAGCCGCATCCAGATAGACACGCAGCAGATTGGCAAAATCCTTCCGGGATTGCGTGGCAAAAGGATAGGCCGTCCAGTCGCTGGAGGTGAACGCATTCATGAACGTGGACAAGGAACGTCGCAACATCATGAAAAACGGATCTCGCACCGGATAACGCTCGCTGCCACACAAAACCGTATGCTCCAGTATGTGCGCCACTCCTGTGGAATCTTGCGGCACCGTCAAAAAGGCCACCAGAAAGGCATTGTGCGGGTCATCCGCAGCCAAATGCAGATGGCGCGCCCCGGTCACCCGGTGGCGATAGGACTCTACAGTCAGTTTCAAGGCCGCCACGGGTTCGCAGCGCAAGAGTTCAAAAGCAGGATGGTTCATGGTGATCCTTACGTCTGGAGGATTGACAGCGATTGGCACTGCATACGTGTTGGCTCTGACATTCATTAATCGTTCGACTGCATGAGCAAAAAAAAAATCGACCTGATTGGAAAAAACCTGTTTGAAACTTCCACCCCTTGCGCTTAATATGCGGAGCGTGTAAGAAAATCAGTATATAAGAAAATGCTGAACATGATGCAGCAAACTGTCGCAAAAATCCAGACCGGTCTGTTGGGCTTGCTCCACTTTCCGGCCCTATACATCCATACCAATCATCAAAATCGGAGGTAAACTATGCCAGATGGTCATGATGCGGGCCAAACCATCTTGGTCGTCGGCGGTGGAATCAGCGGGCTTACGACCGCCGTTGAAGCCGCCGAAACAGGATACAATGTGCTGCTGGTAGAAAAAGATCCCCATTTGGGGGGACGTGTTGCTCAACACAATAAATATTTCCCAAAACTCTGTTCACCAGTATGTGGTCTGGAAATCAATTTTCAGCGCATCAAGAACAACCCAAAGATTCGTTACCTGACGCTGGCCGAAGTGGTGGATATCCAAGGATCCGCAGGCAACTATACGGTGCGTATCCGCAAGCATCCCAGGTTTGTCACCGAGGCCTGTACTGGCTGCGGGGAGTGTTCCAAGGTTTGCACGGCGGAAGTTCCAGACCCGTTCAACTTCGGCATGAACAAAGTCAAGGCTATCCGCAACAATCATGCCATGGCATTTCCGGTCTGGTACTACATGGATCCGGAGTTTGCCAAAACCGCCGAAGCCAACACCGTGGCCAAAAGCTGTCCCACCGGGGCCATCCAGCCTGGCATGCAGTCGGTGGATGTGGAAGAAAAAGTCTCCGCCGTGGTCTGGGCCACAGGCTGGAAACCTTACGATGCTGAAAAAATCACGCCATACGGCTTTGGTCAGTATGCCAACGTCACCACGAATATGCGGTTTGAACGCATGGCCAATGTCTTTGGACCCACGGGAGGCAAAATCATACGTCCCTCGGATGGCAAAGAGGCCAAAAATGTCGCGATGATCCAATGTGCCGGTTCCCGTGATCACAATCATCTCGCGTTTTGTTCACGCATCTGTTGTCTGGCCTCCATGAAACAGGCTGCCTATGTGCGGGATCAATATCCTGCCATCCGAGGGACGTATGATTTTGCCTCCCGTGGGTCCAAAGACATTGGCCATGCGTTCAAACCGCATATTCGTGG
>JAMOBH010000178.1:0-11330 GCA_039908085.1 Magnetococcus sp. YQC-5
CACCGCCCCCCAAGGTTTTAAGAAACATTCAAATCATATCGGTGAGGTTTGCGGGTAGGTTGTGTGTGATGTGAATTCTTTTATATCTTGATTCAAGAGAAAAAGCATTCAATAAAGAAAGGGCCGAAGGGTGAACTGAAAAATTTGCGCACGCTTGACAAATGCTTGTTATAATTAATGCGAAAGTTAGATCCAATGATGACATTCGGTGCTGTAAGGTTGATCCCCTCCATATTATTGGAAATACGTGTTTGTATGCCACCAGCAACTTGATTGGTGATTTCTCCCAGGGCATCCCACACCATATCATCTTGTTGAGTGGCCAGTTCCAACCCGGCCTCGCCAAGCATGGCACCGGCGGATTTGATGGCAAAATGCAAAGGAGATGACAAATGCACGCCACCTTCCAAGGCACCGTTAAACAACACAATCCCAGTCACTTCGGTTTCGGGTGGTTTGTATTCATCAAACTCAGGACGTTCCACATAGGGTCCAGGCACGACATCAATGGCAAGGAATGCGATAAACACATCTTTGACCGACTCTATGATATAATCTTCAAGTTGGGTTTTCAAAATTTTAATTTGAGATGTTCTGACCTTGACGCCCATTTTATCTTTTAATGTTTGCAAGTCACCTTCTTGCAACTGACTGACCATCAGTTTTTCCAGGAGCGTCATGGTTTCCTGATCCACTCCTTCAAATTTCAATCCAATCCCTTTCAAGTCACCATTGACCACACAGGCCTTGGTTTGCAAATGAAATCTTTTATTTTCAATGCCAAATGGAATGTCTATAGCTAGTTCAATGATGCATGTATTTCCAATATAACAAAAAAGATCTTTTTGATCTTGTTTCGTCACCTTGATGCCACCCAGGCTGACATCCACGGCCTGACAGATGAAATCTTTTTTGTCAGGAAAATATAAAATGGCGTCTGTATTGATGGCAACTCTTTCATGTTGACGAGGAAGCATGTTTGTTCTCCTTTAAGGCATATTAAAATTATTCAGATCATAAAAGGCTGTCAAGCCGGTAGTGACCTCAAGTGGAAATCTTCTGATAAGATATCCACTTTATCTGGCCATGCCAACCGATCTTGCAGTATTTGCCTTGGATAATCTGATTGGGCGTCTGAGATCTTAAACAGGGCCACTGCATCCATCAAGATTCCGGATTGTTCAGAAAGTTCTTTACCGGCATCCTGGATGAATCCGAAGGTGGAATTGTTTTGGTTGATAGTTCTTTGCAGAGTGGCAATGGAAGCCTCCACATGTTTTGATCCGGTTTGCTGACTGGAACTGGACCGGCTGATTTCCTGGATCAGAGTGGCGGTTTTCTGGATCTGTGGGACCAGTTGGGTGAGCACGGTCCCAACATCTTCCACGGTATGGACAGTGGATTGAGCAATGATGTTGATCTCCTGGGCAGCGATTTGGCTTCGTTCAGCCAATTTTCGGACTTCGGACGCCACCACCGCAAACCCTTTGCCGTTATCTCCGGCCCTGGCAGCCTCGATGGCGGCATTCAAGGCCAACAGATTGGTCTGCCTGGCAATATCCGATACAATGGAGATTTTGTCAGCTATCTGGCGAGCAGCCGTATTGGCCGAATTGACGGATTGCATTCCGTTTTCGGCATTTCTGGCCAGTGTCATGGCAATGCCTTCTGTCACATGGGCATTGTTGGAGTTGCGCTGGATGCTGTCAACCATCGTACTCATCAAATTGGAAATTTCTTGGATACTGCCAGACTGGTCAGCGGAACGCTGCGAAATCATCTCAAAATTGGCAAACAGGGTTTGACTGGCATCCGTCATCGTTTTGGAAACCGTCTGCGTTGTACTGAGCAATTCGGTAAATTTGTCCGCCATGCCGTTCGCTCCAGTCATGATTTGGTAGAGTTCATTTCTGCAATTGAAGATGCAGCTGAAACGAAATCGGAGATCCCCGTCAGCAAGACGTCGAAAGCCGTCCAGAGTGATGTTCACCCGATCTTGAAAAGCTCTGTTGAACAAACTCGAAAACAATAAAGAGAACATGATTCCGATAACGGTCCAGGTCAATGCGGTGTTTTGGGCATGGATGGCTTTTTCATCTGACAGGCGCAGGGAAGTGGAGGCCTCTGAATTGGCATAATTCATTTCCTCTTTCACCCGTTTGATAATCGTCATGGCGATTTTTTCTATTGTTGCCATTTGTTCACTTACAAGAGCGGTTCGGGTGATGATGGTCTCCAAGGTGTTTCGGTAGACCCACACTGTTGCTTCCACTTTGCCATCATTTTTGTTGGTGTTCGAATCCCTGAGCAAGCGATCCAACAAGACATGTAGCGTCTTGATTTGTTGTTCACCGCCATGGAAAAGATAGCCCAATTCAGCCAACTGCATTTCTCCAAGCACTTGTTCCAAGGTGGGATTTTCCAGAGTGTAGATCACGCTTTCCAGAGCCTCGCGGTCCTTGATGATTTGTTGGACTCCCTGATTTTTTTCCGTAATCGCAACGACTACACTCAAAAAAGTTGACCTGTAGTTGTCAAATTTGGTAAAGATCTCTGGTGCTGCCTCATCTGGCACTTTTTTCAAGTCATCCATCAATCCTGTAAGCAACAGGTTCATGCGGTTCACGGTTTCGTCGTCCTGTTTGATCATGAATGACAAACGCACTATTTCCGCTTGAGCCAGTTTCAATCCGATCTCTTGCCAGCGATTCTTGCGGGCCAGAGAACTGGAATGCAGATCCCGGTTCATCTGTTGAACCGTGCCAATCGACACATAATTCAAGCCGATCACACCAATAAAAATCAGCACTGAAACACCAGAAACCCCCCAGATCAACCATCCGATGGGAAAACGGGCAAAAAAATTTTTCATTTTTCCCTCCTGAGGATCCTGTGGCAAATCAAGTGGATGCCGAATACAAAACCTTTAATGTCACACCATCTCCTCGGAAAATATTTGATACCCATTGCGACCATTTTCTTTGATGGCATACAAAGCGATGTCTGCCCTTTGCAGCAACAAGTCAACTTCTGCTCCATGCAGAGGATAAATGCTGATTCCGATACTGATACCGATTCGACATTCTTGCCCATGAATCATGTAAGGTTTGGATACCGTGTTGATGAGTTTATCGGCTACAATGGAGACGTCATCCGCATGTCGAATAATGGGCAGCAGGGCGATGAATTCATCTCCGCCCAGGCGTCCGACTGTATCTGAAATTCGCAGAATTTTTTTCATGCGTTGGGCCACTTCCACCAGCAACGCATCCCCGGCCTGGTGTCCCTGGATATCGTTAACCTGCTTGAAATGGTCCAGATCCATCATCATGATAACCATGGTTCTGTTTTCCCGGATGGCCAGAGCCAGATCCTGGTGCAGGCGTCGCAGGATTTGCCGACGATTGGGCAATCCGGTTAATTCATCATGATCGGCCAATTGTTTCAGGCGATTTTCGATCTTTTTCCGCTCCACCACCCCAGCCAGGGTGTTGGCAATAGCTGTAAGAAAAGAAATTTCATCTGCATCTGGGGTATGCATGTGAGGCACATAGAGATTCAATAAACCATAAAGATTTTCTTGATAAATGATCGGGATGCAGTAGTGTCCATGTTGAGAGATGCCCTCGAACAGAACATCGTGTCGATGGTCCAGTTCATTGGAAAAAACCACCTCCATGCTTTCAGCCGCACGACCGCAGAGACAATACCCAGGCTGTACGCGGGCACATTTGGCCAACAAGAATTTCGACAAGTTGACCTGGGCGGTCATGACCAGTTCCTTGGTATGGGGATCTGTCAGAAAGATGCATCCTTTGGCTTCGATTTGTACCCATGGCACCGCAAGGATGGCTTGCAAGGCTTTCATCAAGAATTCTTCAATATCCATAGGTTCCAATGAGAGTTCCAGAATTTCGCTGATGGCAAAACGGGACTCGGCAATACGTTTGCTCAGTTGCTCCTGTTCTTTGCGGTGGGTGATGTCCCGGATGACGGCCACAAAATAGCGGCTCTGTTTCATGGTCCACGTGGCAAGAGTCAGTTCCATGGGCAAGGACTCCCCGTTGTTTTTCACACCCAGCACTTCACGAGGCTTGGCGACCAGGGAACTCTGAGTCGAGGTGTCGATTACCTGCCACTCCAAGTCATATTGGTTTCGATCTTTTGGATGTATCAGGTGTTGCATAGGAGAACCGAGGATCGAGCGTTCCGGGTAGCCAAACATTTTTTCGGCACCCTGGTTCCAGTAAGTGATGATCCCGTTGGAATCAAACGAAATAATGGCATCATTGGCCAACTTGGAGATGGCATTGTTTTCCTCAATGACTTCTTCCAGATTCTGCCGTTGGATTTCCTTTTGGACAAATTTATTTACTAATTTTTCAATTATTTGATTCATTTCATCCCCATTCATGGTTTTGGGGAGATCATGCCAGAGTCCCACGGCAAGCAAAGGAATACCGATCCAATATCCGGCGTCAGTATGCCATGTTTCAATATTTAAAGTTTTCAAAATATCTGTCAAGCCATCCATGATGAGCAATAGCCAGCCTGTCACTACCCAATACGATGCTGTCTTGAGCAAAGCACGATTCCGCAATGTGCGCCAAAGGAAGATACCTGTTCCATACAGCAGAAACAGCAAGACAGCAAATTTGAAAGTGATGACTGGCATTGCATGACCTCCATCAAAAAGTTAGAAACAGGTCTTTGTTAAGGGCTGTTCCATTGTTCAATGCTTCCAACTCGGAAGGAGCTGTGACCCCATTTTATACTGCACATAGTGTTCCAGGATGTTTTTTGTTTGAAAATATAAAGATTAACTCAATGTATTCATTGAGTTACAGGATATCCGATACGGGAAATGGGCTTTGGAATGGAAGAGATTTCAAGACAAATTGTCTCAAACGATAAATTGGTGAGATGTTTTGTGTCAGACGTGGTGATTTTTGGATGAAGTTGGTGTGATCTCAATTGTTCAGAAGGTACTCAATGGATCAAGCTTTCAAACCATTTTCAATGATGAGGAGAGTCAGATGAGGAGGAGTCAGCCTGACTCACTTTAGTTGGTTCATTATGAGGAGGTGTGGCCACCCAGCAAGCAAAACGATCCAAGGATTGAACCTCTTCTTCACCTGCAATGACCTTGGCCAGAATTTCCAGAAACTCCGGTTCTTGATGACCCTCCAACCTCGCCCGTTGATGATTGGATTGTAAGTTCGTACCCAAGGAACGCACTCCCTCCTTGATGAACCCCTTGATTTGATGCATGGCTTCAGTAAACCGGTTTGCATCATGTGCCAGGACAAAATACCATAATATCAGATTCAATGACGGATTGGGGGCTTGCAAGGCAATGGCTTTGTCCAACAAGGGCAGTCCCTCCTTGGTTCGCCCCTGGGACAACAACAATTGCACAAAACCACTCAGACGACTGGCATTGCTCGGTTCCATCTGCAAGGAACGACGATAGAGGTCTTCGGCCACGTCCGTATCATGGCGCAAATGTTTCATGAAAATTGCGAAATTACCCAAATTATTCGAATCGTTTGGATCTGCCTGCAAGGCACGGTGATAGAGAGCCTCGGCCTTGTCATAATTGCGACGAATATTTTTCATAAACAAAGCAAAATTACCCAAGTGGGCCGCATGATTGGGATCCATCTGCAAAGCGCGACTAAATAATGCTTCTGCCGCATCGTAATCATGTCGCACATTTTTCATGAACAAGGCAAAATTACCCAAACAGTTGGCATCATGGTCTTCGTTTGCCAGGGCGCGGCGAAACAGCTTTTCTGCAAAGTCGTCATCACGTCGGGTATTGTATAAAAAAAGCGCGTAATTACTTAAAATGGTGCTGTCATTGGGATCCAGATGCCATGCACGACGGTAATAATCCTCAGCCAGGTCGTCATCTTCTCGAATTTCATGCAAAAACAAGGCATAATTCCCCAATGTGTCGGCCTTGTCAGGGCTGACATCCAAGGCGAGGCGATAAAATCTCTCTGCCTGGTCATAATCGCGTCGTACTTCATGCAGGAAAACAGCGAAATTACTTAAATTTTTTTCATGATCAGGAGCCTCGGCCAGGGCGCGACGGTAAAGTTCCTCGGCCTGATCGTGGTCAGATCGTACATCTTGCATGAACAGGGCAAAATCACCCAACAGATCCGCATTGCGAGGTTCAACCAACAAGGCACGACGAAATAATTTTTCTGCGACATCAAAATTTTTAATAATTTTTTCAGAAACAAAAATTTTAGTGTGTAACTCCATGATACTGGAGACGGATTTGTTATCATCAGATATCAAGCTAAATTCATCAGATGCCAAAACAGGCCCAATTTTTTTCACCACTGAGACCAGTTCTTGGGAAAAGGGTTCAACATTTGAAGCCTGGTTTGACGGATCGCCAGATGCTGCGCAAGGACGAAAAATCAATGTCGAGATGTCATCAAGTAAAGGAATCCATGGCTCCAGATGTTTGGGTTCCACAGGCACGCCAGGACCAGAGATATGGACCTCATATCCATTCAGACGCAAAAAGAGCCAATGGTTCCAGTTTTCGTCATCTTTTTGATTCTGCCATGGATGCTTGGCGTTACGGTTGAAAAGCGATGCCATGGCGGTCAAGCCGCGTAAAACACCTTTGGCAAAGCCCACAGGCGCAGATCTTTCTGGGGTAATATAAGTTGGCGTCATGGAGAACCTCGCAAGATCATTTGAAAATCCAGTGCTGACGTTGATCGTCATCATGGAAGCTGGTTAACTGTAAACCAGTTTGTAAAATTCTGTCCAGTAATTAAAAATATTAACATTTGCTACGATAGATTTTCATGGTCTCTCGGCTGGGCGGGCATCCTTGATGATGAATTGAATGGTTTCCCGATTGCGATAGCGATTGATGGAAAGCGTACCCGCCACATCCAGACGACCAGTGGTCTGTTGCATCCCGACTCCCAAAGCCCCTGGTATCACACCAAAGGCCACGGCGTCCATGGCCTCGTTCCAGACATCGACCAATACGCCTTTCAAATGTCGATCTTTGAGTACGCGCTGCTCCATCAGACGCACGTTTTTCAACACCCAAATCGGTTCGGGATTGCCCCGGCCAAAAGGTTGCAACCTCTCTACACGGCCAGCCATTTCCAGATCTGCGAATACAATTTCCAACTCTCCATCCACCCGCAACACGGGTTGAAACAGTTCCAGGGGATTGTCTGCACGGACCACCTGATCAAAAGCGGTTGTAAATTCCTCAAGCATCCCAGGGGCCAGGGTCAAACCCGCAGCTGCCTGGTGCCCTCCAAATGTGACCAGAAATCTGGAACAGGCTGTCACGGCAGCCAACAGATCCAAACCGGAAATGGAACGGGCCGAACCCTTGCCGCCACCGTTTTCATCCATGGCCAACACGACCACCGGACGATAATACCGTTCCACCAGACGTGAGGCCACGATGCCCACCACTCCCGGATGCCAACCCAGACCCGCCACCACCAGTCCCAGTTGGGATGCGAGTTGATTATTGCTCTCGATTTGTTCTACGGCTTCCTGGACAATTTTTCTTTCCAGAGTTTGCCGTTCCTGGTTATAGGCTTCCAGGATATTCGCAATCTCACTGGCGCGTTCAGGATCACTCGTAATGAGCAACTCGGCTCCCAGCATACCCTGTCCCAGACGACCTCCGGCATTGATCCTGGGACCGATTTGAAATCCCACCTGACCTGCACTCAAACCACCCATTTGCAAGCGGGCTGTTTCCATCAAGGCGCGCAAACCCGGCTTGACCGGGGTGGCGGCCATACCCAGACCGACCTTGGTCAAAGGACGATTCAGTCCGGTCAAACTGGCCACATCCGCAATGGTTCCCAGTGCCACCAAATCCAACAACGATTTGAGATCCGGCTCCTGACACTGGTTGCCAAACCAGCCCTGTTGTCGTAACGCCCGATTGAGGGCCAGAATCAAATAAAACGCCACGCCCACACCAGCGAGTTCCTTGTGGGGAAAGGTTTCGTCCAAACGGTTGGGATTGATCACAGCCACGGCTTGCGGCAAGATCTCCCGACCTTGATGATGATCGGTCACGATCACATCCAAACCGATATTTGCAGCGACCTGCAAAGCTTCAAAGGCCGTGATGCCACAATCCACGGTGATCACCACGCGCACCCCTTCTGCGGCCAGGGTATGCATGGCTGCGACATTGGGTCCATATCCTTCGGTCATGCGATCCGGTATATAGATTCTGGGTGGTTTGCTCACTGCGCTGAAATACCGGTACAGAAGTGCCGATGAAGTCACCCCATCCACATCGTAATCGCCAAAGATCGCGCAATTTTCTCCTTCAATCACCACCTGGAGCAGGCGTTGCACGGCTTTGTCCATATCCAGCATTTCCGCAGGATCGGCCAGATGGCTCAACAATGGACGCAAATAATTGTCCACCTGTTGTGGCGTTTCCAGGCCGCGATGGGCCAGGATGCCGGCAAACAAGGGATGCAAACCGGATGTTTGCGTCAAGTGCCGGTGATGATCCGTGATGGTTGCCCGTGGACGCCATGCCTTGCCGCTGAAAGAAAGCAAAGTCATGGCCGATGGTTCATTTGGAGCGTTGATGATGTCGCCAATGGGGATCATGTAGGTATTTCCGGCCTCTCGTTTAAAATCGGGACAAACTGTTGGGAAGTCCAGGGGGGGCCACTATCAATCCATTTCACCAATTTTATCAAAATGATTCCGGCTTCAATGGAAGGCCGTATTTCCAATACTGAAATTTTTATTTTCCCACTTCAAGGTGGGACAATCATGGGTGGGGTTCAGGATTTCACGCCCCTGGTGGGTTTATCATTGGGTATCCAGCCACCATTGTCTCAAGTCCTCAGGTGTCACCCGCTCACCCTGGCCCATGGAATGTTTCATCCAGAACCATCGTTTTCCAATCAATCGTCGGCCCGCAGCCATCACCCAGGAGTCTTCCTGGTTGTCTGTTCCATAAGCAAGACCGACTATCATCAAACGCCTGTCAGCCGAAGCCAAGGCGACCGTCAAAGGGGCGATGAATTCGGCATCCAGGGCTGACAACCACTGCAAACGCTCTTGTCTGTTTTCTCCACGGGCAATCGTTACCGGTATATGAAGATGAATCATGCCTGGTGCCGGGTTGGCATTCAAGACCATGGCCAGCCATTTGCGGAAGCCATCGCCACTCCATTCAGGATGCAACAGGAAGCCGGAAAATCCGGCGGCCATGGCCATGCCGCATACAGCCGCATCGGTACTCAAGCATATACCGGCATGGGATTTTATGCTTGGTACTTCAATCTGGTTGCCAATTCCCCAGATCCAGGGTGTATTGAGGGGCAGATGGCCTTCCTGTGAGCGTTTTTTGTTTACAACATGGCGTGCCAGTACCATTTGACCGTGGGTCACCAGATCCAGTATGGCCAAACCATCCGGTCCTTGCGGTTGGTGATCCAACAACGAAGCCCCTTCCAGGCGTTCCAACGGTAAAACAGAGGCAACCAGGGGCTGATCGGATGAGATGAGCATCGGCAAGGTGTTCGGGAAGGGATGCAGGGTCCAGCCATGCTCTTCCAGCACCTCTGTCATGGCATGCGCCAAGGCCGTCCGTTCGGATGCCAGGAGACCAGCGCGTTCGGGAGAAACAAAAATCAAACGATCCCGTAGTTGTCTCAAGTGAGCGAAATCCATACGCGCCCAAGTCCGATTTGGTACAAAGGGCATGCCCAGTCCCAAAGCGGACAAACCGCCCAAAGCAGGCATGCTGCCTGATGGTATCATGGGAGCATACAGTGACCACAACAACCCCCCATCGTCCAGGATGGGCTGTATGCGACCGGTTTGACCCACACCAGCCAGACGGTCAATGTTTGGACATACCTTCCCCAATGGGGGATCATCAGGGGTTGTCAGTCCATCAATAACAAGGAGGAGTGTCGAGCGAGTCAAAATAATCAGGCCAAACCGGATTCAATCCGAATCATGCGTGGTGTTTCCCGAACCGAATCCAGTGTTTCAATTTCGGCCAAGGCCCTGTTGATTTGATCTTCGGTTGTTTCGTGAGTCACCATGACCAGGGGTACGGCATCCACAAAGGAACGTCCTTTTTGATGGATGATATCCAGGGAAATATTGTGGCGAGCCAAAATCGCCGAGATTTCCGCCAGGACTCCTGGTCGATCCGCCACAGCCAGGCGCAGATAGAATGTTCCATGTCGTTGCGCAGAGTTTTGGATGGGCAGATTGTGTAAATGATGCACAGGAACAGACAGCGCGGGAATGCGCCGTTTGGATCCAGCATGCAGATCACGGGCCAGATCCACCAGATCAGCCACGACAGCACTGGCTGTGGGACGCTCTCCAGCCCCGCGACCGTGATACATGGTGGTCCCGGCAAAATCTCCGTGGATAAAAACGGCGTTGAAAACACCTTCGACGGCTGCGACCATGGAGTGATCCGGCACCATGACCGGTCGTACCGCGATTTCCAGCAGCCCTTCCTGGTGGCGGGCCAGGGCCAGAAGTTTGATCCGATATCCCATTTCATTTGCCCAGGCAATATCCACATCGGAAATGTGGCGGATTCCTTCTTTGGTGATGCGCGCAAATTCCAGGTGGGTGCCAAAGGCAATGGCAGAGAGAATGGCCAATTTATGAGCTGCGTCGATTCCATCCACGTCGAAAGAGGGATCAGCCTCGGCAAACCCTTTGGCCTGGGCATCCGCCAATACCTGATGAAATGGCAATTTGTGGTTGCGCATTTCGGTCAGGATATAATTGCATGTACCATTGAGAATGCCGTAAATCAAGTCGATACGATTGCCTGCCAGACTTTCGCGCAGAGCCTTGATGACCGGAACCGCACCAGCCACAGCCCCTTCGAAAAGGAGTTGCACCCCTGAGGCTCTGGCTATGGCAAACAATTCGCTGCCATACTCGGCGATCAGGGCTTTGTTGGCTGTGACCACATGTTTGCCGCTTTGCAGTGCGCGATAAACCAAATCCCGTGTCGGAATGATTCCGCCAATAAGTTCCACCACCACATCCAGATCCTGGGCATCCACGACCCGGTTGACGTTTCCGGTCACTTCGACCGAATCCATGGCCAAGCCCCGATCCCGCTCCGGGGTTCGGGTGGCGATGCGGACCAGACGTAATGATATGCCGGTTCGTTGGGCCAGCACTTCATGATGGGTCAAGAGCAGATCCGCCACTCCGCGACCAACAGTTCCAAAACCCAGCATTCCGATGCGTAAAGCGTCCAAATAATTCTCCTGTTTTTGGTATTCTGGATATATGATGCC
>JAMOBH010000179.1:0-11306 GCA_039908085.1 Magnetococcus sp. YQC-5
CCACCGATATGCAGCAGGGGTCGCGTTTTGAGTTTACCCAGGCCCAGTTCAATCTGTTGTGTGCCGATCTGGACTCTTTCCCGGTGGCGCGTGCGGTGGCGGCTTCGTCTGCTTTTCCTTTTCTTCTCAGTCCTTTAACCATTAATGCCTATGACCGGGAAAACTGTCATCCCATTTTGCCTCTCTGGGCTGACATGGCCATGAAGCAGGCACCACGGGAATCCTCTCATCAGGGTGTCCGTCGCCGATACAGCTTGGCCCAGGGAATGGCGGCCTATCTGGGGTATGATTATGTGCACCTGCTGGACGGTGGCATATCGGACAATGTTGGGTTGCGAGGTATCGAAGCGGCCATCCTGGACCATGACCTGGACTGGAGTCTCAAACAACTCATTGACGTGGGAAAAATTCGAGAGGTGGTGATCGTCACTGTCAACGCCAAAAATGCCATGCCCCATGAGTGGAGCCGACAAGAGTCAGCTCCAGGGATCATTTCGGTTATCGATGTCGTCGCCAACGTGCCTATAGATGCTTATTCTTTCGATTCGGTGGAGCGTGTTGATCTGGAATTTCGGCACAAGGAGCAGAGCCAGAAGGATTTTGAGCAGTGTCGCAACGAATTGCGGAAAAGCTGCAACGCCGATCTTGGTTCCTCCGTGCTGCGGGCCAGTTTCCATACCGTGGAGGTCTCTTTTGCCGGCCTGCTGCCGGGGCCAGATCAGGAGAGATTGGAATCCTGTCTGAACCGCATCCCCACCAGTTTCCATCTTTCCAGGGATGAGGTTGATTTGTTGCGCCAGGCAGCGAGGAATGCCCTCTACAACAGTGCCGGTTTTCAGAGTGTGATGAAAAGTCTGGCACCTCAATGGACTCCTCCCGCCGCACCCATTGATCCGGTCCTGTTTGCGGCGGTTTGTACTGCCCGATAGGAAGGTGCAGGGGAAGGTGTTGTCATTGGTGTGTGCCTCACAAACATCCAGAGATTGGGGGGCGGCAGAGTGAATGGACTGGCATGAGCCGCTTGTTCCCAACTGGGGCACGCTCTTTTCGACCGACCTGCAGAGCCATTTTGCACGGGCCAGGGGGGTGTGCGCCACAGTCGGGCCAGTGACCATTGAACCAGTGGTGACCGATCCCAAAACGAGCGAATCTGCGGCTACCACTCTACTGTCGCAACCAACCTCTGTTGAACCTGAGTGCCCTGTTGTGACCGAGCCATCGGCCACCGGGCCGGTCACGACCGTTACGACCGCGCCACCGATCACCGAGCTTTCCACAGAACCAGCGGCAACCGAGCCGATCACGACCGCGCCACCGATCACCGAGCTTTCCACAGAACCGGCGGCAATCGAGCCGATCACGACCGCGCCACCGATCACCGAGCTTTCCACAGAACCGGCGGCAACCGAGCCGATCACAACCGCGCCACCGATCACCGAGCTTTCCACAGAACCAGCGGCAACCGAGCCGATCACGACCACGCCACCGATCACCGAGCTTTCCACAGAACCAGCGGCAACCGAGCCGATCACGACCGCGCCACCGATCACTGAGCTTTCCACAGAACCAGCGGCAACCGAGCCGGTCACGACCGTGCCACCGATCAGCAAACCAACGGTATCATCGGAACCGGAAAGAAGAGAGCCAAAGGCGAGGGTAATCGAGACCGCACATCCCGCAACGGAAGGGCCATCGCCATCCTTGCCGGATCTTTTTGGCGGGTATGAGATGGTTTTTCCAATTCCTGAGCATACACAACATGTCAGTGATCCTGTTCTCAAGAAGTGGCTGCAATATCGCCTTTATTTCAACACAAGAAGTCCAAATCCTGACGGGAGGCCATTGTATGCTTATAAAATCACTGATAAACATTATGCAGAACTAACAAATCATGTTGCCGTACAAATAAAGGAGGCTTTGAAAGGAGAGAGATGGGAAAAAGAGGAGTTTGCGCCACTCTTCTGTTTGTATGCTGCAGAGACTTTTTGCCGCATTCATAGTGAAGGACCATGGAAATGGGAAACTATTTTCATGCCACTCCATTGTCCAGAGCCAGAACAAAAACATATTATTTATAAGTGGGTAAAGAATGGCCTCTATTGGTGGAAACGAAAAATAATAACACATAATAGAAAATCCTGGTGGCTGCGAACATTAGCCTGCGAGGGAGGTTTGCCGCTTGAGTTGTTGCGAAGAAACAATGATCGGCTGACACGGTTTTTCTCTGTCATACTGGAAGAATGTATTCGACAACAAAGGCATGATGCCGACATGGCCGAACAGATTGCTATTAATGAAAAGCATTATTTGTCTGCCATATTTCATCAGTATGAAATATTTCGTCTTGCCGGTATTCTGATTGCTGCCATTATCCGGTTGCAAAAACAGATTGGCACCATTGATGCTGACACAGATGTCATGGCTCTTCTTGAGCAAAGGTCACCCGATTGGAAAAATGAATTGCCTATGCGTGTTGATGACGATACGGTCAAGAGATTATTGGCCTATCTTGTGCGCCAATCCGCCGAGTTGGCCCAAACCATCCCCAAGGAGACGATCAGTCTGCTGTGTTGGCGAGGGCGACTCAAAAATAATTTTGATGGCTGGCGACTGGAAAAATGGTTGGATATCCCTGCCGCTCCGACGGCACGGCATATTGTCCAATGGCTGGCTCAAACCGGAGAAGGGATTGCCCCTGCGCGGTGGGTGCTATGCCTGAATGGTCGGGAGATGGCATGGCTGTCACGCCAGCCGGGGGTCGACACATACCATCTGGAATTTTTGCACCGCAGCCGCGCCATCCTGTTGAGCGATGCCACCCTTGCCGAACCGCATCACCTGACTCTGTATGATCCTGTCTCGCATCAGGAATATTCCGTCCAGGCCCACAACAGTGAGCCGTGGAGCCAAGATTTACCCTGGGTGTTCGTTGAACGGAATCGCCCGACGGAAAAGGAGTGGTTGACCGAAGGGTCCGCGCGTGTCCAGAACAGACAGGCATGGGTGGTGGTTCAACCCGACGTGTTACCGTTGGAAAATCGGGGTTGCCAAATGGTCGGCAAGCTTGCTGCCACGGGACAATTTGTCTACGAAATTACCGATACGACCCAGTTTTCGACTGGTGCAGGCGATCGCTACCAAATCGAGTGTCGTGCTGCGTCAAATTCGCAAGAAAATTTTGCCATATCGGATGACAACATTGTTTCAGAAATTCTTCATGATCGGAATCAGCCGATTTATCGAGGCATCCCAAAAATTGTTACTCACAGAGGTGCATGGTCAACACTCAGAGAGGGAGAATGGCGTCCGGTCGGAGACTATGGCCCCTGGCGCGGCCGCAACCAACCATTGTGCCGATACGGCCAGTTGTGGATTGGTCTGGTGGAGGGTGACACAACACGGTTTCGACGGATGGTTCGTGTTGTGCCAGAGGATTTTCGTATTGAACGGGTGGTTGGTGAAGGAAAAAAATCGGGCATCTATCGGTTGTTCGGGCTGCATGGTGCCGCTATCGAAGCATTAACCGAAGGAGCAAAAGTGCGTGAACAGACCGAAGAGCACGCCATTATAGCGTGTGAACATCGAGGCAGCATGCCCTTGCCGAGGCTGGTCGTCAAGCTGTACGGACTTGACCTCTCTTTGCCTTGGCCGCAGCGCGGTGCTGACTTTGAACTGGCTGGACGGTTGCTGTCGCGTGATGATTTGATCCCTGTCTCCCGCATGGGGGGCCTGAAATTGAGGTTGTATGGTGTCCATCCCGGCGAACGTATTTGGTTGAATGCACGTATTGGTCATACCAGCATAGATGAATCCCTGCAACCACAAGCGGAGGAGGTTGAGATCAACCTGCATGGGTTGGGGGAACGGATTCACGCCTTGCTGGCCAGCAGTACGGATTTGGATGCCAGAGTGCGATTGATCGTTGAACCGTCGAGCGGTCAACGCTGGGCATCGGTGGAGATCAGCCATTTTGATCTTCATGTGGAATGGGAGCTCGACCAGGTGCGGGTAACCAGGCACTCTCTTGCCCGATTGGAGTGTGGATGGGAGCAACGGGTGCAGATGGAGATGATACCGCTGTGGTGTCCCAACGCCCCCCAGCGATTGTTGTCCTCCTGTCTGCTCGCAGACGGTACGCCCACTTGGATAATTCCGGCAAATACAGAGCCAGGGCCCTGGTGGATTGTGGGTCGGGATGGTGATTGGGCACGTTTTCGCCCACTGTTGTGGTCGGCCAACGGCGACCTCCAGGATATGGCCGATGCGAGGCTGGAAGCCGCCATTCGGGAACCAGATCCGGCGCGACGAGCTGGCAGAATTCAGGCAATACTGTCTGCCATGGGCAGTGACCCGGATCATCCCGATTGGGAGTTGCTGGTTGCAATTATCCAACTGACACGTGAATTTCCACCCAGTACCCTGGATGTGGTCAAACAGATGGTGCATCATCCACGTACTCTGCAGATGGCCTTGTTGCGACCAGAAGATCCAGACAATCCATCCTTCGGGTTGATATGGTTGCTGGCGGAGAGACTGCCATTTTCCTGGGCCTTGTTGCCTGTGCAGGAGTGGTATGAGGTTGCGGAGTGTTATTTTAATGCGCTGCACGAGAAGATGAAGCTGTATGACCCGGACGAGACATTCAATGTTTTTCAAGGGTTTCGCCAACGCGCAACGAATCAAAGAAAATATTGGAGCGTACTATGCGATTGGTTGCAGGAACGGCTGTTCCCGGAGCGGCCCGTTTCGGAAGAAGGCGAGTTGCAACGGGCGCGCAAAAACATGGGATGGGTTGATTGTCTTATCAAGGAGGCACGACAGCAACTGGACAGGAAACACAGTGATGATCAAAAATGGCAACAAAGTAACGTTTTGGACAAATGGCATTCTTTGTATTTTTCCAGTACGGAAGAGTGGAATGACAGGTCTGCCGTCTATAATCTGCCGTTGATTGTGGCAAGTATCAGTACACGGGCAGATTTGATCCATATCCCAGAGAAGGAAAAATTGATATACCAAATGCGTTTGATACGTCATTTTGACTCTTACTATTTTAACGATGTTTATCCATTGGAACTGACCAGGCGGTTGGCCAATATGCGGTTGGAGAAATAAGCATGACTATGCCCCGTAAAAGCCTCTCTTATGCACATTTGATTAAACAACTCACCAATCGTGCCACCAGTGCCACCCTGGGATGGAAGGGGTTTCGCCATGACAGCCTGCGCGCCTATCTGCGGGCACGATTGGATCAGGAGCCGGGCGAAACGGATGCCTTTCTCGCCGATCCTGTCTTTGAGACCACGTTCGGATGGCAACCGTCTGAGCGCACCCTTCTGCAACTGAAGGGAAGCCTGCTTCACCCGGACCTTGTGGCGGCCTTGCGCAAACCGCACAAGGATAAGAGAGAGTTGGATGGAGAGTACATTTTTCCAAACCAGCCCTATCAGCACCAAGTGGAAGCATGGCAATCCTTGATTACCGCGCAACCACCCCGCTCGGTGCTGGTCACCAGCGGCACGGGTTCCGGGAAAACGGAATGTTTCCTTGTTCCCATCCTGCATGACTTGGCGACGGAGATTACCTCGAAGGGGGATATCCCTCTGGTCGGCGTGCGAGCACTGTTTCTCTACCCGCTCAATGCCCTGATCAAGAGCCAAAAAGATCGCCTGGTGGCCTGGTCAGAACCATTCAAGGGCAAAATTCGTTTTTGCCTGTACAACGGCAATACGCCCCTCGATGCCAAATCGGCATGGCGGTGTGAAGTGGCTGGTCGAAGAGAATTGCGCAACAATCCGCCACCCATGCTGGTTACCAACTCTACCATGTTGGAATACATGCTGGTACGCAAAGAAGACCAACCCATTATCGACCAGTCGCAGGGGACTTTGCGTTGGATCATTATCGACGAAGCTCACACCTATCTTGGTTCCCAAGCTGCTGAATTGACCCTGTTGCTGCGGCGGGTTTTACATGCCTTCGGATGTCGCGCCGAAAATGTGCACTTCGTGGCCACCTCTGCCACACTGGGAGGCGGCAGTGACGATTCCTCCGCACAATTGCGACACTTCCTTGCCAATGTTGCCGGTGTGGCCGAGGAACAGGTGGATGTGATCGAAGGGCGTCGGGCCATTCCGAGCCTGCCGACCATGACTCACGCGTTGACCCGGAACAGCCATCCAGATGATTTGTCCGACAAAACAGCCCATGAGTCTTTCATGGCTTTGGCCAGCAACGAACGGTTGCGTACCCTGAGACAGCTTTTGGTGGAAAAGCCTCGTCGGTTGAAAGATTTGATGGATGTATTGGGTGCCTCCCGTGCGGACACACTGGCCTGGATGGATCTGTGTACCCAGGCTGTGGATGACCACGGGAACTGTTTTTTGCCACTGCGCGGACACCTGTTTCAACGCACCATTGGCGGATTGTGGGTCTGCATCAATCCGGCCTGTTCCGGTACAAAACCCTCTCCACCCTGGCAACTCGGTTCCATATTTTTCAGCCGGCATGAGCATTGCCCTCACTGCCGCCACCCTGTGTTTGAGATGGTACAGTGCGGAGGGTGCGGAAATGAATATCTGGCCGCCATGGAGCAGCCACGGGATAAAGGGGGGAGTGTGCTGAGACAACGCGGCTATGAAATGGATGAAGATGAGTTTCAGCAGGAATTGGAGCCCCTGGAAGAGGAGGGAGCGGAGGAGGCAAAAGATCAAACTGCCGATACAGTGAATGGCACAGGTCAGCCGCGATTGATGCCGATTAGCCCGCTTCCGTCTTGCGGGGCGAGTACGAGATATCTGACGGTCGATGGCCAGTTGTACTGGTCCACTCTGGACCACAGTGTGGCCATTGCCTTGCTGGTGGATGAGACTTGTCCATCGTGTGGACATAAACGATCACCGACACAAACACAACCATTCCAGCCGGTTCGGGTGGGAGCACCCTTTTTATTGGGAACCGCCATTCCAACACTCCTGGATGCCATGCCACCCAAGGTGGATGGGACAGACCCTCTGCCATTGGAGGGGCGGCGATTGATCACTTTTACCGACAGCCGCCAGGGTACAGCCCGCTCCTCTGCCAAATTGCAGCAGGAGGTGGAACGTGATTATGTGCGCAGTCTGCTCTATTACAAGCTGGCTGATGCAGTGCCGGCCAGGCCGGAGCACGACAGAAAAACACTGGAAGAGGCTATTGGAAAATTGCAGCCATTGGCTGCATCGGGTGATGTGGTTTTCAAGAAATTGCTGGCAGAAAAAAAGCAGCAGTTGACGGACATGCTTTCACCAGCACTGGCTTGCCTTTCCTGGCACAAGGCAGAGGAGATTCTGCTGGAAAACGGCAACGATTTTACGCGCTGGCTGGTGCCCGGTTTCAGAGAACTGACCATGGGAAATTTTGGCCATGATCGAGATATCGCCCGTCTTTGTCTGTATCGCGATTTTTTGCTGCGACCCAAGCGGAAATTTTCTTTGGAAGGGTTGGGACTTATTCAACTGCGGTATCCTGAACTCAAAAAGGCAAAACCGCCGGAAATCATCCGTCAATACCGGGTAACGCCGGAAGAATGGCACGATTTGCTGCAAATATGCGTTGATTTTCATGTTCGCAGAGGGCAGTCGGTCATCATTGCAAAGCCATTCACCAATTGGTTGGGTTATCGTTATGATTCCACCGTACAACTCGGTCCTGATTACCGACAACCGGGAAAAAACATATACCAGCGGTTATGGCCTGCTGCTGGTAAAGTCTGGTCCAAGAACATGCTCATTGTGCGGTTGCTGGCGCATGCTTTCGATCTTGATCCGTCTGGAGAAGATCGAACCCAAAGCGAACGGCTCAACGAATTGCTGGTTGCGGTTTGGGAGGGGCTACGCCCCATCTTGTCCCGCTTGCCAGATGAGCAGGGTTGGAAGCTGGATCTGGAAAAACACGCCGAGTTGGTCGAGGTGCGCGAGGCGTGGTTTTGCCCCGTTACACGCCGTCTGTTGCCTGTGACATTTCGTGGGATCACCCCCTACCTGCCTGCTTTTCCGGCCCAAAAGGAGTTGGCTATCTGCCAGAAGGTATTGATGCCACGTATTCCCACGACATCCTGGTCACAAACAGAAGCCGACGAGTGGTTGGAAGAAAACCCTCAGGTTCGTTTCTTGCGGGGCATGGGGGCATGGACGGACCTCAATGATCGCATTGTCCGCTTTCGCCGTTACCTGCGGGCTGTCGAACACTCGGCACAGATTGACGGTCACCATTTGAGCGACCGGGTAGGACTTTTCAAAGAGGGGAAAATCAACCTGCTCAGTTGTTCTACGACTATGGAGATGGGGGTGGATATTGGCGGGTTAACTGCTGTGGCGATGAACAATGTGCCCCCCCACCCAGCCAATTTTTTGCAACGGGCTGGACGGGCTGGTCGACGGGGAGAAACGGCTTCCTTGAGCTTTACCCTGTGCAAGGGGACACCACATGGGGAGGCCGTATTTCAGAACCCTCTTTGGCCTTTTGTTACCCGACTCTCCATGCCGCAGGTGGCATTGCAGAGTGAACCCATTGTGCAGCGGCATATCAATGCTCTGGCCTTGACTGCTTTCTTGCGTACACAGGGCTGCGAGACCTTCCGGTTGAAGATAGGACCATTTTTTGAGAGCGACAATGAAGAGATCTCCTCGCTGGCGGATCGTTTTATGGCATGGTGCCGGGAAAGTTCCCCCCCATCATTGGTAGACGGTTTGTCTGCGTTAATCCATCGCACCATTTTTGCCGGTCGGGCGTCGGGCGATTTGCTCAACCGCACAGCCTACCAAATGGAGCGGGTGATGGAATGGTGGCGCAACAAAAGAGACCGGTTGTTGGAGCAACAGGCCGCTGTGAAAACCAGCTCGGGCGATAGCAAACCGGAACAGGCCATAGCCATTCAACTCAAGCGGTTGCGCGGTGAATATTTATTGGGAGAATTGGCGACGGCCGCATTTTTGCCGGGGTCTGGGTTTCCGACCGATGTTGTCCCGTTTGTGAATGTGACATTGAACGATTTGAGAAGATCAAAAGAGTTGCAGGAATCGCGTGAGGACAACCGCGCTTCGTACAACAGGTTTCCCAGCCGTAACCTGGCTCTGGCCATACGCGATTATGCGCCGGGCAGCGATACCGTGGTGGATGGCCGTGTGTATCGCAGCGATGGCATTACCCTGAATTGGCAAATTCCAGCCTCTGCTGAAGCCATGCCGGAGATTCAGGATCTGCGCTGGATATGGCGATGTAAATTGTGTGGCAACAACGGAACCCGTCATACCATGCCGGAACAGTGTCCGCACTGCGCAGGTGAATTGGACATACGGGAAAAATTTATTCGACCGGCCGGGTTTGCCGTCGATCTATACTATGATGCTCACAACAATGTGGAAACCCCACAGTATGTCCCGGTGCATACCCCTGTCATCTCCTTGCACGGGGCAGAGTGGATGACACTGCCCATGGGACGTTACCGCAGCGCGTCACAGGGAAGAATCTTTCACTACAGCACAGGGGTGACTGGGAAGAAACGCTATTTTATCTGCTTGTATTGTGGACGAGCCAGCAATGACGAGAAGCAGCTTGACGGCCATAAACGGCTGCGCGGCGGGCGGGATAACGCCAATGAAAAGGCATGCCCCGGTAACAGTAACAACTGGGGTATTCAGTCTTTGTGGTTGGGGGCCGAAATCTCCACTGAAATATTTGAGATGCAGTTGCATGGCATGGACGGGAAACCGGTTCAAGCCCCGGACAAAACCACCTATACCATTGCAGTGGCATTGCGTCGGGTACTCAGTCGTCATCTGGGTATCGAGGAGTCTGAGTTGGGTGTTGCATCGCAGCCGAGTCGTGCCAGAGACGGGGCAGCAACATATTCCCTGTACATCCATGACATGGCCACTGGCGGTGCAGGCTATGCCGGTCAGCTGGCCATGCTGTTACCGGAACTGCTGCCCAAGTGTGTCACCCTGCTGGAATGCCCAAAATCGTGTGATACCGCTTGTCATGCCTGCCTGTTGACCTACGATACACAACACCATCTGAATTTATTGGACCGTCGAGCGGCAATCTCCCTTTTGACACCGGAATTTTTGTACAGTTTTTCGTTGCCCCCCAATATGCGGGCATTTGGAGAAGCCACGAGGCTGGAGCTGGAGCCATTGCGGTTGGCAATCAATCGCTCCATGCAGATGCTGGAGGTCAGCGAAATACGTATTTATCTGGGGGGGGAGGTCACACAGTGGGAACCCCTGGATTGGCGATTGTTTGACGATCTGACACGGTGGTCATCTGCAGGCGGGATTTGCATTCGGTTTGTTGCCCCCATGGTCACCGTCCATGCCTTGGATGGCAGCCAGAAAGATGCCCTGGCAGCTCTGCTACTGTTGACAAAAGCCGAGTTGCATGGCGTGCCAGCAGAAATATTGTCACTTGGGCCTGTCATGAGGATGGTTGCAGAGATGGGGGATGGCCATAGACGCATTCGATGGGCAACCAACGCCTTATCGTCGTTGCCTCCTGGCCCCTACTGGGGCAGCAGTGACGACAGCACGGCGCGTTTTGTGCGCATTCTGGAGCAGCAGTCCCTCACCCCAATGGTTGGTTCGCAACGCATTGAGCCGGGGGATTTGCGTTCGGTGCCTTCTCATGGGTTTATTGTGCTGGACATCCACAGTGAACTAAACGGACCATCAGTGACTTTCGGAGATCGGGCCTGGCAATTGCTGATCGAGCGTCTCCGCAATCTGGCACAACTATTGGATCGGAATATCCCTTTGGCGTCATTGACATACGTAGACCGTTATCTGCGGTCCCCATTTGCTGTTTTGCTGCTGCAACGTTTGTGCAACGCTTTGAGCGAATATCCTGGAGGGCTGCTACCTAACCAGACCAAGGTGATGATCACTTCATCCGAGTTGGAATGTTTAAACCCGGAGTCGCCGCGTTTACCGTTTCATGATTGGCATGATGCACAAGACCGTCGAGGGGTGGTCGAAGGGTGGTTTCAAGAGAGCTTGGGCGATCAGTTCCGATGGCACGAACGGCCTAAGAGAGAGTTGCCCCATGATCGGGAGCTCAAATTGACTTGGCCGGATGGCCACTGTTGGTCAATCAGGTTGGATCAGGGAGTTGGATACTGGCGGGTCAAATCAATCGTCAAACCTTTCCCATTCAACCGTGCCGTCGAGGAACAGATAAAGTTTTTACATGATTTTATGTCGGAGATTGTTCCTGCAGATCCGCATCATCCAACCCGATGGTATTGCGGTCAACTTGCTGCACCTCCTGGA
>JAMOBH010000180.1:0-11293 GCA_039908085.1 Magnetococcus sp. YQC-5
TTTTCGATCCCATTTGTGTCCATGCCGACCTCTCAAAATTGTGAATTTTGGGGATGGTCTCACTGTTCGGAAAAAATGGGTACCCTGGGGAGAAATGGACGCTTACGCAGCACGGGATGATTTCTACCCATTCCGCATTCCAACACTCTTCGAACGGCCCCCTTTGGGATAGGAAATTTTTTTGTTCTTCTGACGCACCTTGTTCTGTGTCTTGGCAGCAATCATATGGAGTTGTTCCATGCAAAGAAATTGCTGAATTTCATTTGATGCATGACAATGTGGCGGCAATTCCTGCGGCTTTTCTCCCCCGATATGCCTTTCCATCAATGCGATGGCAGTGCCAAGATCCTGGATACCATCCAGAATACACTCGCCAGGTGTATTCTGGCCGGTGTAACACACACTGTAGCCATTCTCACCGATCTCAATCTGTACCTCCTGACAAAGTTCATAACTCTTCGTACCCACTCTCTTGATGGCCTCCTCGACGCCTGCTCTGTAAGCGGGATCCGCCTGCTGAAAATGGTCCAACGCCTTGGCAATGATCTCTTCAGGCACGCCATGGATATGTCTGGCAATATTGTCGCACAATTGTTGTTGCTGATCAGGGGAGATCAGGCGGAAAAGAGCCCCCGGCTGACTGTAATAATCCTCATCTTCACGGTGATTGTAGCGGTCCGCATCGCCAGCGACAGGTAATGGCGGTTCGGCGGCAGAGGAATCTTCCGGGTATGCCCCGAAACGGTTGGGTTGATAGTTGACGGTGTCGCCTTGATTGCCATCCATCCGGGCCGCCCCATCCCGATGAAAAAATCGGGCAAAAGGACAGCGGGGTGCATTGACCGGAATCTGGTGATGGTTGACTCCAAGCCGGTAGCGGTGGGCATCTCCGTAAGAGAAAAGCCGTCCCTGGAGCATTTTGTCCGGAGAGGTCGAGAGGCCGGGCACCAGATTGGCTGGAGTAAAGGCGACCTGTTCCACATCGGCAAAATAATTTTCCGGATTTTTGTTCAACTCCAACACCCCGACGTCGATCAAAGGGTAGTCGGCATGGGGCCACACTTTGGTGAGGTCGAAGGGATTGATCCGATAGGTGGCGGCCTCCTGCTCCGGCATGATCTGCACGCAAAAACGCCAGCGGGGGAAATCCTTCCGTTCAATGGCCGCGAAAAGATCCCTCTGGGAAGATTCCCGATCATTCGCCACCACCTGGGTTGCCTCTGCATCGCTCCAGTTGGCGATGCCCTGCAGGGACTTGAAGTGAAATTTTACCCAAAAACGTTCATTCGCCGCGTTGATAAAGCTGTAGGTGTGACTGCCGAAGCCATGCATCTGGCGCAGATTTTGCGGAATTCCCCGATCGGACATCAGAATGGTCACCTGATGCAGGGATTCGGGGTGGCTGCTCCAGAAATCCCACGCCGCCACGTTGGAACGCAGGTTGGTTTTCGGGTCGCGCTTCTGGCTGTGGATAAAATCCGGAAATTTGAGGGGATCGCGCACAAAGAATACCGGCGTGTTGTTCCCCACAATATCCCAGTTCCCCTCATCGGTATAAAACTTGATGGCGAATCCCCGCACGTCCCGCTCGGCGTCGGCCGCACCCCGTTCTCCGGCCACTGTCGAAAAACGCAGGAACAGCGGAGTCTCCTTGCCAATGGCGGAAAAAATCTTGGCCTTGCTGTAACGGGTGATGTCGTGGGTGACCCGGAAAGTGCCGAATGCCCCGGAACCTTTGGCATGCACCACCCGTTCCGGGATACGCTCACGGGCAAAGTGCGCCAGTTTTTCAATCAACCACCAATCCTGAAGCAGAGCTGGTCCACGACGTCCGGCAGTCATCGTGTTCTGGTTGTCAGCAATGGGATGACCATTGGCAGCCGAAAGATAGGTGTCGCTCATGGTAATGGTTTCCTTTTCTGTTGATTTTTCTTGGTTAAAAAGCTAAGATGTTTCTCGTTTTGAATCGCCGGAAAATTTTCTCACTCATGCGGCAAAGGCGCTGAGCCACCGCCCAGTGGAATCTTTCCGCGCAGCAGTTCCAAAAATGCCTCTTTTCCCAAGGGGGGACAAAAAAAGAATCCCTGCACATCATCCCCTCCCTGGCTGTTCAGGATCTCCAACTGCTCTGCTGTCTCCACCCCCTCCACCACCACATGCAGACCCAACTGCCTAGCCATGGAGAGAATCGCCGCAATGAATGCCGTATTGTCTGAATCCGGTTTCAAGTCGCTGACAAAGGAGCGGTCAATCTTGAGGATCTGGATGGGCAGACGCTTCAGAAGTGCCAGGGAAGAGTGACCGGTACCGAAATCATCCATGGCAATGGAAACACCCATATCACGCAATTTTTCCAGAGTGCTGGCAACCTGCTCCGTATTTGTCATCATCATGCTCTCGGTAATCTCCAACTCCAGGTTGCCTGCAGGAAAACCGGTTTCGTGGAGAATATCTTGCACCAGGTCCAACAGCCTCTCTCCTTCACGAAACTGCAATGCAGAGAGATTCACTGCCAGTTGCAAATCGGGAAAGCCGTTTTCAGCCCAAAGGGTGGCATCACGGCAGGCATTGCGCAACACCCAGGCCCCGATTTGCATGATCAAGCCAGTCCCCTCAGCCATGGGAATGAAGTGACTCGGAAAGAGGGTTCCTTCCCGGGGGTGGTTCCAGCGCACCAGGGCCTCCATGCCCATCATACGGCCCGTACTGCTCTTGATCCTGGGCTGATAGTCGAGAAAAAATTCATTATTCAGACAGGCCTGTCGCATCTCCCCTTCCAGAGCGGCACGCTGCTGCGCCTGCAGGTTGATCTCCTGAGAAAAAAATTGCAGGGCGTTGCGACCGGCTTGTTTGGCTTGATACATGGCATTGTCGGCACTTTTGGTCAACTCCTGGGCAGTGGTTCCATCTTCCGGAAAGAGGGCAATCCCGATACTGCCGGAAATGACGATCTCCTGTCCTTTCAAGGTAAAGGTGGCACTCAGTTCTTCCAATATCTTGCGTGCCACCAATTCGGCCATGGACTCATGGAGTACGTCGGAGAGGATGACGGTAAACTCATCCCCCCCCAGTCGTGCGACTGTATCGGACTTGCGCACCACCCCTTTCATCCGCCGGGCGGCATCGATCAGTAAGGCATCTCCCGCATCATGGCCCAGGGTGTCGTTGACCCATTTGAAACGGTCCAGGTCCACGAACAGCAGGGCAAAATTTCGCTGGTTGCGCTCCCCCATCATGATCGCCTGTTGCAGACGGTCATGAAACAGCTTGCGATTGGGGAGGCCGGTCAACAGGTCAAACTCTGCCATTTCCCGCAGGTGCGTATTGGCCTGTGCCAACGCCTCCCGCTGCTTTTTCAACGTCAGGTGCACCGCAACCCTGGCGCGCACAGCGGGCGGATTGACCGGCTTGGTCAGAAAATCGACCGCACCAGAGGCAAATCCGCGTGTTTCTGCTTCAATATCATGCATCGCCGTGACAATAATGACCGGAATGTCACTGGTCTGAGGATTGTCGCGCAACCAGGCACAGACGGTAAATCCATCGATTTCCGGCATCATGACATCCAGCAAAACCAGATCCGGTTGCTCGGCGACAGCGCAGACCATGGCCTCCTGGCCGTTGATGGCAAACAGCACTTTGTATTTGCCAAACAAAATATTTTTCATGATACGAATATTGTCTGGCGCGTCATCGACAACAAGAATAGTTGAACGTTGATCGGGTGGTTTCATACAACACCTTTATATAGTTCAAGTTTCTGGATCAATGCCTGTACACTTTCCATGGCACCCTGGATCTCCAACCGGTCAATGTGGATTGCCAACTGACTGAGGAGTTTTTTAAATTCGGAAACACCCTGCAAACCTTCCAGGATCAGCTCAAAATGGCTGTCACACTGGGTATCTCTCTTTTGCAACATGAGGAGAAGTTCTCTGGACAGGCCCAGCAGACGATCTATATCGATCGCGACTGATACCACCCCATCGGTCTGTTGTTGCTCTTGATGTAAATAGTGGCGAACTGCCTCCAGTACCCTCTCCAGGCGGGTGCTCAAGAGCTCCAACAGTGCCAGAGCCCCTCTCTCATCCCCCGCACGCAACGTCTCTTCCAACTTGCCGGAGAGAGTGATCAGCCCCGTGGCCCCAATGGTGCCGGCCGCTCCCTTGATCTTGTGGGTCAGACGCGCAACAGAGCCCACGTCGTTCTGCCTGATGGCGGCTCGCATCGTTTTGCTCGCCCCTTGAAACCCCCGGTCAAAGTGTGCCAACAACCGCTCATAGAGGGGGGCATTGCCTTCACATCTGGCCAGGCCGGCCGCAACATCCAGTCCAGGAGAATGATAGGGGTCGGCCACTGACTCTCGCTGCCGCTGCTCAGAGGTGTCCTCTGCCAACCGCTCCGTATCCGGGAGGCCGGTGCTGCTGGTCCAATGCAGCAGCCTTTCCAACAGTTGATCGATATCCAACGGTTTGGCAATGTGATCATTCATCCCCGCTGCCAGGCAGGCTGCCACATCCTGGGTCATGGCACTGGCCGTCATGGCGATGATGGGCAATCTCTGCATGGCTGGCAGACAGCGCAGGATACGTGTCGCCTCCAAGCCATCCATAACCTGCATCTGCACATCCATGAGGATGGCGTCAAACGGGACGGCACTGTGGGTCATGACTGCCACCGCCTCTTGCCCATTGTGGGCCAGGGTAATGACAACCCCTCGTTTTTCCAGAATCTCCTGGAGCAGTTCCAAATTTTCCTGCAGATCATCCACTAAGAGAATTCGTTTGCCCCGCAGTCCTGCAAAATCCTTGTTGCTGGTCCGGGAGGGGAGCGGCTTTTGCCCCTCCATCTGGCTTGGCTCGAAGCAGGCAGTGAAGAGGAAGCGACTCCCCGTGCCGGGTTCGCTCTCCATCTCCATTTGCCCTCCCATCATCTCCACCAAGCTGCGGCAAATGGCCAAGCCCAGACCGGTGCCACCATATTTGCGGGTCGTAGAACTGTCCGCCTGTTGAAAGGGTTGAAACAGCTTGTCAATCTGCTCTGGATGGATGCCAATGCCCGTATCACGCACGGAAAATTCCACCGTGACCTGCTTGGCCGTTGCCTGCTGCAACAAAACCTCCACCACAACCTCTCCCCGTTTGGTAAACTTGATGGCATTGTCGCACAGATTGGTTAACACCTGACCCAGACGCGTGGCATCGCCTAGCAGATAGCGGGGAACATCACGGTGGATGCGGAGTATGAGGTGGATATCGCCCTTCTGCTGCGCCCGGTCCAGAAAACCATCGGTTACGCGCTGCACCTCCTGGTGTAGGTCAAAGTGAATTTTTTCCAACTCCAGTCTGCCGGCGTCAATTTTTGAAAAATCCAGAATGTCGTTAATAATGCGCAGCAAGGTATTGGAAGCCGCATGCACCTTGTCCAGATAGGCACGCTGCTGCGTGGAGAGGTCGGTCTGCAACGCCAGATTGTTCATGCCGAGAATAATGTTCATGGGGGTGCGGATTTCGTGGCTCATATTGGCCAAAAAAGCCCCTTTCGTCCGATTGGCCTCTTGTGCCCTCTGTTCCGACTGTCGCAGGCTGTATTCGGTCTGTTTGCGTGCGCTGATATCCCGCACAACGGCCAGATTGTACTCCCGGTTTTCAAACTCCAGATAATTAGCACTGATCTCCACCAGCAGGGGGTAACCGGCTTTTCCGTGTAGGACACTTTCAAAGAGCATGACGCGTTTTGCTTTCAATTCTGCCCAATGGGTGGACCAACTCTCCCGCGGATGGTCGGAATTGATATCAGAGGGCGTCATGGTCAACAGCTCCTCCTTGGAATAACCCAGGGCGCGGCAGGCCGATTGGTTGGCCCAAATAAACTGTCCATCCGGTTTGATCCAAAAAACCATATCCTGTGTGTTGTCCAGGGATGCCTGGGCGAGTCGCATCCCCTCCTCGGCCAGCTTTTTCTCCGTCAGATCGTCATAGATCGCCACAATCTCGCCCGAATCCAGTTTGTAGACGGAGTTTTCAAACCAGCGACGCAAATTATCGTCCTGGTACCAGGTAACGGGATGATGCGCGGCCTTCCCGGTCCGGTGCACCTGTTGGAACACATCGAACAGGCCAAACTCCCGAATGCCCGGAAAGGCTTCTGTCACGCGCTGGCCGATAATGTTGCGCTTGCCGACGTTGCTGAGTCTGCTCCCGGCCCGATTGATGCTCCGAATGATAAAATCCTCCCCACCATTCCAGGCATCATAAATCGCCACACCGCTGCCCATGGTATCGAACAGTGCCCGAAAACGCCGCTCGCTGATTTGCATGGCCTGCTCCATGAGACGATGTTTTTCATTCTCCCGGATACGCATGATGCCGTCCGCTATCTGCATGGTCAACGCACCCAACAGCTCCATCTCCGCCTCGTCAAAGCTACAGGGAAGTGCCGTGTAGATGGTGAGCGCACCGGATGTCCTGCCACGCATTTTCAACGGCATGGAGAGGCTGCATGGATACTCTTTCTGATCTTCTCGTTTCTGGCGGGGCGTGCCGGAAATATCCAGATGCGTGTCATGCACCACACACGGGTGCCCGCGGCAGACGGTCATATCCGGCAAACGGAGGCCCCTCTGTGGGCAGAGCCGGTGCGGTTCCGGGAGAGGCTCCAAGGCCGCACTATGCTGGGCCACCAAGGCGAGCTGCGCTTTCCCTTCTGCGGCCAATTGCACTTGAACCAGGCGGTAACCAGCCTCCCTGACCAGCACTTGACACAGGTGGTCCAGGGTCTGCTTTTCCCCCATCTCCATCGCCAGAACAGATGAAAAGTGGTAGCGAACCTGTAGAGCCCGGTTGAGTTGCGCAAATTTTTTCTCCACATCTCTGAGGTGGGTGACGTCTTCCTGCACGCTGACAAACTGGCAGATCTCGCCTGCCTTGTCATATATCCCGCTTATGGAAACCAGTCCCCAATACAGGTCACCCGTTTTTTTTCGGTTGAGCAGTTCACCACGCCAGGTTTTATTTGCGGTAAGCTCCTGCCACATGCTCGGATAGACCGCCGGATCCTGCAGGCCTGAGTTCAGGATGCGTGGGTTTTTCCCCACCACCTCGGCCAGAGTGTAGCCGGTCAGTTCAGAAAAGCGGGGGTTGACATACTCAATGTTTCCTTGCCGATCGGTGATGATCACCGCTGCAGGGCTGCGCCCGACGGCAACGGAAAGCTTTTCCAATTCGATCGACTGCCATGCAAGTGCCGCCACAGACTCCTTGGCAACACCCAGAATGACCGCTGTCGTCCAAATAACGGCAATGGCATAGCTGCGATTGACCAGGGGAAGCCAGAAGGGTACCTCACCGGGGGGAGAGAGAAAATATCCCAATACCACCAGGAGAGAACCGATCACGGCCAGCTGCTGGATGCGCTGTTTCTCGCCAGGTATCCACCAACCGACCAGGACCAGGGGAATAAATAGTACACCGTCGGCAACACCAAGGGGTGTCAGGCTGTCCAGCAGCAGGCATCCCGTTCCCAACAGAGCGGCGAGCAGATACGGCAGCAAATCCCGTTTCATCTTATGGCCCTCTGGATCGGTCACTCTGGCTGGCGTTATGCTCTTACTCATGGCAAAATCTTTTCTCTGAAACCTTCCCCATTCATACTGCAACTCCAGCTCTTGTGGCCATATAATCACGCGGTTCAAGGCTCAGGCCGCTCCTGGAAGCTCGGTGCATGGTGCTGGTTGTGCATCCGGCAACCAATGGCTCCATCCAGAGGACAAAGGGCCATTCCCGTTGCCTTCCCGTTCGCATATCGGAATCCATGCTGACAGGCAGGATCTTTCTGCAAAGATTCGAGAAACATTCTGCTGTTTTTTAATGAAACCATCTAATCACCTCCTCTGCCGATTGATTCCATATGCATTTTCTTGTCATGGAGAACAACGGTTCCGTATCCACCGTTAACACCATAAAGAGCATGAACCATGCCACCCCCATTTATCGGCATCATGCAGGCATGCCGGAAAGGAAATGGAAAGAAACATTGACAACACGGGGAGTAAACAGGGATTGCGAGAGGCGGATGTCTATTATTTCAAACAATAAATCATCCATACGCACAAGCGATGGCAAGAAACTATAAATCGTAAAATTTTCTTTACGGGTTTTGGCGAATGGTTTGTTGGATGCGGGCCAGGGTCTGTTGCGCCTGCTCCCAATCAAAGTGAAAGAGCTGCTCCATCAGCAATTCGGCTTCTGTCACCAATGGGCTCCCGGCCAGGTGGTGTCGCAACTCTTCCACCCGCTGCATCCCCTCCATCACATCCTGAGATGTGAGCAGAGTCTCCAATTTTTCCAGGATTTCATCAGTTGCACGCCGATCTTCCTGATCAGGCAACCGGGACGGCTGGGCGCGATGGCTGCTCTCTTCCGTCTCCTCCAACAGGCGGAGCGCGGCCAGAACCTCCTCCATGCGGGTTTGGAAGAGGGCGAAGGCTTCCATCAAGCTCGCATCCCCGGGGGACTCGTTGCCCAACAGCCGCTTCTCCAACTCCCGGGCGGCCATGGTCAGGGTGTGGGCACCCAGATGGCCCGCCACACCGATCAACCCATGCAGCAGGGTTTTGGCCTGGGCACGGTCCCCTTCCCTCAGGGCCGCGTGGACTTTGGCCGCAGTTTCCCGGTTGCTCCGGCGGAATTTGCGTAACAGTATCCGATACAACAGTGGATTGTGGATCACCGAGGCCAGCCCCGCCGCCACGTCGAAACCCGGCAGATTGGCAGTCAGCAGGGCAGCAGCATCCCCCGGTTCCATGCGGGGAGTGACGAGCGGGGGCTGGCTCAACGCGCCATAGGGCAACCATTGTTGCAGGATTCTGTTCAGAACTTGGGCATTGAGGGGTTTGCTCACCGAATCATTCATGCCACTCTCCAGGCAGCTGTTCCGGTCCTCCTCCAAGTCACTGGCCGTCATGGAGATGATGGGCAGGCGATCCCTGCCCGGCATTTGTCGAATCTGGCGGGTGGCATCCAAACCATCCAGTCCAGACATCTGCAGATCCATGAACACCAGGTCGAATGGCTGTCGCTCCACATGCTCAACAGCCTTGCCCCCATCCTCGACCAGGGTCACCACACACCCCTCTCTTTGCAGGAGATCCTGCAGGAGCAGACGGTTGATCTCCATGTCATCCACCACCAGGATACGCGCTCCAGGAAATGCAGGCAGACGTTCGCGACGATCAGAAATGGCCTGCACTGCGCCACGGGGGCTTTTGCCGATCACGTTCAATATGGCATCCTGGAGCATGGCCGGGGTGAATGGATGCGCCAACCCCATATCCAGATTCAGTGAGCGGGCCAACATATCCGCATCCTCACCACTGCCGGAAGCAAGCAGAAAATATTTGAGAGCACCTCCAGGAGGAAACCGGTCGCACAGATCGTACAATGCCTCATGCGACTCCTTGTTCCAAAAGAGCATGGCCAGGGGGTATCGTTTCGCCTGCCACTGTTCCAGTTGCTGATAGAGCTCTGCCTCCTCCTCGACTTCGTGCACACGCATCCCGAAGGAGAGAAGCATCTCCACCAGGATTTGCCGGAAAAGGGGGTGATCATCCACCAGCAAAGCGGGCAGACCGGCCAGGGGGCGATTGCTTTCACCGGCCAGGGAATCGGGAAGCAGATCAAGAGCCAGGCTGAAGGAAAAGGTGCTGCCCTGACCCGGTTTGCTGCTGCCATGCAGGGTGCCGTTCATCAAGGAGACCAGATTTTGGCAGATGGTCAGCCCCAAACCCGTGCCGCCAAAGCGTCGGGTGATGGATCTGTCCCCCTGGACGAAAGGCTGGAAGATGCGTTGCATTTGCACATCCGTGATGCCGCATCCCGTATCCGTCACCGCAAAGTGCAACACTACCCGTTCGCTGCCGGCTTCCGCCACATGTATCGACAACAGCACGAAACCATGCTGGGTAAATTTGATGGCATTGCTCATCAGGTTGAGCAGGATCTGACCAAGCCGCAACGGATCACCCAGAAAATAACGGGGCATCCGCTCCGCAAGCCGAAACAGCACCCGCAACCTTTTTTCGTTGGTTACCCCCAGGACGGTGGCCAGGTTGGCGAGAACATCCTCCAGGTAAAAAGGAACTCTCTCCAACTCCAGCTTGCCCGACCTGATTTTGGAAAGATCCAGAATATCCTGAATGATGCCGGAGAGCATGCCCGATGAATTTTTTATTTTTTCAATGTAATCCAGTCTTTTTTCTGCGGAAGCCGTATGAACGGCCAGTTCGCTCAGGGTAATGATGGCGTTGAGAGGGGTACGCAGTTCATGGCTCATGTTGGCCAGAAAAATCTCCTTGACCTGATTGGCTTCCTCGGCCTCGGCTTTGGCTGCTCGCAGAAACTCTTCCGCTCTTTTGCTGTCGGTAATGTCCATCAATACCCCGATCACTCGGAGCACTCTGCCCAGCCGATTACGAAAAATGTACCCCCTCTCCTGCACAAACCGCTCTGCACCATCTCGCCGGATGATGCGATACTCCCGATCAAAGGTATCGTTACCATGCAGGAAGTCATGTAATTCCATCACGATCCGTTGCCTTTCCTCTGGATGGATCAAACCTTGAAACAGCAAACGATTGCCGTGAATATGGCAGACATCCATACCGAAAAGGGTAAAGAGTTCCCGGGACCACTCCTCCTGATCGGAGTCCGGATCCCAGTCCCAGCATCCCATATGGGCGATACGCTGGGAAAGGTTGAGCCGATCCATGACCCTTTGCATCTTTCCCTTGCTGTTGTTGATCCACCACAGGGAGACCAGCAGAAAAATAGCCAGCATGGCGCAGAAAAAGGCCCATGCCTGGAACCGGAGCCAAGCGTAGGCCTCCTCCTGATCCATTTTGGATACCATGATCCATGGCAGGCGGGTCAGGGGGATGGTGGCGGCCAGCACTGGCACCCCCCGATAATCCAGCCCTTCCATGATACCGTGCTCACCCATGACACCCCGCACGGCCGGAACCTGGCTTTTCCCTGTTGCTGGCATGGGCAAACGCAAGGATAGGAAGCCTCCGCTCCAATAACGGGGTTTGTTCAAAAACAACGTGTCATTGCCATCCCTGACAGCCAGCAGGGTTTCTGCGGTAGAACTGGGAAAAGGCCAGACATTCACCAGAGGAAACAAAAATTGCTGCACATCAATACACAAGATGACGACATAACCCATGCTTGTTCCCTCTTTGCCGGTTACTGATATCGGCACCAGCATATCCAGGTGCACGCTTTCTGGTGCGTTC
>JAMOBH010000529.1:0-2191 GCA_039908085.1 Magnetococcus sp. YQC-5
TGCATCGGATGAGTGGTTTGTTGGACGAATTTGAATTCCAGGCTGCGCGACACGCATTGGGACGTTTTGCCGAACGTCTGGAAGTCGTGATCAACAGGAGCATGACAGATGCGTCATAAGATTTTATTGGTCGATGATGATACGGCTAATTTGAAGCTGTTGCGGGAAATTTTACAAGATGATTATGACTTGATGTTTGCCAAGAGCGCGGCCATCGCCCTCTCTTTGGCGGAAAAGCAACCTGATTTGATTTTGCTTGACATCATGTTGCCTGAGATGGATGGTTATGAGGTGTGCGAACAGTTGAAAGCCAATCACCAGACCCGTGACATCCCGGTCATTTTTGTTACGGTCAGAACCAGTGAGGAAGATGAAACCCGTGGATTTTTGACCGGAGCTGTGGATTACATCACCAAACCTGTCAGCGGTCCGATTGTGCAGGCCAGGGTGAGAACGCAACTGGCCCTGCAACAGGTACGCAGGGAGTTGGAACATCGGAATGCCGAACTCCGGGAAGCCGCGTTACAGCGTGAAGTGGTTGAGCAGATCATGCGTCACGATCTCAAGAGTCCATTGAATACCATTGTTTCCGTCCCGGAAATCCTGTTGGGTGAATTGAAGCTGAACAGCAATCATGAAAAGTTGTTGCGTATGATAGCCGAGTCTGGTTATACCCTGCTGGAGCAAATCAATCGCACCTTGGATCTTTACAAGATGGAACGTGGCACCTATGATTTTGAGCCAGTATCGGTTGACATACTGGATGCCTTGGAGCGGATTCAGTTCGAAATCGGGGATTTGTTGCGCATCAAGCGATTGAATTTTGTGATTCAATTGGAAGGGCGTCCGCTTGTTTCCGGGGAGAGCGCAACGTTTCTGGTGGCCGGAGACAAATTGCTGTTGCGCGCCATGTTGTCCAATTTGATTCGGAACGCAGCCGAGGCTTCCCTCAAGGATCGGGTACTGACCGTCTCATTGCGGCATCAGGGCGACTGGTTTGTGTTGGGCATTCATAATCATGGCACGGTTCCAGTGGAGATCCGTAAGCGATTTTTTGATAAATTTTCGACCTTTGGCAAAAAGCGCGGCACGGGATTGGGCACTTATTCCGCCAGACTCATTGCGCAGACCCATGGGGGTGATATTCGATTGGATTATTCCGTTCCAGAATCCACATGGGTTGAGGTCTGGTTGCCGGTTGACAAAAGCAGAAATGCGTCATTGCAAGAATGCGGTTTTGGTGGAGGTGATCACGTTCCATGAGAGAAAAAATTCTGCTGGTCGATGATGAGATCACGAATCTTAAACTGTTGCGGGAAATTCTCCAGAATCAATATGATCTGGCATTTGCGAAAAATGGCGCAGCGGCTCTTGAGTTGGCAAACCAGGAACCGGACCTGATTCTGTTGGATATCATGATGCCGGAAATGGATGGTTTGGATGTCTGTCGTCAATTGAAGGCTGATCCGAAAACCAAGTGGATTCCGGTGGTGTTTGTGACAGCCAGGACAACACCAGAGGATATCCAGGAGGGGTTGGCCGCCGGGGCGCATTATTATTTGACCAAGCCCATTACTCCCAAGACTTTGTTGGCCGTCGTGGTTTCCGCCTTGGATGGGGTGGCCGCGCTCAAGATGATCAAGAGCGAAATCAACCAGACGGTTGGTGCGTTGACGACGTTGCTCAAGGGGGAGTTTCAGTTCCGCAATCTGATGCAAGGCCGCAGTTTGGCCGTGTTGTTGGCCAATGCCTGTCCCGATCCGCAAAAAGTGGTGGTGGGATTTACCGAATTGTTGGTCAATGCCGTGGAACATGGCAATCTCTCCATCACCTATGATGAAAAATCCGAGTTGAACGACCTTGGAGTCTGGGATATGGAGGTGGAACGTCGTCTGCGTTTGCCGGAAAATATTCATAAATCCGTCGAGATCTTTCTGGAACGCCAAGACAAGGAGTTGCGGGTCTTGATACGTGATCAGGGTGAGGGGTTTGATTGGCAGTCTTATCTGGAATTCAGCGCGGAACGGGCGTTTGACAATCATGGACGTGGCATTGCCATGGCCAATGGCATGTGTTTTGACCGTTTGGAGTATCGTGGCAAGGGTAATGAAGTCATGGTGACGGTTTTTTTGCCATAGTTTAAAGACCTTGGGGGGCGGCGAACCGTCCCACCCCCAATACATTTTTTTTA
>JAMOBH010000181.1:0-11270 GCA_039908085.1 Magnetococcus sp. YQC-5
GTGCAGATGGACATCCTTTGGATCAATCTTCAACGCCGCTCGAAACATCTCCTCTGCCTCGTCATTGTGGGCCTGGGCGGCGAGCAGGCGGCCTAACTCTGTGTGCAGATGGACATCCTTTGGATCAATCTTCAACGCCGCTCGAAACATCTCCTCTGCCTCGTCATTGCGGCCCTGGGCGGCGAGCAGGCGGCCCAACTCCGTGCGCGGGGGGAGATTCTTTGGATCAATCTTCAACGCTGATCGAAATACCTCCTCTGCCTCGTGATTGCGGCCCTGGTCGGCGAGCAGACGGCCCAAATCCGTGTAGTTTTGGATATTATTTGGAAAACGACGGATCGCTTCCCAGAAAGCCCACTCCGCTGCCTCTGGTGCGCGACCAATAGCCGTCAAGCACCGTCCATACATCTGCCAACACACAGGATTCCAGGGTTCCAGAACCAGGGCGCGACGGACCAGGCTCAAAGCCAAAACCGCGATCCACGTCTGTTTGTAATCCAATAAATTTTTGGTCGCTTCCGCAACAGCGCGTACAAAAAAATAGCTGTCTCCAGTCTGTGTTACATATTGATCATGGTCGTCAAACAGCTTCTTGAGTCCATCCTCTGCCGCTTGCCGGTTGTCAGGGAGGTCGAATGCTTTCATGGCATGGACCAAATCATCAGGATAGGGAGATTTTATTGGCTTTGCTTGATGATGAACTTTTTTCTGGGCAACCAGCCCCAGTTCACTACGCCACCAATCCAGGCGTGCGTCATCGACACGTCCCTTTCTGGCATCCAGAACAGGTTCAATCCACGCCCTCCATCTCCCTGGATCGTGCGGATGCATGTAGCGCATGGCACGAAATTTACTGACAAAGGCATCTTTGCCAGGGGCATGGGGCAACCAAGCTGCCAGACCGGCAATCCAGGGCAAAGCCGCTTTCGGTAGAGGCGATTGACAATGCTGTAGCCCCATCATGCCAATATTCAAGTAATACCCAGGCAATTGGTCATCCGCCTGCATACACAATTTAAACCAAAAATTTCTCAATTTCCCTGCGTATTGTTCAGAACCGGCCACGATGCGATAAAGGCTTGCCAAAGGATCATGAGAGGGGGCCAAGACCAAAGGGTTCAGCAGCCCCCGCAAACGGACAAAATCATCAAAGACATATTGGCTGAAAATCGGCAACCTCAAACGGAAAGCAGCTGACATCACTTCAACCAGACAATGGATGGTGCGCGCAAAACCGAATTCCCGTCGCTGTTCTGGCTTCCATGTCACGCAATCGCGCATCCAGGTGGTCAACGTCTGGTCCAACAAATGTACCAAAGTGTCGTTCTGTGGCCGACCGCCAAACACCATGTCCAAGGTGTCAGCCAAGTCAGCCCGTTCATAGCCGGGAATGGGACGCCATCCGTCCAAACAATCTTTCCAAACTGTGTCTGGCTCCTTTTGAAACGCTTCAAACCATAAATCGATACGTGATGTCATAGTATACCCGTTAATTCGGGATCTCCTCGCCAAACGTCATCAGTCCAGTTTCAATTCTAAGATGAACGAGATGGTCATTACGCAACTGCCTGACGGAATGATCAGAAATCGGGTTGGTCAACACGCCAAGCTTACAAAAATGTTCAAGATGATAGTTCATTTTGATATGCAAAAGTTCTCTCACAGAAATCAACAAAGACTCCAAGGGCATAGCCCGGCCACAGGTTGCAAGCATCTGTTGATTTGGAACAGGGGCGGGAAAAAAATATTCCCAAATGCGACCATCAAGCACCGTGGGGGCAGCAAAAGCAGATAGGACACCAGCATCGCGCATGTTTTCAAACGCTCTCCTGACATCCTTGACCGAGTAGCGCATCAAGGCAATATAAAGATTGTCATTTTTTGGATTCATGTGGGCCAGACCGAGACGCGTACGTAAGGCTTCCTCCCAATCCGTCTGAGCCATGACATCCCGCACGTCCTCCTCCAAGGCGGCAAAAACAGGCCGACTGTCACGCTTGAAGTTCCAAGCTTTCAGCCAATCTTCAAGAAACGCTTTGGCATTTTTAAAATCAGTGGTGCTTTGATTTTTATCATTGTGATCCTGGATGCTGTTTTTTAAAATGTCATAAACACTTTTTCGATCAGGCCTGTCTGGGCGAACAAAAGAGTCAAGCAATTCTGTGATGTTCTCCACCTTCACAAGGATTGTCTCGTCATCCAGATCAATGAATGCCAGCTCATTACCAATTAAAAAAGTTGGAGGAATTGCGGGTGTTTGGATCCGATTGTTATAATAACGAGTGTGACGAACAACCAAATCTCTTGCCGTGGCGGCAGCCAGAGCAAGTTCCTGCAAATAGTCCTGTAACCGTTTGTCTCCCACACGCTCGTCAAACAAAAAATTGTGCGCACGGGCATAACCCCGGCCATCGTTGGGTGGATCTTCTGGCAACAAAACCGTTTTCAAATTTTCAACGGCCTTGCCGAACAGGCTTGCTGGATCAATATTCATACGCGACACCCACCATGAATCTGTGTGATGAACAGCTTAGAGAATAAACTGCATCCGAGACCATAAGCATGTTGCGTTTTATAGAATTTATTCAGGCTGATGTCAAGTTGTTTTTAAAATGTCTCTCGCTTTCCATCTCTTCACTGTTTTACAAGGATCGCTGATAAAACAAGATCTCCAACACCCGTTGATATACAGAGGTCAAACGTTCCAGATCCGTGAGCAGCACGGATTCATTGACCTTGTGAATGGTCTTGCCCACCAGACCGAGTTCCAGGGTCTGGGGACAATCATGATGAATGAATCGAGCATCCGAAGTGCCTCCCCCGGTGGAAGGAACCGGAACCGTATCCAGGATTTCCCGGACCGCCTGATCCACACATTCTCCCAACAGGCCACTTTCGGTGATGAAAGGCAATCCCGAAACCGTCAGGGTCAGGTCATAGCCAAGGGGGAGATCCCCTGCATCCAGAATGGCACGGATGGCTGCTTCCATCGAAGCCGGTGTGCTGGCCGGACTGAAACGAATGTTGAATTGAACCGTCAAGTGACCGGGAATGACATTGTTGGCCCCTTCTCCAGCTTGCAGACTGGTCACTTGCAACGAACTGGGCTGAAAATGGGTGTCCCCGGTGTCCAATCGCAGTTCGACCATCTGCGCCAACAACGCCATGGCGCGATGAATGGGATTGTCCGCCAGATGCGGATGGGCCACATGACCTTGTTTGCCATGAATACACAGCGTGCCATTGACCGAGCCTCGACGCCCCAGTTTCATGCAATCCCCCAGGGTTTCAATACTGGTGGGTTCGCCAACCAGGCAAAAATCCAGGGTTTCCCCCTGTTCACGCAGCCATGTCAGCACCTTGACCGTTCCGTCCAGGGCATCCGCTTCCTCGTCACCCGTGATCAGAAACGACAGGCTGTGGTTTTGGGCAAAATCAGGCCGTGACTGCAAAAAACGCTCCACAGCCACGGTCATGGCAGCCAACCCCCCTTTCATGTCAGCCACCCCACGCCCAATGAGATGCTTTCCCCTGATCTCTCCGGCGAACGGATCACACACCCATTGCTCTCTGTCTCCCGCAGGAACCACATCAGTGTGACCAGCAAAGCAGAAATTTTTTCCGTGACTCCCCAGGCGGGCGTAAAAATTCTCCACCACGCCAAAACGGAGTCGATGCACGCGAAATCCCAAGGACTCCAAACGCCGGATCAAGATTTCCTGACATCCGCCATCCGTCGGGGTAATGGAAGGAACTTTTACCAATTGTGCTGCCAACGCCACTGGCGAGGTCTCGTCAACCTCCCCATCTATTGCTGAAATATTCATGTCACCGTACCCAAACAAAAGAGTCCAGCCAACGCATACGTTGCCGGATTTCTGGATTCAGGGTGGCTGCAGGCATCACCCACTCCGCATTGTTGACCGGCTCCAGGACCGACAACCAATTCTTGTGCTGGCATTGTAACTGATTGGGATCCTCAAACTCCAAGGGTTGCATCCAAAAAGGTTCCATGGGCACATCAGACTGCAAAAGCTCCTCTGCAACAGTGTCCAATAAACCGGATGCGTCCAAAAGGGTCGAATCGACGGGATTCTCTTCTTTGGGCAGTCGTGCGCTGTCGATGGGAAAAACGGATGGTGTATACGTGCTGATGTCAAAAAGAGTTTCATTGGGGGGCGTGGGGGCTGGTCGGGAAGGGGATGCGGGAGGAGTGGCCAAGGAGGAGGAATGGGACGAAACAGGGATGGTGATGGAGGCAGGCGTGACCATCGATTCTGACTCGGCAGGTATGGGAACTTTGGTCAATCCCCAGTCTTGCATCAGATTATTGCGCCATAATGGGTCGTCGGTCGCAAGCACAGCTACGCTTTCGAGCAACGGTTGCGACCAGTCGATCCAATGCACGCTTTCAATACCAAGCAACAATACTATAAGCATCAACCAGCTCGGTCTGTGGATCCGTCTGGTCGCACTCTTGACAGGAGCTGCAACCGATGCGGTCAAAGGTCGGGTCGTGACTTGTCGATTCTGGTTGACAGGCACCGGTGTGGCAACCAGAGTGTGCGACTGGGCTTCTGGAAAGAGCAGTCGGATGATCTCCTTGAAGCGGTCGCTGATCTCGGATATTTCCACCTCAATGACCGATTGGTCTTGGCCGGAGGTGCTGTAAAGAAGATTGAATTCAAAAAAACCGGCTTCACAGAGGGTTGCGAGGTCTTTTTTGATCCGCTCGTAGGTGGTGTGTCGAATCGGACAGACAAACTGTTTGTGATCGACAGGGGCGATCAACGACTTCCATAAAAAAGTCGTGTTCTTCAGGGCGACAATCGCCTGGAGCTGTTGATCCGGGAGATCTGGCAAGCTGGATGAGACCTGATTCATCCTTACGCTCCTTGGAGAACACTGGCTTACGAAAATCAGACAAAAGATTGACACAAAATCCTTGTCAAATGGTAACAGAAATCAAATGCGGAACTCAATATATCTATTGCCGATTCAGCAATTTTTATTTAAGCAAATTTGGTGCCATTTTTCTATCGTGGATTTTTTGCATGGCAGAAACCTGCCCCCATCTTGTGTCCCTGATCTCTCCCAAGATCTTCTCCATCTCATTATCACAACCCATATTGAACTTCATGCCACGGTTCCATGGAGCCTCCTTGCCCTTTCTTCTGGCCGTGACATGGGCCAAACAACGGATTATCATCCGAAACATGGCCCATCCATCTTTATTCCCTTGCCCAAAATCGACGAACGCAACACAATCAATCAAGAAACATTGGCGAAGCAGCCATTATCTTTTATAATCCATGACTGTTTTGGACGAAGTCCGAACAGGCCACCCCTGCACATGCAGTCACCAGCCACCCGGCATGAGACATGCAAGACCAAAAAAGGGGATTGGCCAATTATTGCAACCACACAACGAAGGAGACGATGCACATGGCTGATCTGTTTTCCGCAGAATGGATGACCCGCTTTCAAACCGAATGGAACAACGAGCCTGATCTGGCGGAAGCATTGAGCAAAATCGGTTTCACTTCCACCATCGCCTATGGCTTTGAAGGCGAAGAACAACCACGCGGCGTGCTGGTGGTCGAAAACGGTCGAGGTGTCAAAAGCGGTGCCTATGCTGGCGAAGAATTGAACTGGGACTTGCGCGCAAGCAAAGAGAACTGGTCCAAATGGATCGAAAGTGGCCTGGGCATGATGGGCCTGGGCATGGCCTACACCACCCGGAAACTCAAATTCCAAGTGGGCGATTACGGTGCGATGATCAAGGATCCACGCATGGCTGGACCCTTCATCAAATCGTTCACCGTCATGGGACGGGTCTAACAGTCCAATCCAACAAAGCCCCGGCCTGGCCGGGGCCATTTTGGTCACCACGATCAAAGGGACACACGTCATGATCAGAAACAAACTACTCACTGCGGCTCTGACCGCTCTCATGGCGACGATGGCAGCTCCGGGAGGTGTTGCCGCCAATAGCAACATCATCACCGTCGAAGCCGGTTCCATCGGTGCCACCACCACTTTGGGAGGTACGGTTGTTCCCTTCAAAGAGGTCGCCTTTACTGCCCAAATGCCCGGACGGGTTGAGTTTCTCGCGGGTGTCGAAGGGGATTGGTTCAAAAGCGGCACGGTCCTGGTGGCCCTGGATAACGACGACCTGCTCGCACAACGCCGTTCAGCACAGGCCGCATTGGATACGGCTGAAGCCAACTGGAAAAATGCCCGCGTGCAATATACCCGTCAGGTTTACAGCGGCTCGGATTACGGCGGTGCTGACAATACCGGCATGGGTATGCCACGCATGATGGACTTCATGATCACCCGTCCCATGTCCAGCATGATGGGCGTGGACAACCCGGAACTCTCCAGGCGCGCCAAAATCTATAATCAGGGCACCCAGATCGATCAGGCTCAGTTCGGTCGTCAACAGGCCGCAGCCAAACTCCAGGAACTCGAAGCCAAACTTCGGGATACCAAGTCCATCGCCCCCTTCTCTGGCGTCATCGTGGCCAAACATGTGGAAAAAGGCAATACCGTACAGCCTGGCATGCCTTTGCTTACTTTTTCCGATACCCGTCACCTTCAGATCAAGGTGGATGTCCCGGCCCGTCTGATGCCCGGCGTCCAGAAAGACATGATCATCCCGGCCAAACTGGACGTGGGGGATACCAGAATCGATACCAAGGTGGCTCAGATCTATCCCATGGCCGATGCCCAGCGTCACACCGTGACCGTCAAACTCGATCTTCCCAAAGACGCGCCGGGCGGACCAGGCATGTATGCCGAAGTGATGATCCCGGATGTCACCACACCAGTCAAAAATCTGCCCATCATCCCCAAAAGCGCGGTCATCTGGCGCGGCAGCCTGCCTGCGATCCTGGTCGCCACAGACATGGGCGAACCCCAACTGCGCATGATCCGTTTGGGCGGGTTCGTGGATGATAAAACCGTCAGTGTTCTTTCAGGCCTCGCTGTCGGAGAACGTATTCTGGCTACACCCCCCAGCGGTGTCGCCACAGAATGGAATCCCTCCGCCACCCAGGGCAGTGGCAAAAACATGGATACAAAACGTTAAACAGGCTGCACCCGACGCAAGGGAATGCGTCGGTTTGGCTCCTCAAAACGGCAATTCATTTGCGGTGCTGGCAAACAGGCGTACCGCCCGCCGAATTTTGTGACGTACCCATTTTGTTGGTGAGACGTCCGCAACCATACCAAAGAACATGACTTCGGAAGTGCCGACCATGACAACCCCAAAAAAAAATGATTCCATGACTCCGCCCCCCATCCCCACCGCCCTCACACACAATCTTGGGGTGGCCGGCTTGATGGCCAAGGCATTTATTCATTCCCCTCTCTCTCCCCTCCTGCTGGTGGCCTGTCTGGCCATGGGCATCATGGGACTGCTCCTTACCCCAAGGCAAGAGGATCCGCAAATTTCCGTGCCCATGGTGGACATCTTCGTCCGTTATGCTGGAGCCTCTGCCGAACAGGTCTCCAGTCTGGTGTCGGAACCCTTGGAACGCATCATGAGCGAAATCAAGGGGGTCAAGCACGTCTACTCAGCCTCGTTGCGTGGTCAGGCCATGGTCACCGTCGAATTCGACGTTGGCCAGGATATGGAAAACTCCCTGGTCAAGCTGTATGACAAGCTTGAATCCAACATGGATTCCATGCCGCCGGATGTCACCAAACCCCTGGTCAAACCCAAGGCCGTGGATGATGTGCCCGTCGTCTCCTTGACGCTCTGGTCCAACGACGTCGATGATTCGGCTTTGCGCATTCTGGCCATGGATGTCCTCCAGAAACTCAGTGAAGTGGAAAACGCCAGCCAAGGCTTCGTGGTCGGAGGACGCGCTGAACAGATCCGCGTGGAGGTCTCCCCGGAACGACTGGCCGGATTTGGCATCAGTCTGGATCAAATCGCCCAGACCATCCGCACCGCCAACAGCGAAAAAGGTCTTGGCAGCGTCGAAGCCTCGGATCAGGGGTTTCAGGTCTATTCGGGATCGTTCCTGAAAAACGCTCATGACGTGGCCCGCCTGATGGTGGGAACCCAAGGCGACAACCCGATCCGGGTTCGGGATGTGGCAGACGTCTTTTCCGGACCTGAAGAGACCCAGCGCATGGTCACCTACACCATGGGATCGGCTGCCATCACCGACAAATCCAAACCTACAGCCAATCACTCCCCGGCTGTCACCATCGCCATTGCCAAGAAAAAAGGGGCCAATGGCGTTACCGTGGCCAACAACGTGTTGGCCAAAGTCGAGGAACTCAAAGGGCGTCTGATTCCCAAAAACGTGCATGTCGCCGTCACCCGCAACTACGGCGAAACCGCCAATGAAAAAGTCAATGAACTGCTCTTCAAGCTCATGGTCGCCACCATGGCCGTCACCCTGCTGGTGTGGTATTCCCTCGGTCTCAAGCCCGCTGTCGTGACGCTCATCGTGATTCCGGTGGTCATTCTGATGACCGTCTTTGCCGCCTTGCTCATGGGTTACACCATTGACCGGGTCAGTCTGTTCGCTCTCATCTTTTCCATCGGCATCCTGGTGGATGACGCCATCGTGGTGGTGGAAAACATCTATCGACGCTGGCTGCTGGAAGATAAATGCTGTCATCTTATCTCCATTGACGCGGTGCGTGAGGTGGGCAACCCAACGATTCTGGCCACGTTTACGGTCATTGCGGCCCTGTTGCCCATGGGGTTTGTGCGGGGCATGATGGGGCCTTACATGCTGCCCATTCCGGCACTTGGCTCGGTGGCCATGCTCTTTTCGTTGTTTGCGGCCTTCATTTTCACCCCCTGGCTTGCCCAGCTCATCAAACCCAGCATGCGTTCCCTGCACCATCACTCGGACAAGGAATTACGCAATTCCGAACGGTTGGAACGTTTTTTCCGGTGGATCATCCCCTCACTCCTGGACAGCAAAATCAAGGGGTTTGGCTTTTTGTCCATGCTGATCGTTTTGTTTTTCATGAGCATGTTTCTGTTTTATACCACCGGAGTCACGGTGAAAATCATGCCCCTGGACAACAAACCAGAATTCAATGTGGTCATCAACATGCCGGAAGGGACAGCCATGCCCAAGACCGCCAATCTGGCCCAACGCATGACCAATGCCCTGAAAGACAAAATTCCGGAAGTCACGGCCCTCCAGACTTACATTGGCACGGCTTCACCCTTCAACTTCAACGGCATGGTACGTCATTATTATCTCCGTCAGGACTCCTGGCACGCCGACATCCAGGTCCAGCTGCTGCATAAAAACAAACGGAAACGTACCAGTCATGACATCGCCATTGATGCCCGCAATCTGTTGACGCCCTTGGCGCGTGAGCTGGGTGCCCATATCGAGGTGGTGGAGATGCCCCCTGGACCACCGGTTCTGCAATCCGTGGTCGCCGAGGTCACTGGACCAGACGCCACCACCCGCCGCCGTGTGGCCGCAGACATGGTGGAACTCTTCAAGAAATCACCATCCCTGGTGGATGTGGACAGCTATATGCGTGAACCTTACGAAATCTGGCGATTTGAAGTGGATACGGAAAAAGCCGTGCGCCGGGGCATCTCGGTGGACGCCATCAACCGTAATCTGGGCATGGCCATGGGCGGTGCCCAGGTGGGTGATGTGAAACGGGGCAGCGTGCTGGAGCCGACCTACATCGTCATCCAGGTGCCTATGGAGGTACGCTCCAACATTTCCAGCTTGAGCGATCTGCCCCTGGTCAATCCGCAGGGCAAATCCGTACCTTTGGGAGAACTGGGTCGTTTTGTCAAACAATTGCACGATCCGATCATCTTTCATAAAGATTTGCGGCCCGTGGAATACGTCACCGCCGAGGTGGAAGGACGTTTGGACGCCCCCATCTATGGCATGTTGGACGTGGAACACTTGCTGAAATCCTATGTCACGCCCGATGGTGTCACCATGGCCGGGGAAATGATGGGGCCGCCCAAAAATTATACCCAATCCGGTTTTGAGTGGACCGGCGAATGGACCATCACCTATGAGACGTTCCGTGACATGGGACTGGCTTTTGGTGTGGCCTTGATTCTGATTTACATCCTGGTGGTGTGGGAATTTGGCAATTTTCTCCTGCCTGCCGTGATCATGGCCCCCATTCCTCTGACCTTGCTGGGCATTCTGCCAGGCCACTGGATCATGGGAGCCAAATTTACGGCCACGTCCATGATCGGGTTCATTGCCCTGGCTGGCATCATTGTTCGCAATTCGATTCTTCTGGTGGACTTTGCCCAACAGGAGATTCTCAAGGGCGTCAGTGTGCGGGATGCGATGATCCTCTCCTGCAAGGCCAGAACCCGGCCCATCATCATCACGGCCCTGGCACTGGTGGCCGGATCCAGCGTCATTCTGGGGGATTTCATCTTTCAGGGCATGGCGATTTCGTTGCTGTTCGGATCGTTGGTATCCACATTGTTGACCTTGCTGGTTATTCCTTTGGGATGTGTCAGTGCCAGTCACGCCTTTGTGCATCCTGAATACAATCCGGCTTTTCGCTCCAGGGAAGGTGCCGAAGAGGTCTGCATGCCGGAACCAGTGGTTGCCAGACCGGTTCCAGCCCAGGCACCGCGCCAATCCTCTTCGATATTCTCTTTTCTGAGGAAAAAGAAGACCACACCCAGGAGTCAGTCCAAACCAGCGGCCCCGACAGCATCAGCGGCCCAGTCAGTTCCGGCGGCTTCGGAGGCTCCGGCGGCTCCGCCAGCTCCGCCAGCTCCGCCAGCTCCGCCAGCTCCGCCAGCTCCGGCGGCTCCGCCAGCTCCGCCAGCTCCGCCAGCTCCGGCGGCTCCGCCAGCTCCGCCAGCTCCGCCAGCTCCGGCGGTCCAGTCAGCTCCAGCGGCTCCGCCAGCTCCAGAGATTCAGGCATCAGCTCCATCGGCCTTGCCTGCTTCAGAGGTGTCAGCACCCGCGCCACTGTCATCCCCCCCCCTCCAAGACCTGGCACCAGAGGCACCCCCTCTGCCAAAAACCTTGGAGACCTCGGAGCCTGCGGAGGAGCCATCATCATGGCAACCGATGATCAAAAATGACGCAACTGATGACAATAAAAACAAGCCTCCAATCCGGCGAGGCATCCGTTTGAAAATCGATCCCAAGGATGCCGATTCCAAGGATTCCGATACGAATGGGAGTGGTCAATAGCATGAAGTGGGTTTCCCACATGGTGGTCTGGTGGGTCACATTGGCAAGCACATGGTTGGCCTGGAGGCCAACCATGGCTTT
>JAMOBH010000530.1:0-2186 GCA_039908085.1 Magnetococcus sp. YQC-5
CTCCGGTCAAGACTCCGGTCAAGACTCTAACCGAAACACCGGCCAAAATCTCAGCCAAGACACCGGCCAAAACGCTGGCTCAAGTGCCAGAACGCAAGCCTGACGTGGAGAAGCCAAAGACGGTCACGGTCCAAAAACGCAACTCTGCCATGGCCAAATCGACGCCAACCAAGGAACCTGAACCCACTCCCGTCATTGGGGCCGAACGAAAAAGGAGTGTTCGGAAGGAAGTTGAAACCCGGACTCTCGTCCCCAATGAAGCACAGGATGCCACCAACAGTCAGAAGCCGTTGAGGGCGCAATCAGCCGGAATTAAGGCTGTCGAAACACTGGTGCCGGATCGAAAGGGTGAACGATCCAGGAGCAACCAAAATGCTGGGGGACCGCTCAAGTACCAAGACCCCCTCTTCCCAGAACAGACATGGAGTGGCAGGGGACGCAGGCCAAAATGGGTGCTGGACCATCTGAAAGCTGGAGGAGATATGGAGGAATTGGAGGTTGGGTGAGTGCAGCCTGCTATTGTGGAGAAAGAGATGAATGTTGAACAGCAGGTGCTATACTGGCGTACGGGATCCGATGAGGATTGGGATATGGCTGAGATCGCCTTGGAAAAGGGGAAAGTCCGCCATGGATTGTTCTTTCTTCATCTGGCCATGGAAAAATTGCTCAAGGCCCATGTGTGTCGTGTGACAGGAGAGTACCCTCCTAAAATTCATGACCTTATCCGCCTGACCACCCAGGCGAGATTGGAGCTTTCCGAGACATGGCTGCTGCTTTTGGGGCGAATGAATGCCTTTTGCCTGATTGGTCGGTATCCAGGCAATCCGACTGCCCAAAATATTTCTATCGATGTCGCCCATCGTTATCTACACGATGCACAGGAGGTCAGAGCGTGGCTGCAACAGACATTGTCCTCACCATAAGGAGCTATTTACACCGTCTGGAGGAGCGAGGCATGCCCGTCGCCTTTGGGGTGCTTTACGGTTCCTTTGCGCGGGGAGATGCACATGCCGATAGCGATGTCGATCTGGTGGTGGTCTCCCCCCGTTTTGATAATCCCGATTCCTGGCCGGACACGGAACTGTTGTGGGAAACCACTGTATTCACCGATAGCCGTATCGAACCTGTTGGGGTGGGAGCCAGACAGTGGGAGGAAGACTGTGTGATACCCTTGATTGAGATTGCCCGCCGTGAGGGGCAGATCATTTCACTGAACTGATCAGGGTTGGTACTGGGGTTTGGATGCGCATCCCGGCGTCAAAACGTCAGGCAGACAGTGTCATGGCCTTGCGTTTTCTTTCCGGTGCCACAAAGGTATGGGCTGTCTGGGAGTGTGGCTTGCGTTTAATGACGATCTGCACGTCACAATGCAAGGCGTTCAGAAAGCCGAACAGCCGATCCAAGGAAAATCCAGCAAGCCGACCACGCACCAAGGCCGACACTTTGGGCTGGTCTACGCCAAGCAGTTTGGCGGCTTCTCCCTGAGTGAGGCCCAGTTCATCAATGATGTCGTTGATCCTGCTGGCAAGCTGGGCTTTGGCCAAGTGTTCATCCGGGTTGGACAATCCAAGGTCCGCGAAAACGTTACCGCTACTTTCTTGAAAATCGGTTTTACCGCTCATGGTGCGTTCCTTTTTTCATGAATCTGCTGGGCAAGCTGCAGCCGACTCTTTACCAAGTCAATCTCTTGTTTCGGGGTTGCAATCCCCCGTTTGGATTTTTTCTGAAAGGCGTGCAGAACGTACACCACACCTTGCAATTTTACGGTGTACACGGCGCGGTAGGTGTCGCCGTCATGGTCATCAACAATTTCCAAGACACCCGCCCCCATGAACCCCTTCAACGGTTTGGCGTCGAGATGTTTTTTGCCCTCCTGGGCACGGAATAAGGCGTAGCCTACGGTATGCTGGATCGGCTCTGGGAAATCTCTCAGACGTTCTTTGGAATCGCCGATCCAGACAAGGGGCTTGAAGGAATCACTCATGCCAGCAATCTATGCCAAATATGGCATAATTGTCAAGGGTGGTCTGTGGTTGCCCGGATGAGGAATTTGGTCAGCAGTCCGCTGACCAATTACTGTGGTTTCACGTCGTAAACCTACTGGTCAAGTTGGACAACCTAATTGATCGCAATTGGTGTACAGGCAGTACAGCATGCCATGAACATCTGAATCAGCTTGAAAAGTG
>JAMOBH010000182.1:0-11126 GCA_039908085.1 Magnetococcus sp. YQC-5
TCACCATTCCTTCACCCACCGGGGTCTGACGTTCGGGATCCCGGAAAAACCAGACACACCATACGGCCAACATCCACAACAGGATTTCAATGGGACGAAACAGGGCAAACCACGATCCCGCCAGTGCCACCACTACAAAACCCACAATGAACGGAATTCCTTCCTTGGCCACTGGCCGACGCAACGCCATATTCATTCCCTCCATGAAGTCTGTCAGACAACTTCCAATCCATTAAAATACCAAATCCACTGAAGAACACAGAGAGGCACAGAGGAAACACAAAGAAAAAAACATTTATTCTTTTTTTGTGTTTCCTGTCATCTCAGTGTTCTTTCGTGGAGGGCTTTTGACTTTTTTGGTATGTTGATTTCCGGGCGTTGCCTTAGTTTTTGGATTTGTCCACCAGTTTGCTCTTGCCAATCCAAGGCATCATGGCACGCAAGCCTGTACCCAATGCCTCGATGGGGTGCTCCTGTCCCCGTCGCCGTAAGGCCTGAAACCGGGGACGACCGGCCATGTTCTCCAGAATCCATTCCCTGGCAAAAGTCCCGGTTTGAATTTCATCGAGAATTTTTTTCATTTCCTGCTTGGTCCCCTCGTTAATGATCCGGGGGCCACGGGTCAAATCGCCATACTCGGCAGTATTGGAGATGGAATAACGCATGTTGGCAATACCGCCCTCATAGATCAAATCCACAATGAGCTTGGTCTCATGCAAACACTCGAAATAGGCCATTTCCGGGGCATAACCCGCTTCCACCAACGTTTCATATCCAGCCTGGATCAAGGCGGTAATGCCACCGCACAAAACAGCCTGTTCACCGAAAAGGTCTGTTTCAGTCTCCTCTCGAAAACTGGTTTCGATAATTCCAGCCCGGCCACCACCGTTGGCCGAGGCATAAGCCAGGGCGATGTTTTTGGCCTGACCTGTGGCATCCTGATGAATGGCAATGAGACTGGGCACCCCGCCCCCTTTCAGATATTCCGCCCGCACCAGATGGCCTGGACCTTTGGGAGCTACCAGAAAGACATCCACGCCCTTGGGGGGATCGATCTGACCAAAATGAATGTTGAAACCATGCGCAAACACCAAAGCCGCTCCGGTTTTCAGATGCGGGGCCACATCCTCCCGGTAGACACGGGCTTGATGTTCATCGGGAACCAGCATCATGACCACATCGGCCCCAGCCACGGCCTGGGCGACCTCCTTGACGGCAATGCCAGCCGCTTCGGCCTTGGTCCAGGAGATCGAACCTTTGCGCAGACCCACTGTCACCTTGACACCGGAATCCTTGAGGTTCTGGGCATGCGCATGACCCTGGGAACCATAACCGATAATCGCCACCTGCCTGGATTGAATGTCCGCCAGATTGGCGTCGCTGTCGTAATACACTTTCATGAGTACTTCATCTCCTTGGATTTTTACAATGTCTGTAGTACAAAAAAATCAATGCTTGTTGCGACGGTATTGTGTTGGATCAGGATTCAACCTGTCGCTCCCCGTGGCAAAGCCACCAGCCCAGTACGCACCATTTCAATCACCCCCAAAGGGGCCAGCAAGGTCAAACAGGCATCCAGCTTGCTGCTGTCTCCGGTCACCTCGATCATGAAAGAGGTCGGTGTGGCATCCACCACCCGTGAACGGAAAATGTCAGCAATACGTAAGGCTTCAGCCCGCGTCTCCCGTTCGGTAGCCACCTTGACCAACATCAACTCCCGTTCCACATGCGGCCCTTCTGTCAGGTCAGTCACATGAATCACCGGGACCAGTTTGTTGAGCTGTTTGAGTATCTGCTCGATAATGGTCTCCTCACCCTGCGTGACCAGCGTCATGCGTGAGGTTTCCCCATCCCCTACCGGGGCCACAGTCAGACTCTCGATGTTGAATCCCCTGGCTGAAAACAACCCAACTACACGTGAAAGCACTCCTGATTCGTTTTCAAGCAGTGCCGAAATGACGTGGCGCATAACGATCTCCTAGATCAAAATCATCTCACTGAGTCCCGCACCCGCCGGAACCATGGGATAAACATTGGCTTCCCGATTGACCCGAAAATCCATGATGACGGTCTCCTTGGCAGCCAATCCCTGCTCCAGAGTGCGCATCACCTCAGAGGCCCGGTCTGCCCGCAACCCCAACGCCCCATAAGCTTCCGCCAGTTTGACAAAATCAGGAGTGACTGACATTTCTGATTCGGCATAACGCCCCTCATAGAAAAATTGTTGCCACTGTCGCACCATCCCCAGGTAGCCATTATTCAGAATAATCACCTTCACCGGCAAATGGTACTGAAGGCAGGTGGCAAATTCCTGGATATTCATCTGAATGGATCCTTCGCCCGTGATCAACACCACCTGGGCATCGGGATTGGCCACCTGGGCACCCATGGCAGCAGGCAATCCATAGCCCATGGTCCCCAATCCGCCCGAAGTCAGCCAACGTCGCGGTTTTTGAAAGCCGTAGAATTGGGCGGTCCACATCTGATGTTGCCCCACATCCGTGGCAATGATAGCCTCTCCTTTGGTCAAAGTACACAAACATTCCAATACATACTGTGGTTCAATGATTTCGGAGCCTTGCGTGTAATTGAGACTGTTCTTTTTCCGCCAGATTTCGATTTCCTCCCACCAGGGCAGGAGATCCTTTGTTTCAGAGGCAAATTCTTTAGTCAATACAAACTCATTGATTTGCTGCAAGACGTGTTTGACATCCCCGACAATAGGTAAATCCACGCGGACATTTTTGGAGATGGATGTGGGATCCACATCGATGTGAATGATGGTGGCATGGGGTGCGAAGGCGGAAATTTTTCCTGTCACCCGATCATCGAAGCGGGCACCCACAGCCACCAGCAAGTCACAATTGGAAACCGCCATATTGGCTTCATAAGTGCCATGCATGCCCAACATGCCGATGAACCGACCGTCAGCTGCCGGAAAGGAACCGAGTCCCATCAGGGTATTGGTGACAGGGAAATTCAGGGCTTGGACCAGTTGGAACAACTCATCAGAGGCGTTTGCGGATACAGCCCCGCCCCCCACGTACAAGACGGGCTTGCGGGCATTTTGCAGCATTTTGATGGCCCGCCGAATTTGGCCGACATGACCGACGAGGGTGGGGCGGTAGGAACGAATCCGTGGTTCGGTTGTGGTATTGATGTATTCGGCCATGGTCACGGTTACGTCTTTGGGGATGTCCACCAGTACTGGTCCGGGTCGTCCGGTTCGGGCGATGTAGAAGGCTTCCCGCAGGATGCGCGCCAGATCGTTGACATCTCGCACCAGGAAATTGTGCTTGGTGCAGGAACGGGTGATGCCAACGGTATCGGCCTCCTGGAAGGCGTCGTTGCCGATGAGAGGCACGGGCACCTGCCCGGAAATACAGACCAGTGGGATGGAATCCATGTGAGCCGTTGCCAAGCCAGTCACGGCATTGGTAGCCCCTGGTCCTGAGGTGACAATGGCCACGCCAACCCGACCTGTCACGCGGGCATAACCATCAGCGGCATGAACGGCCCCCTGTTCATGCCGGGTGAGGATATGTCGCAATCGACCTTTGGCCTTATAGATTTCGTCATAGATATACAGCACTGTCCCGCCTGGATAACCGAAAACGGTCTGGACACCCAGATCCAGCAGGGTTTGAATGACGATTTGCGCCCCCGTCATTTTCACGATGATCTCCTTTAAAGCCTTCAATGCCACCGACATTTGGTTACAGTCGGGAGTGTTTAGAAATCAATGGGTTGATTGCTGTTTTGGGTGTTTTGAATCGTACCTGGTTCGTTTGCCTGAATCCCGTGTGAGGTGGGATTCTTTATTTTCAGACTTGTCTCTTGACAGAGAAACCCTGAAAACTATGAAGTTCCCAGGATGCCATGTCAATACAGAGTGAAAAAAAATTGCAGCTATGAGCGTTCATTCATAAAGCGATAGTCACGTTTGGCTTCACCCACATACAGTTGACGTGGCCGACCGATGCCTTCTTTGGCTTCGATCATCTCCTTCCATTGGCTGACCCAACCGACCATCCTGGCCACGGCGAAAATCACGGTAAACATGTTGGTGGGAATGCCGATGGCTGATTGAATGATGCCGGAATAGAAATCCACGTTGGGATACAGTTTTCTGGAGACGAAGTGGTCATCTTCTTGTGCGATGCGTTCGAGTTCCAGGGCCAGTTTGAACAAGGGGTCATTGCCGCGTCCCAGTTCGGCCAGGACTTCATGAGCGGCCCGTTTCAGAATCCGGGCGCGCGGGTCGTAATTTTTGTAGACCCGATGGCCAAACCCCATGAGACGAAACGGATCTTTGGAATCCTTGGCCCGTTTGATGTATTCAGGAACCCGTTCCACGGTGCGGATTTCGTGCAGCATGTTGAGGACCGCCTCATTGGCCCCTCCATGGGCCGGACCCCACAATGCCCCGATACCCGCCGAGGCCGCCGCGAAAGGATTGGCCTGGGAAGAACCGGCCAGACGCACCGTGGAGGTGGAGGCGTTTTGTTCGTGATCGGCATGCAAGATGAGAACTTTTTCCAAGGCTTGCACCAGTACCGGTGATATTTTGAATTTGGCACACGGAACAGCAAACAGCATATAAAGAAAATTCTCGACATAGCTCTTTTCGTTGTCAGGATATACAAAAGGCTGTCCGATGGAGTATTTGTAAGACGTGGCAGCGATTGTGGGGATCTTGGAAATGAGACGAAAGGCGGAAATTTCCCGATGGCGTGGGTCATGGACATCCAGAGAGTCGTGATAGAACGCGGACAAGGCACCCACCATGCCCACCATGAGGGCCATGGGATGGGCATCACGACGATAACCTTTGAAAAAATTCAAAATTTGCTCATGGAGCATGGTATGTCGTGTTACAGTATTCACAAACGTGGTATACTCTTCCTGATTGGGCAGTTCTCCATTCAGCAATAAATAACACACTTCGGGGAAATGACTGAATTCAGCGAGCTGCTCAATCGGATAACCACGATATAACAGAACCCCAGCCTCTCCGTCAATAAAAGTTATTTTGCTCTTGCATGAGGCTGTGGAGCGGAAACCGGGATCCAGAGTGAAGACCCCGAATTCCTTATAAAATGTTTCGATATCGATCACAGGAGGGCCTTCGACTCCAGATTCGATTGGAAATTCCACTTCTTTGCCGGTACGATTATCACGAATCGTTAACGTATTTGCAGCCATGGCGTCTCTCCTGTTTTTAGTCTACAAATGGTTCTTGAAATGACAAGCCAACCAACCGTCCTGGTCTTGGGTCTGATAGCCATCATACATGAATCCGACCCTTTGGAGTAACTTTTAAATTTTTCCCGGAGTGATCCCATGTTCAACAGTGCCAACAGTCAAGTGGACAGACGTCTCAACAGCCTCGAAAAACACCTCAAACAAGAAAATCCCGTATTGCTCCAGGTGGTGCAAAGTTTCCGGGAACTGGACCGGGTGGCCTATCGCATGGGCCTGATCAGTCGGGACGACTCATTTGCGACCCGTGTGCCGTGGTGGCCATTGATTGCGATTCTGGGGACATTTTCCTCAGGGAAATCGACATACATCAACAGTTTCCTTGGGCAAAAGTTGCAACGGACCGGCAATCAGGCGGTGGATGACAAGTTTACCGTCATTTGTTACAGCAAGGAGGAAAAAATTCGCACCTTGCCTGGTTTGGCTTTGGATGCTGACCCTCGTTTTCCTTTTTATCAGATCAGCCAACAAATTGAACACGTTGTAGCTGGTGAGGGCAAACGGATCGATGCCTATTTGCAGCTCAAGACCTGTCTGACCGAGAAATTGCGGGGAAAGATCATCATTGACTCGCCTGGATTTGACGCGGATGCCCAACGCACTTCCACGTTGCGCATAACGGATCATATCATGAACCTTTCCGATCTGATACTGGTCTTTTTCGATGCCCGTCATCCCGAACCCGGAGCCATGAAAGATACACTGGATCATCTGGTGAAGAATACCATTAACCGGTCTGACTCCAACAAATTTCTGTTTATTCTCAATCAAGTGGACTGCACGGTTCGCGAAGACAATCTGGAAGATGTCACGGCGGCCTGGCAGCGTGCCCTGGCGCAGTCCGGGCTGACAGCGGGTCGTTTTTTTCAAATCTATAATCTGGACGTTGCCCATCCCATTGAGGATCCAACGGTCCGTGCCCGATATGAAGGCAAGCGACAAGAGGACATTGATGAAATCGAAGAGCGGATCCGTCGGGTGGAAGTGGAACGGGCCTATCGCATCATTGGTGTTCTGGAACACACGGCCAAGACGATCATGTACAAATCAGTTCCGATTCTTGGCAGTCTGCTGCAGAGGTGGCGGAAGAACACGCTGATTCTGGATGGCATTTTGATTTTGTTGCTGTTGATTGGGACTGGATCCATGGTTTTGGCCGGATATCCCGTCAAATCCTGGCTTGATATCAGTTATTGGACCACCCAGGAGCCGTTGATGCAACTTGTTGCTGCGATGGTGGCTGTGATTGGTGTGTCCGGGCTTGGATTTTTGCATTTCGCGTTGCGCAAACTTTCTGCCAATTACATCCTCAAAAGGCTGCCCAAGGAGATCACGGAAACCGATTTGTTGGAATACGTCCAAAACGGTTTCAGAAGAAACACCCGTCCGATGCATCCTTTGTTGCTTGTCCATCCAGCCGGATGGGGCAAACTGGCCAAGATGCGCGTTGAAAAAGTACTCAAAAATACCGATATGTATGTACAAAATCTCAACGACCAGTTTACCAACCCCTCAGGCCGTGAGGATGCGCCCAACCCGAAAATTCAGTTGGAAGTGGAATAATTCTTGTGCTGTATGGGTGTCCGCCGGGATTTTTTTTGCCCGGCGGCTCCCAGGCCATTTTTTTTGCTCCTGATCCATGTTTCTTTGTCAATAAATCTGGTATTCATCAATCATTTGAAACATAATCCAAAGAGAGCATGGATTTCGCCATAGCCACACAAGGAGCAACCACCATGGCCCACGTCATCGCATTCGATACTCTGGCTTGCATGCGGGAACTGGAAACCGCCGGATGTCCGACTGCCCAGGCAGAAGCCCAAGTCAGGGTATTGACGACTGTGATCCAGTCCGTTGAAGATTTTCGACGTAAGGAACTGGAAGCCACCCAGGGGGATGTTCTCCGCCTGGAAAAGGAAATAGAATTGGTCAAAGTAGAGTTGTGCAAAGATATTGAAACTGCCAAAGTTGAAACCATCAAATGGGTGGTTGCCACCAGCATGGCCACTGGCATGATCCTTCTGACTGGCATGGCCACGATCAACCGTTTTTTTCCAGCGACAGTTCAGGTTTATTACCCGTCGCACGCCCAGAAGACCGGTTTACCCATTCCCTCTGTGCCACTGCCAGAGACACAACAACCCCATTGATAAAAGACAAAAAAATAAAAAAATCAAGCCGAATGAATGGATATATGACATCGTGATGATCTGACCACTCCATGTTCAATAGAATTCCTCTGACCCTGAAGGCCCTGCTGGCCACGATTTTCGTGGCGGCTGTCACCTGGAGCCTGCTGGACATTTACCAGACCGATCATTTGCGCACCATGTTTCAGGCACGCATCTCCTCGGTGCTGGGGGAAAAAGCCACGGCCAATCGGATCCTGTTTGACAATCATATTCGCTCCTACCATCAATCGGTGCGGTTGCTGGCTGCGCAAAAAAATTTTTTGGACTATATTGCCACATGGACCCCCTCTGACCCTGCCAGCAGAATCATTCATTATGACCATTTGCCACCCTGGCTGCCAAGGTCTGCGGTGCTGAGGGGCTTTACTCCATTACCTTTATTGTTGCTCCTGGGGCCAAACGGCACGGTTCGGGAGATCTATCAGGGACAGTCAGACCCGCCGCATCGAGAGTTGTTGGAACCCAATCCATTATTGATGGAACTGAGTCACAATCAGACCTTTCTGACTGCGATTGCGGGCATACCTTACCTGATCACATCGGAAACGGTTCTGGACAAAAACAGTGAACCCAAAGCCACTCTGATGCTGGCGGCTCCTTTGAACGATGATTTTCTCTCCCGCATTCAGGGACCGGTAGGCCGTTATACGGGTCTGGTGGCGTTGCTGGAAGGAGAAAAGCAGACCATTATTGCCACCAATCAACCCAATGTACTGGTTTCCGGGGTTCCTCTTTCCCAAACATCGGAGCAATTTCTGGTATCGGGCCACTCTTTTTTTGATTATGGTTCCTCTGATTTGCTGTTGCAACTGGTCACTTTGGAACCCATCGAAGTGGTGGAATCATTGGTTCGTTCCATTTTGACCATTGAGCGACGGCAACGTTATATCACTGCGGGTGTTTTGATTTTTTCCTGTTTGCTTATCATGCTGTGGATCACCCACAATATTGCACAAATCACACGGGATATTGTGGAATTTTCCGAACATTTGTTTGGGTCAAAAACAAAGGAGTTGTTGGAGCCGCAAGACGAGTTGAAAACACTGCGCAATCGTTTTATGCGCCTGACCAAGGAGATTCTGACCACCCGTGACACGTTGCAAACCGAACTGGAGGAGCGCAAGCGGGCCGAAGCAGCGATTCGCAAGCTCTCCCGTGCTGTGGAGCAAAGTCCTGCGGCGGTGATGATCACCGATCCTCAGGGTCACATTGAATATGTCAACCCGCAATTCACGGTATTGACGGGGTATACAGCCGAAGAGACCATTGGTCGGGATCCAGGTTTTCTCAAGTCAGGCACGACACCGCCCTCCACGTACAAGACATTATGGGAGACCATTTCTGCTGGTCAGGTATGGCGCGGAGAGTTGCACAACCGACGCAAAGACGGATCGACTTATTGGGAACTCAATGCCATATCCACCATATATGATGCTGAACAGGATACGACTCATTATGTAGCCATCAAGGAGGATGTCTCCTTGCGGATCAAGCTGGAGCAAACCCTGCAACAGGCGCGGGAGGCAGCGGAAGCGGCCATTCAGGTCAAAAACGATGTGATGGCCAACATCAGCCATGAATTCCGCACCCCGTTGAGTACCATCATCGGCTGCACGAATCTGGTTTTGGAGAAGTCCAGCGGGGAACTCAACAAGACGCAAAGAAAATATTTGAAAGAAGTCCTTTTGGGAGCGGATCGTCTTTCGCTTATGATTGATGACTTGTTAAATATTTCGCGTGTGGATACCGAGCAATTCATTCTGGAAAAGCGGGTGTTTGAACTGCATGGACTGGTGGAGGGGGTGGCAGCGGTGAGTGCTGCGGAAGCTTTGGAAAAATCGCTTGAATTCACCTGGGAGATCACGTCAGCGGCCCCGACGCGGCTTGTGGGGGATCCAGTGAGATTGCGCCACGCACTTTTGCACCTGTTGGGCAATGCCCTCAAGTTTACGCCTCAAGGTCGGATCACACTGACTGTGGACCAGGCTGCTTCACCTGTGGCCCCTGGAACCATTCTCATCACCATTACCGATACGGGCATTGGCATACCTGAGGAGTTGCAACATGCCATTTTTGACCCCTTTACCCAGGTTGATAGCTCCATGTCGCGTCCTTATGGTGGATCTGGTCTGGGATTGGCCATCACGAAACGGATCATTGAGCTGATGGGTGGCGCGATACGAGTGACCAGCAAGGTGGATGAAGGGAGTGTTTTTTTCATTACTCTGCCCCTGGAGATTCCCCAGGAGGCTGCTGAAGCCTCTCCAACGACCTTGGCATTGCCTGGACGCAAGGCATTGGTGGCGGGAAAACATCCGGTCAATAGATTGATTTTGAAGAAATTATTGATTGCAAGAGGCATGGATGTCACAGAAGCCGGACAATGTCAGGTTGTAGAGGCCATGGCGGACGAAACCGGTCATGCGGTTTTTGACATCATCTGTTTGGACTGTTCTTTATCGCCATCCGGGGGGGTGGAAGAGTCGCGCAAGTTGCGTTCCATTCCAGGCATGGCAACCCCTCCGATTCTGCTGTTTGGCAATGACGATTTGCTGGAAAAAACCATGGACATACCAGGTCTTTATATTCTTCCCAAACCCATCCGACGTTCGCAGGTCTATACAGCCATCAATCTCGCGCTCAAGCTGCCTGTCGAGGAACCTGTCGAGGGATTGCAAACCGAACAGGAACCCTCTGGTACGGAGATGCTGGCTTTGAGTGAATAAAGGTGTCAACAGAAAGTTTGTTTTTTTCAGGCAGTTCGGTTCATACGTCAGGCTGAACGCAAGTTCTCTTCATGCTGAAGACCTTGCGCCTGCCGATTGGCCTCTTGGCGGAGTTGAAACGATTCAAGGATGGTTTTTTTGATTGTTATTGCATTTGACCAAAAAAAGGGTTGCTTTGGAGCCTGGACATGTGATTTAATATAATGAGTCAAGCTTGGGGGTGAAACGGCTTCGACGGGGCAATGAAAGGATCAAGAGGCGACTCGGAATGGATCCGCCGTAATGGACCAAAGCGTTTAGACGCCAACGACGAGCATTACGCTCCAGTTCTCGCTGCGGCTTAAACCGTAGCAGAACGGGGTCTGATCTAGACCCGGCAACAGAAACCGCAAGGTAGGATCAACCCGGAAATGCGAAGGCCGGTTTAAATCCAAGGTCGCCCAGTACTGCGAGGATACGGAGGTTCCAAGGCTGGCCGGCCTGTGACGGCTGAGGAACTATAGGGCTGGCAGATGGTCGTAATTCTTCTTGTCTGACTAGGTGTTTCGGACGCGGGTTCAACTCCCGCCACCTCCACCACTTCTTTTGTAACTGTTTGAAATTAAACAAGAATTTTTTCTGACCAGACCTTCAATGTGCAGGGGATCCGACGAGGTGATCCGCAACATTGGAGGTTTGGCCGTGATCCGCACATCATCATACTTATCGAAACTTCCTCGGACGAATTACTATATTCGTATCTCTGTTCCGCACGATCTCGTTGACCATTGCCAATGCCGGGAATTCCGGCGATCATTGCGCACATCATGTCGCCGCGAAGCCATAGACCGCGCCCGCAGGCTGCGTGTTCTGATGGATCGCCTGTTCATGGAGATGAGGGAAAAAAAGGTGAATTGGGCTGATGCCAAAAAAATGCTGGCAGACGAACTCCTGTGGCTGACAGACG
>JAMOBH010000183.1:0-11097 GCA_039908085.1 Magnetococcus sp. YQC-5
TTTTTTTTTGATTTTTTTTAAATATTAAAAAAAAGAGGGGGTCTGGGGGATTCATCCCCCAGGGTTTTGCCTTTGACTTTCTGCCCGAAGGGCATCATCTGCTTGCATTCCGCATGGCATGAGAGCATCAAACCGCATGGCCAACCCATTCCAGAAGATCCTTTCTGGCGATCATCACAATGTTGTGACGTTGCGCACGTTCCATGGCCGTCACGGTGTACCCTATGGAGTTGGTGACTGCGAAAAGCAGGTCCGTGGGCATCCCGTCATTTTTACGTGCCCGGATCAAGTCGTCAACGGGTGTGTCATCACATTTGCCATCGCCACTTCGATGTTTGATCTGGACCAGGGCACGTCTGCCTTGGGGGTCGGTCAGGATGCCATCGGTGCCCCCATCTCTGGTGGCCGGGGTGCGGTTCACGCGCCACCCTTTGCCAGCGAAACCACTCAACACCCAATTTTCGAATTGTTGCGGTGACATGCGGTCCACATCGGCAAGCAAAAGAGCATCCTCTTGACCGGGATTGCTTTGCTCTGGTCTTATCACAGTGTTGATCGTTTTCTTAAACAACTCAGTTTCGTCACTGGGTGACAAAGGCGCGGTCAGAACCTCCCGACTCAGGCGACGCTTACGCTCAAGCAGATGGCTCAATTGCAGATCAAAACTGTAATCCTTGATCTCAGGGTCAGGATGCACTGCCAGGGGATAATGAACATGCACCGTCTGTTCCTGTCCGATACGATAGACGCGGTCCGTGCATTGATCCTCAACCGCTGGATTCCACCACCTGGAGAGGTGAATCACATGATTGGCCGCTGTCAGGGTCAGCCCGACACCTCCGGCTTTTGGAGAGAGGATCATGACATCAAATTGACCCCTGCGGCGTTTGTCCTGGAATTGATCCACAAAGTCTTTGCGTCGATCCCCAGGAATGCCTCCATGAATCAAAAAGGGCTGGGCTTCCAATTTGAACTCACGTTTGAGCATGGGGGCCAGCATGTCCTGCATATCCCGATCTTCCAGAAAAACGAGTGCTTTTTCCTGTTTTTTGGCGATTTCCCGCAGCAATTCAAAGGTGACGCTCAGACGTGCTGACCAGGAGACATACGTTTCCTGATAGTGACTCGCCTGTTTGGGGTCTGTGGGGTGCAGCGAAATCCCACGCAAATGGTGGATGGTACGGAGCATATCCCCTGATGTACTGGCCTTCCTGCCCGTAACCACCGCCTCATGATAGGCCTTTGCTTGCTGGGGAGGCATCACCCGTTGAACAGGATATTCCTGTTTTTCCGGCAATCCTTTGAGTTGGTCTGCTTTCATCCTGCGCAGCATGACGGCTGGTTTGTCAGGCTGTTGTTGGTCTGCCGGGAACGAACGTCGATCCAGCATCGTCTGTCGCAGTTCCCGCAAAACATCCAGTTGATCCGTGTCATAACGCTTGGAAAATGTTTTCAAATCTGGCAGGTAACCAGGATAAACAACATCCATGATCGCCCAGAGATCTTCGATTCTGTTTTCAATGGGGGTGCCTGTCATGCCGATGGAAAATTCGGTGTTCATGGTCTTGGCAGACCGCGACCATTGTGATGTCGGGTTTTTGAGTTTCTGCACCTCATCGTAAATGATAACCGAAAATTTCACTTTGGCAAATGAAAAGTGATAATCACGCAAGGTGTCGTATGAAGTCAAAATCCAGTCTGCCTCTGCCATGCGCGTGGTTTGCAGTCGTGGTATGCCCTGGTCGGTATCCACGCCTTTGGACTTCTCTTGCTTGAATCGAGCGATGTTCTGGCCGTAGAGTGACAGACATTCCCCAAGCGCATCTTCGGCCAAATGCACACGACGTTCATCAGACCAGTTCCGCAACAAACCCACTGGAGCCACCACCAGCATCGGGCGATGTTCAAGTTGGTGATTGCGTCTGTTTTCCTTCAGCCAAACAAGAAACGTCAAGGCCTGAAGGCTTTTGCCCAGCCCCATGTCATCCGCCAGCAGACAACCAGGATAGCCACTGCTCCAGCACTCTTCAAGCCAGTGCAGCCCTGCTTCTTGATGCGGTTTGAAGCGGGTAAGCAAAGAGGTGGGTATCTCAAACCGGCATGGCCTGCCCGAAAGTGGAGGGGGAGCGAAGGCCATGGTCTCGAAATTTTCCTCAATGGTCAGAAAAAGTTTGCCTGTTGGCTGTGGTGCCTCCTCTGGGGATTGTTCAGGGCAGGTTGCTTCTTTCTCGTTCATCTCAGGAGATTCTGGCGTGTTGAGACGTGCCAAGCCTGTCAGAGGTTGCAATGCCGTTTTGGTTTCATTGGATACAGGGATGGTGTGTCCGGCCAATTCAACGGTTTGGTCGCCGCGAGCCTCGGCGGCGTCGTATTGGGCCAATGTCTCCGCAACTTCTTCTGGTTTGATCGTGATTCGAATGTCGCCAACCATGATGCCGAAGCTTTCAGGCAGCCAGGAGTTCGGCAGGCGTTTGATCCATGGCAGCACCGTCGTTTGCCAGATGGCCATGTCCACCACCCGTTTGGAATACTCTTCTGTGGCAATGAACATCTGTTCGATGGCGGCTTCTTCAAGACGGTTTTCCAACCGCGCTTTCAGTACCGCTTGGGGTTGACGCGCAAATGCTCGTCTGGCTTGGGCATCTGAACGCTGAATCTGTCGAATTTCGTTCAATACCTGTCGCAGTCCAGGCTCCACATAGACGTAATGACGGCTCCCCAATGCATAACGGTCTTTGCAATCAGACCAGGCCCTGAAGTGTTCGGTAAACCGTTTCTGATAGGCTTCAGGCAGAAGGGCTTCGGATTCGCTGATAACAGCCTCCCCATCGCTTTCCCCCCAGACGGCGCGCATCTTGTGCCCAAACAGTACCGGATCCAGGTCAAAACCCTCTTTGCCGGTGGAGAATTTCAATGAAAATGCAGAGGCAACGGTGATGATGGTATTTTTTATATAAGGATCGACATCCAGACCTTGGCGTTGCTCAGGGAGGATCTCCTTGAGCGCGGCCAGGTGTTTGAAGCGCGTCTCATCATCGGTTGTATCGCACGCCCGGAAAGCCACGATGGCTGCATGAATGCTGTACAGAGGTTCTGGAATCCGTGAATACATCTTTTTGTGGCGCATGATACTGCCCTGGATCTCCACTCCCGGTGTTTTTACGGAATGGGATTCTGTCCACTGGCACGAGATTTCGAATTCTTTTTGTGCAATGTCGCCTTTGGATTGAACGCATAATATAAATAATGTCGATGGCGGGAGTCCCAGTCCCATGGCCTGGTATTCTGATAATCCTGCAACGTTGGAATGTGATAAAAAAAGTGTTTTGTCGTCTTGCAGGCGCACAGAAGCTTCCGGGTTGCCTTCCTGTTCAGTCAACCATCGGGTGACTGTGCCAATGGCTGCCATGGATCGGGCAGGGGCCTCATTCGACCATTGGGCAAAGGGAATCTTCCGTTGACCGAGCAACCGTTTGGCCATCAGTTGGAACAAGATGCCATCGGTGTTGATTGCATATTCAAAAGCAGCTGTCATGGCGTCTCTTCTTGCTTGAAGGGCATCTGGTCAATGAATTTTGATTCCGGTATGCGAACGGATAAACTCGGCAACATCGTCTTGCCACGCCCCGGCGTGTCTCTTTTTGAATGTGGACTCATGATTCAGGTCACCCTTGCGATACAAAGATTTATATAATTTGGGTACCATCTTGGCATCGTCCAGCCAGATATGACAAAATCCGTTATGGCTCCAGTCAGCCACGAGCAAAGGGGGCGTGCTGCCCGTTCCGATCCGCATGATGAGTAGTGCCTGTGTTTGATCCTGGATGGAACCGGATGCAAAGCTGCCGTACTCCAGTTTCAGTTTCTTGGCAGACTGAATTCCTCGTTTGCCCAATACAACCCAGGCTTCTTGCATGAAATCATGGTCGTAGTAGGCACGCCAGAATTTTTTGCGTGCATTCCACATGTGTTTTCTGTCTGGAGTGACGACCTCGTCAACGACAGCAATGAACTGTTCCAGAGAGGCCTTGGTCAACCATCTGCGCAGGATGGACAGGGCTTCTTCAGGAATGCCCGACCACGCGCCTGGACGGAGACGGGGATCCTGGAACATCCCGATCAGGGTGGTGGTGATGAATTCACGCATTTCATCTGTGGGCGTCTGGTTGGCCCAGGGCATGAGCAAGGCTTCGACAAAAACCTTTTTGATCGCAGGAGACCCACCGAACGCAAATTCCATTTCATGGGGGCTGGCCCAGGCCACGATGCGGCGCAGTTCTGTCAAACGATCATGCCTGGGGTTGTGTTGCTCCAGATGTTTTCTGAAGTGCCAACAGGCGCGGCCAAAGGCCTCTGCAAGAATGTTGGAACGCGCCAGCGTGCCCGTGAATCCAAGACTCGACAACGATCGCTGGGGATCGACTTCAGAAGCCATGACAGTCGCAGCCAAGTGTCCAGGAGCGGCATTCACGTCAAAAAGTCGATGTTGGTGATGTCGTTCTTCCCAAACGCCACACTCAGTGATGTGATCGGTGATGTAGGTCGCTATACGACGAAAACCGGGAGTCACTGGGCTGTAATGGATGAGGTAGTAGCGAACCAAACGCTTGACCAGCATGGGTGAGCTGATGGGTTCGATTTTCGAGAGATAGCGGGCAACAAATCGGTCGTCTGCGACCAAGGGGGGATTTCCCATGGAAAGGCATTCCGACAGGTAGCGATATTCGACTTCCTGTATTCTGTTCCAGTTTCCATCTGCGTTGGTGATCATCAGTCTGGCATGCAGATTGTCCAGGTCAACAGGTGGACGTAGCGGACGTGGCGGTGAGGTGACGATCTCCTGCATTTTCCGTTCGGTCCTGCTTACAGGTGGCAGGGGCCAGTTCAGAGGTCGCCAGCCTGAGCGGATTTCAATCATTGCATCCAGAATGCTCATGGCCAGCGATCCAAGCGGCCTGTCGCAGCTTCGTTGCGCAGTTCGATGGCCTTGGGAGAGGACATGATGAAGCGAATGTCAATGCGTCGGTTCTGGGCCTTTTCTTCCGGGGTCGCGTTTGAGTTCAGTGGGCGTTGTTTGCCGTATCCAGAAAGGCTGATGAGGCTCTGTGCCTCCCTGTTTTTCATGGCAAGCAGTGCGGGCGTGGTTTTTTGGAGAAATTCAAATGTGGACAGGGATCTTTGAAAGGAAAGATTCCAGTTGAAAGTGTCATCGCCATCGCTGTCGGTATGGCCTTCGATGAAAACAGATTCAATCTGGTGATGTATTTTTCCACACGTTGGGGCTGGCGCATCGGTGTAGCAGGAAACCACTCGATAGAGTGCCTTGGACAATGAAACCACGGCGTTTTGTCCGCGTGCGGACAATGCCGACTTGCTGCGCTCAAACAGGATTTCTTCAGGAAGTCGCAGGATGCCATTGTCCAGATCAATGACAACCGTGACGCCTTCGGCATCCAGAGCCTTTTTGATGTCCTGGAGGATTTTGGTTCGAGTCTCTTCGGCATGGGTCAGATTTTCCACCACCTCGATTTTTTTGATGGCAGCTTCATTGAACTTCATGGCGAAAAACATCAGCATGATGATGAACAGAAACAGCATGCCAACCATCATGTCTGTCATGGAGACAAAGAAGGATTCTTCGGATTGCGCGGCGTCCTTGTGCTCTCTGGCCTGGAGTGCCATGGTCAATGCCTTTGCATGGTTTTCGCCAGAACCGTCATGGCGTCTACGGTGGATTGCAGTTCATCGACATTGCCAGAAAGATGTCCGACGATCTTGACGACATGAGAATCAATGGTGCCAATATAATCAGTCAACTTTCTGGCGTGTTCATCTGTACTGGTGATGACGCGGCGGAAAATGGTTTCAAGACCCGCATCCACACCATCAAATCTTCCAACATGGCGCGCCCAAATGGTTTGCAGCTCCTGACCTGTTTTTTGGAGTTCATCTGCCAGTCGTGAGGTTTCGGTTTGACTGGCGTTCAGACCTTTGACAGCGGCTTCCATACCTGTTGACAAAGAAAGGATCGAACGGTTGATCAGGTCAGTGGTTCGCAGCAGTGGTTCGCTGATGGTTGCCAGTGAACGAGCAGAGTCTGTCATGGCACTCTCGGTTTGGGTGGCGGCCTGAGTGGTTTTTTCAAGTGCCATGGCATGGGTTCCGATACGTTGTTCAACAGTGCCAAGTGTTTTGTTCAATTCGTCCACTTTTTGCCATAACAGGTCCACGGTTTTCTTGAAGTTCGTGAGTACCTCGGTGGAACCGGTCATGACTTGTGCTGCTGCTTCATTTCCTTTTGATGTCAAAGTGTCGGTGACATTGGTCACAGCTTTGCCAACCCCGTTTTCTGCCTGACGCCCAGCCGCGATAATGCTGTCCACCGCCTTTGCGACCTGCTCGGAGTTGCGATTCACTGCTTGCTGCATGGTCAGCGCAGCTTGCAGAAAACGTTCGGTCACGTCTTCAGCAGCCTTGTTTGCGCCGTGATTCATTTTTCTGGTCAGATCTTCGACCGTGTGCGACATCTGTTCGACCATGTCTCTTAAGTGTTCCATGCTCTTGTTTGATTCTGCTGACATCTCGCTGGTCATGCCTTTTGTCGCCGTGATGAGAGAGTCAACCACCAACTCCATGGCTTGGGTGTTTTGTTCAGTGGATTGCGCAATGTACTTGACTGCTGTGGCAATCTCCCCACCGAAGGCTGTTCCAGCTTGTTCGCCAGAGTGGCGCATGGTGATTCCAACCTGTTCCATGGTCTGCTTGATGGTTTGCGCGGCCTCGGACATCCCTCGGACAGCGGTATCAAGCTGGGCGTCGAGTTTGTTGCGGGTTATGTCGATGTTATTGTCAGTGGCTTCAGTCATGCGTTTCATGCCTTCAGTCATGGCAAGAGTGGCGTTTTGCATCTCTTGGGCAGCATGGGCCATTTGTGCTGGCATGGAGGAGAGGGTCTCGGCAACCGCCTTGATTTCCGCGCCTGCTGACTGTGAGACAAGCGTGCCGAAATCACCTGTCATTTTGCGAATGGCATCTTCATTCATGGAAGACATCCTGTTGGTCATGCCTTCCAAAGTTGCGATCACTGGAGTCATGGCTTCTGCCATTACCATAGGCATTCTGTCCGTCAGGGCAGCACTGACCGAGTTGGTCATGACGGGCGGCATGGCATTGATCAAGGCATCTTGTAGAGCTTCTGTAATATTGAATCTGAATTGTGTGGTGAAATCTTTCAGATGAGCTGATTGATCACGAATTTCTTTGAAGGTACGATCAGCAAGTATTTCTGGCGTTACAGTCATGGTAACGCGCTCAAGGTGGCGGTTCAAGGTGTCGAATTGGCCATGGACGATGCGCATGGCCCAGCGTTCGCCGATGCCCAGGAAGATGGCACTCAGCAAGCCAGCAATGGAGGTCCAAAACTTGAAGGAGGCGGTTTTGAGCAGTTCTGCCAGTGCGATTTGGATCAGCTTGTTTTGTGCATCTGGAGTGGTGGTTCCCGCACCAGAGACGACCTGGCTGATGGTGTTTGATGCCAAGGAGAGTGCCGCGACCAGACCGATAAATGTGAACAAAAGACCCAGTGAAATAAAAATGCCACCAAGACTGCTGATGGATTTCATTTTCAATCCGTTGTGTTCGGCATCCGCAGGGTTTAGAAACACAGATGGGCGTACACAAATTTCGATAATCGGTGCGCGGGAAAGCAGGGTTTCGCAGAACTCCTCCCAACCGTGTTTCAGAAAACCTTTATGAGCAATCAGATCGTCAAACTCGTTGAAGCGTTCTTTGAATTCATGGCGGTTTTGGATTTTGGCAAGGAATCGGATTGGGCGATTTAAAGAATAAAAGGTTGGAAAAAATGTAAATAAATAATATTTTATCACTCTGTAGATCGCATAAGCAATCATCAGGGTTGCGATGGATGGGGCCACATCCTCCTGTCGGAACCACTGAAGCAGTGGGGCGACCAAGCCCAGAAAAATGGGGCCGATCCCAGAAGTGATCCAGTCAATGTAACCCATGTCAGTTAACTTTCGCAGTTTGATTGAACAAAAATAGTTTGTTTGCAATTGTAACTGTAAATTTTGTCAAGTCAAGCGGTAAGATGTTTTTTTGTCAGGATTGTCTGATGAATGGTTTCTGGTTCAGAGATTGACAGAGTTTTTGAAAACACGGGTCCATTATACCAATAGATGGTATCAGAGTTGCAAGACGTGGAATGAAGCTGCTGGAGGCTCAAAATTCACAGAGTTGACCTTGTCGGTTATGCCGACAGACTCACCCCCCATGGAGCGTTCAACCTTTCAAACCAGATCAGCCACCTTGTGACAGTTGCCATTGACAAAAAAAAGCTGTAATCTTTTCTTGAATGGTTTGAACTGTGTTTGGAGCAGTGTTTGTCTTGACTTGTACATCTGAATCACCAGGAGGGTGAAACGCCATGAACCCCTTTATGAAAGAACTTGCCATTGGTATGGCATCAGCCATGGATCTCTTCCCCAATGATGATTATTTGCAAGACATTCAACCTGTTGATGCGGAATCTTTGCTTCGGAATGCCTGGACGACCACAGGAAATCATCTCAAAAAATCAATGTCTGACTTCCAGCAGGGGCTGGAAGTCGAATCTTTGCATAAAACAAACAAAACAAAAGATTTGAGTGAAAAAAAAGCAACCCAAACAAACACAGAACAAACTCTCATGATTCGTTTGTTGGATGGCAGAATTTACACCATCAAAAGGCTTCATTGAATTCTTGAAAGCTGGTATCAATTGAACAATCTGGAAGCCAACGGGAAAACAAATGAATGATCAACCTCCAATACTGAATGATCAAGAGCCATCTGACAATTCCCGCCAAGACGTTTCAAACAACAGTGTCAACACAAATCAGAATGATCCAATCCATTCAAGCATGAATCATGCGCAAGAAATCATTCATGCTTTGCAGCATGGAGATGCAGCGATTTATTTGTCTCAAACAGAAATGCACTTAGGCCTGATTCCACATCCACGGATTGTTTCTGGATGGGAAGAAATTCTTCCCGGTGCGGCTGATCGGATTCTCTCCATGTCCGAATCCTCACTTTCTGCAGATATCCTTCTTAAAAAACGCAGCCAAAATTTTACATTCATAACACGCATTGTCGGACAAATCGTGGTTGCTCTTTGCATGTTTAGCGTTATTTGGTTGATTCGTGAGGCTATACAAGCCAATAGCATCTCTTTTGCGCTGGCGGCTCTCACTTTATTGGGAACTTTTGCCTATTTGATTATTACCGGTCGTGGAAAAGCACTGTCAAACAACAATCGACCGACCAGCCATGACGAGCATGCTGCTTCAAGCGGAGATCAATGACAGGCACGCAAATGACTGCATGGCTGAATACTCTCTCCTGATTTGCCTCATTATCCCTGATTACCCTCCCTTTTCGCTCCATCCCGCAGCACTCGACTCCATCGCGCCATGGTCTGCGACCAGACATTGAGCATGATCAGACAATGATTGAATGATCCGACAGGCATAGGTCGGGCCTCCATGACAACTGGAGATAATCCTTTCCAATTCAGACTTCAAGCACTCCAGGCGTTGGATTTTATGTTTGACTTCTTCCAATCTTTGTCGTGCGATTTGATCAATCTGGGCACAAGAACGCTCCTGTTCTCCGCCCAGCTGCAACAACTCCCGAATCTGCTCCAGGCTGAAACCAAATTCCCGGCAATGCCGGATAAACAGCACTCGTTCCAGGTGATCAGACGTATACAATCGCTGATTTCCAGATGAACGATGCGCATGGGGCAGCAAACCGATCTGTTCGTAATAGCGGATCGTCTGCACCTTGCCACCACTCAAACGAGCCAACTGACCAATCAACATTTTTTGGGCACCTCTGCTTTTTTCCTCTTGCTCCTACAACGGCTGTAGGTATTAGACTTTGCGGATAGTATGCATGGGGAGACCCCGGACAACAAGGAGTGAACAAAATGATTTTTTTCGACAATCTGGTCCATGTGACCCTGGAAATGGCACCATGGCTGGTATTGGGACTCGTGGCCGCAGGTCTTGTCAAGGCCTGGATACCTGAAAGTCTGGTCATGCGTTGGTTGGGAGGTCAGGGCATCTGGCCCATTTTCCGGGCGGCCATCATCGGCGCACCCCTGCCTTTGTGTTCATGCAGTGTCATTCCCATGGCCATCGGACTGCGTCGCAATGGTGCCTCCAAATCATCGACCGTCTCCTTTCTGGTGGCTACACCGGAAACAGGTGTGGATTCACTGGCTTTGTCATGGATCATGCTGGGGCCATTCATGACCATTGCCCGACCGGTCTGCGCCATTCTGAGTGCCATGTTTTCCGGCATGTTGACTTTGCTGGTTGAACGCTTTGAAGCCAATCATCTTCAGGATTCTCTTGTTTCCAATCCATTGGATACCCATTCTGAGCAAAAATGTGCATCCAGTTGTTGTTCCAAAAATAAAAAATTGGTTGTCAGTGTTCCACCAACAGCTTGGACACGGACCATAGAGGGCATTCAATATGCCATGCGAGAGTTGTGGGATGATATCGCCCTCTTGTTGGGCATCGGCTTGATACTGACCGCCGCAGTCACCACCTGGGTTCCTTACGGCAATCTGAGTTCCTACACCCAGGAGAGCTGGTTATCCATGATTCTCATCGTGATTGCCAGCATGCCAGTCTATGTTTGTGCCACGGCATCAACCCCCATGGCGGCTGCCATGTTGTTCAGCGGCATGACACCAGGTATGGCATTGGCCTTTTTGATGGCCGGTCCTGCCACCAATGTGGCCCCTTTGGGGATCATCAAGCGTGAACTGGGTAGTCGGGTCTTGGCAGCCTATTTGACGGGAATCTTTGTCAGTTCAGTGGGATTGGGTATGTTGGCGGATCTCATCGCACGGCATTGGGGATGGATGCCTGAAGTCAATTTGACCCATCAGAATACTGAATGGATGCCGGTTTGGTTGGCTGCGTCATCGGCTGTTTTTTTGTTGGCCTTGTCATTTCGTCCGCTATGGAAAAGTCAAAAGCAAAACCCTGGGGGATGAATCCCCCAGACCATCCTTTTATTGTT
>JAMOBH010000184.1:0-11096 GCA_039908085.1 Magnetococcus sp. YQC-5
GAGGGGTCTGGGGAGGCCGTGAGCCGCCTCCCCAGGAAGGAACGGGTGATCCTGTTCATGTTTCGGAAAACAAAAAAGCAAACCCTTGGGGGGCGGTTCACCGCCCCCCAAGGTTTTGCTTTTTTGTTTTCCGAAACATGAACAGGATCACCCGTTCCTTCCTGGGGAGGCGGCTCACGGCCTCCCCAGACCCCTCCACCCTTTTTTTTTGATTTTTTTTATTTGGAGGGGGGGTATTTTTATTGTCCCACCATCATGAACGCCGACCAAATATAGGGATGATTCCATTCGTTGGATTCCAAAAGATCCAGTTGGGATTCCCGCAAGGCCTGATGAGCCGACATGCCTTCGCCCAAACGAGAATAAAGGTTGGTCATGAGGGCTTGTGTGCCTGCATCACTGACCTCCCACAACGATGAAATCACCGATTGGGCACCGGCCTCCTGAAAGGCACGACGCAATCCATACACCCCCTCACCTTCATGAATTTCTCCCAAACCGGTTTCACACGCTGACAAGACCGCCAGTTTCGTGCCGCTCAAATCCAATCCCAACACCTCCATGGCCGTGAGAATCCCGTCATTGTTGGTATCCATCTCTCCCAGATAGCGTGCATTGGCGTTGATGCCAGCAAAGGCCAACCCGGAACGCAACAGAGGATTGTCACCTGGTGGCGGCAGTTGCAAGTCGGCACTGCGGGCCAATTTCAACAGCCGTTGCTTGAGGTTGTCATCCGGCTTGAGAAAAAAACCGTGAGTGGCAATATGCAAAATTTCCGGTGCTGCTGTCATGGATTGCAACACAGATTCCTGGGCCTCGTTTTTGAGCAGAATCGTGTTGAGTCTCTTTTTTCCCGTGGCCTGGGCAGAAATGAGCTTGCCTTCTTTTTCCGCTCCAGGCAACGGAACAAAATGAAGCCCCCGCAAACCAGAAGAAAAAGCTCGCAGGTTCTGCTTGAAATCAGCAGAACGATGACCCTGATCATTGGCTTGCATGGCCTGCGTTCCTGCCATCTTGTCAGTATCATAGTCAGGACCAGCCATGATCAGATAATTTCCCTTGGCCGCAGGCTGTTCCGTGGGCAACAAATCCCGACTGGATGACAAAATATGCAGATCCGTACTCCTGGCCAGGTACACATCTTCTGGATCCACCATGGCAGGAAAAGGGAGAATATTCAGAATGCCATCCGGGACCACATACACCTTTTGCAGCTTGCCAATGGACTTTTGGATGGGTGCCCAGATGACATCATATACGGCCCGTCCCTGTTGTTTGAGCAATTCTTCATCAACATCGTCGTCCTGAATCACAGTTCGATAGTTGATCACCGCCTTCTGGATCGCCTCCATTTCAGGGTATGTCACCAGATCAAACACCTCTTTGCCTTTTTCCTTGCGCACAATGGCCGCCAACAGCCCAGAGCGTTCTCCATCCTTGAAAACCAGAAAATCCACCAGAGCAGCCTGCTCTGGCAGGTGTTTGACCAGGGTGTCGGTGGAGATCTGCGCGGTCGTGCGCTGGAACCGCTTGCTGGCCTGTCCCAGTTGCTGTTGCAATTCATCCACCTGTCGTTCCAGTCCATGGATGGTCTCCAGGTGCTTGTCAGCAGTTTCCTGGGTCGGACCAGAGAGGGTCAAGGCCGCCAATTGCTTACGGGTGGCGGTCAGCTTCTCACTGACTGCCTTGATCTTGGGATCGCTTCCCAGATTGACGATCTGGCGCATTTCCGAGGCGATTTTCAACAACAATCCTTTGCGTTTCAATCCGACCTCCAAAACCTCCCGACCTGCACGGTTTTTCTCCATACGAGAGAGCAGTGCCAAATGGGCGTCGAGTTCCGGTGCATGCAGGCGTATGTACCCTTCGCGGGCATTGTCTCCTGTGGACCAAAGCATCCGGTCAAGAAAATCAGAACGTCTGTTGAAAATCTCTTTGCGTAGTTGAAATGCTTCAGAGTTTTTGGTTTTTTCCAGCACAGAGGCCAAGGAATTCAAGGTTTCAAAGGTATAGGGGTGCAACGGCCCCAGGATGGCTTCGTCCTTGGCGCGGGTTTGGCGCAATAATGCTTCTGACTCTTTCATGCGGCCCATATCCCGGTAAAGCAGAGCCAGATCATGCATGGAGCGCAAAACATCCATGTGGCCTTCACCCAAAACCTGACGACGCAGTTCCAGAGTCTTGAGAAAACGTTTTTCCGCCTCCTGGTGCAAGCCCTGATAATGGGTGACGCGGGCCAGATTGTTCATGGCTTTCAGGGTTCTCTGGTGCTTTTCTCCCAGAGAGGCCATCCAGATTTCCAGGACTTGTTTGAAGAGGGGAGCGGCTTTGGCATAATCCTGACGCAATATCTGCAAGTAGGCCAGATTGTTGATGACCGCCACCGTGTCGGCATGTTTTTCTCCCAGACGTTGGCGGTACGAGTCAATGACGTTTTGATACAAAGGTTCTGCCTTGTCAAAGTTGCCCTGACTTTCGTGGAGCAAGGCGAGATTGTTCATGGTGGTCAGGGTAAGAGAGTGGTCAGCACCAAGGCTTTTTTGCGCCAGATTGAGGGCCTGCCTCAGGAGTGGTTCGGCATCGTCGTACAGACCAGCCTCTTCAAGTACCTGTCCCAGGTTGTTCATGGTGGTGATGGTGACTGGATGGCTCTCCTGAAACGTCTTGCGATAGATCTCCAGGGCCTGTTTCAGTTCTTTTTCCGCACCCGTCAGATTGCCTTGTTTGGCATGAATTCCTGCCAGATCCGTGAGCATGCCAACCCTGGCGGGATGTTCCTGACCCAGCTCAGCGGTATGCTGTTCCAGAAGTTGTTTGGCCAGAGTTTCAGCCTGTTGAAAATCGCCCTGGTCCAGATACACATGGGTCAGCACGGTTTTGGCTTCGGTGATCGTGGGATCGTTGTTGGCGGTTCCTGCTGCTGCTGCGGCCAGAATGGGTTGCAGGATCTCTCGCGCTTTTTGAAAATGGCCAAGACGCCGGTTGGTCTCGGCTGTGCCAATTTGTGTGGCGAGGATTCCGGGATCCTCTTTGGGGAGCAGGGCTTGCTGGATGGTCAGTGCCTGTTCATATTCAATCAAGGCAGAGGAAAAAGCCTCTTGTGCCAGTTGCAAACCGGCCCATTGTTGCAGACATTGAGCCGTGGCCGAATGGTAAAAACCATATGCCGTGGCAAACCGTGGACAGGATGTGCCCAGGAGCTTGTCGGCTTCTGCAAAGCGACCCAGATTTTGCAGGGAGCGAGCCAGGGCAAGATCATTCTCCAGGACCATGGGGTGCAACGCTCCGAGTTGCGCTGTACCAGCGGTTTGGGAGGCCTGATAGATCTCAATGGCTGCCGGAACATTCATTTGGGTTTCCAGAAGTTCCGCCAAGGCCTTGTTGGCCAGAAGCGTTTCCGGGTGATTGGCACCCAACGCGCTTTTGGCATGGGTTGCGGCTTGTCGCAGCAGGGGTTCGGCAACGGTTGGTTTTCCGGCTTGCAGGTAATAGGTGCCCAATTCCCGCTCACTCATGAAGGTGGCGGAATGTTCCACGCCCAGATTTTCGCGTGCCAAATCAGCGGCTTGTTTGCCCAGGCGTGTGGCCGTTTCGATTTCGCCCTTTTCGGCTGCGGTCATGGCCTGTTCTCGCAATCGGGTCCACATGCCGGCTATCTTGGTTTTGTTGGCCGGGATGGCCCCTGCTTTATTCAATGCTTCATCCACCCATGGGGGCATGGTGTTGAGCATCCGGGTAATTTCATCGGTATAAAGGGTGGCATCGGCTCTTTTTCCAGTGGTCACGGCCAATGTGGCAGCCTGGCGGAAATAGGCCAGCGATTTGTCCCGTTCGCCGGCTTGCTGGCTGACTGTTGCGGCATTGTGGAGCCAATCCGGGTGGCCTGGGTCCAGTGAGTTGGCTTTGGCAAAATGGGCCAGGGCTTCTTGTACATGGTTTTCTTTGAGAGCCTGTTTGCCAGCGGCTGCCTCTTTGACAGCCAACGGGTCATTGTTTGGGGCCGGGGGGGCGGCGGGCCTGGGCACCAGAGATTGAGCGGATGGTGTGACCTGGGTAGCGGTCGTTGCGTTGTTTGCCCGTTCCTGGTTGGTGTTGGCCGGGATGGGTTTGCCCTCTGTTGCCAAGGCAAGAGAACCAGAACCCAACAACAGGCCGGTCAGGAGGGTCCAAAGGAGAGCAACGGGCTGGCAGAACCCTTGACAATAATTCCACAGACGTTTGACTGGCATGGTGTGTTTCTCCATTGGGTTGCAGTATGGCCCAAGACGAATGGGTTGTGATGAGTTTGCTCAAATCGCAGGCCTGTTCAATCTATGCTTTTTTGACCCTTATTTCAAATCAAGATTGGTGGGTACGGGCTGTTTTTCGTCATGGACGCACTTGGAGCGTTTGGTGTAAAGTTGAAATGCAGGATCCTTGCACCAATCAAACACCTCATGTCATACCAAAGAGGAACCACGCCATGCAATCGAATTTCTCACTGCCCCAGATTGTTGAGTTTTTAAGTAAAGTGGAAGGGTTTTGCGAGTTGCCTCAGCAGGATCTGGCCACTTTGATCGCGCCTTTGATCGGCATCGAGACCTTTGAGCGCGGCCAGTACATTATCAAATTCGGTTCCATGGGCACGACCTTGTATATCTTGTTTGAGGGCAAGGCCAGGGTGGATGTGCCTGTGGGTGAGGGCAAAATACTCCATTTTTCCAGTGAACCTGGTGCGTTGCTCGGTGAAATGTCCCTGGTTTCCAGCAAACCCAGAGGGGCGGACATCGTGGCGGAATCGCATGTCATTGTGTTGACTTTGGATATCGAAACGTTTCAGATGCTCATGACCAATGATTGGCGTGTGACCAAGGCGTTTGCCGGTTTGATCGGGCGACGGATTGCCCGCACCTCTTAGGTCGGAATACCATAAAAAAAAGGAGTTGATCCGGTTGGGATCACTCCTTTTTTTATTGCCAAACCAGAGCTGTGAAAGTCTCATGGGGATGTCGTGTCACCATGATCAAACAAGTGCATCCCCAAGTATGGCAGGTTTGATGATTTTATTATTTTTCCGCCGCACCCACTCCGCGACAAAAAAATTCCCACAACACGGGCAGTTCATCCAACGGCTTGGCAGTAAATCCACTCATAACAAAACGCAAAGTGGCGGCTTGGATCAGCCCGATATAAAAGTTTGTCGCTGCTTCCAAGGCAAGCTTTTTGGGCAACTCACCGGCATCTTGTGCCTTGGCCAGTATGGCTTGGATTTGTTTGCCATAATCTTTGATGATGTTGTTCATGATGACACTCTCCGAGCGTGTCACCACCCCTTCCACCAGGAAAATCCGACACATGCCTGGGTGGTCGGAGAAAAATTGCAGATGGTATTCGCATATTTGCCGCAGTTGGGACAAGCTGGAGCTGGCCTTGTTCACGAGTTGATCCTCTGCTTTCAACAAATGTTCTTGCAGATATTCGGTCAAGGCATGAAAAATGGCATCTTTGCCGGTAAAATGACGATAAAGTGCAGCTTCGGACAAACCGACTTCGGCGGCCAAGTCTGCTGTGGTCACCCGGCGATGGCCTTTTTCCAATAACGACATGACAGCTTTCAGAATTTCAAATCGACGTTCTGGACGACGGCGGCGGTCCACTTTGTTTTCATCTGGCATGGTATCTGTTGCGGGTGTCGGTGCTTCAACGAGCATGGTATGGGACTCCTTGTTTGGTGAGCTTCTGGGTTGAATGATTGGCTTGTGTAAGTCTTGTATAAGGTATCGATGTCGTAAATTGTTATTTACTCACCACTATTTAAGCATGAATGATGCCATTGTGATGGTATTCAAAAAAACAAATAAATTCAATAAGATATTGTTGTCGGTAGACTGTCTTGTCTAAAGGAGAGGTGCAAAAAAATCAGCAGTCAACAGGATTCGGAACCGTTTCTTTACGAATTATGATGGATTTTTATAAATCAGATCAATCAGTTGACAGATCATGAAAAATTCTTTTACAGAAGCAGTCACAAGCGTGAAAAATGGATGCCCCATTTTGAGGAAGACATGGTCCAATTGGATGGATATTTCACTCGCGTCCCCCCCAGAACCAAGGATTCCCTTGGATGGGTCTTCCCTCCAAAAAAAACCAGTGGTCTCACGGATCAAGCAGAATGCTCGTTTTTCCTGACTTGATTTTTGACAAACCGGATCAGATCCCGTGCCATGGCAAAACCGCGTTGATAACGATTCTTGGGCAGCTTTTGCATGGCTTTGTCAAGGATCGGGGTCAGGTCGGGATGCGTCACAAGCGGTGGAATGGTGGTGTGCAGGATCATGCTGCGGAGTTGTTCCGGGTCGTCCGCAATGAAAGGGGGTTGACCCGTAAGCAAATGGTAAATAATGGCACCCAGGGCATACAGATCAGAACGCGGGTCCGTGGATTGTCCAGCCAGAGCCTCTGGCGGGGCATACGCGGAGATGCCGGTTCCACTGGCGTCAGCTCCCAAAAAGCGGGCAATGCCAAACTCCTTGATTTTGATTTGACGTTTGATGGCATCATAGATCAGATTCTCAGGAGAGAGATTACCATGGGTGATGCCTTGACGATGCACCTCATCCAGGATCATGGCAGCCTGGGTCGCGGCATGCAAAAGCAGAGGCAGGGGCAGCAGGGTATCTGGATGGGTACGGTGTTCCATGCTGTCCTGCAACTTCCATGGCTCCATGACCACAAAGGGCAGATCGTCTTCCAGGCCAACATCCAGTACGGTGACGATACCGGGATGTTTCAATGGGATCAAAATCCCGGCATCATGAAACAATTGCTGACGCGCCCGTTCTTCGACCTCTGGAGTACGAAGAGGTCCAGAAAACAAGGTGCGCAGCACAACCTGTTGCTGGCTCTTTGGATGTCGCCCCATCAGGAAATGACCCAAGGCGTCTCTGGAGAACTCTCCGGTCACAAGATAGGCACCCACCCGTTTTGGTATCTGATCCTGATACTTCAGGTGCCATGCTCTCTCATCTCCGGGGGTTGATTCGGCCAGGGAATCCTCGTCTGCCATGAGTGCAACCTGGTGCAATCGTTGTTCGAGATCCTTGAATGACGGGTTATAGATCCACATGTGTCGATAGACCCGTTCGGCTTCATGAAATCGATGTGCGGCTTCGAAATCCAGGGCCAGGTAGTACAGAATCTCCATCAAGGTGGGATCCATCGGACATTGCATGAACTTGCCAAAGGCTTGATTTAATTTTTTCTGTCCTTGCAAGGCGAGTCCCAACATGCGGTTGTTCTCTGCCGCTGCCGGATTGGCCACCAGCCAGAGCGGCCCATCCAACCGCCAGCGTTTGATGATCAAGAGGGGATAACCGATCACAAGCACTACCCAAGGCCCCATCAGTGGAACCCACAATGCATGGTTTGTCATGAACCAATAATGGCCCATGGGCAAAAGCAGACCAAACAGGCCTGTTGTCACAATTGGCAGAATGAGAGACCCAGGCTTGGGCAGGGCTGCAATCAGCAGAAACGCGCTGGCCAGATAGGCCACCAGACGGACGATCCATGCCCAATCCGGGATGCTGAAATGGGTGAGTTTGAGAATACTGGTCACGGTGCAGGCCTGGATTTCCAGCGGGGTCATGGGTTTGGCAACGGGGGTGGCCAGGGTGTTGGCATAGGCCGTGGCCGTCACGCCCACCAGCACAATTTGGTTGTGCAGTTGTTCTGGCGGGACTTTCCCGTCGAGAATCGCGTGAAAGGAATGCGTGGTGAAAGGGGTGATGTGGTCTGTTCCCCCATGGAAATAGGCCCGCAATTGCCAATTTTCATGGGTGCGCAACGGCAACAGGCCCAAATGGAGCGTGCCATCCGAATGAAGTTGCACTTTCTCTCTAGAGAGATTCAGAGATCGGGTCGCTAGAGCCAATGCCATGGAAGGATAAAGCATCTCATGAAATGAAACAACCAAAGGTATGGAGCGCAGAATACCATCCCTGTCATAAGGCAACAGATCCACTCCGATGCCAGCAGCGTGGATGCCCAGTTCCTCCATGGGGATGCCAGCGGATCGTATGGAAATGGGGAGCGCGTCATGCTCCAGTCGTGTTTTGTTTGGGGTGAGTGCTGATGCCAGCAAAAATGGGGGGGGTTGCCAGTTCGGTATATTTGCAGACACACCTGGTTCAACGGGCATGGTCAGTATGACGTTGCCGGTTTTTTGGATTGCCTCAGCCAGCAAGCGATCCTCGTTCAATGTCAGCATCCCTTCGTCAAGGAGGCGATGCAGAGTGGGCAGATCCAGGCCCTGGGATGGATTGGATGTGGGGTTGTCTCCCTGATTCAAATGATTTTTTATTTTATTCAAGACCTCCAGGCCGGGATTGGGCGGCGATGGCAGGAAGGGAAATGTAAAGCCAATGGCTTTTGGGCTACTCAAGGCCAGAATGTCCAGCAGTCGGGCATAGGGGTGTTTGGACCAGGGCCACGGTCCCAGACGGGCTATGCTGGCATCATCAATGGCGATCAGGGTAATGCGTTCGTCCAGGGGACGGGCGGTCAGGCCCATTCCGATGTCGTAGGCCATGCGTTCCAACGCCTGGATGGGCGCGGTACGGTCCGCCAGTACCAACAACAGTGTCAAGACCAACGCCAGCAAGCGGTCGTTGCGCAACCAGGAGAGGATCATGGGGCAAGTGCCATGTGATTTTTATTCCTCTCCCTCCAAAGAAATGCCAGGGGTGAGGAATGATTGAGTCGCTGTACTGATTGACAAGAATATCATATGATACGCTCATTGGGTACTCTCATTTGGAGTGGGCAGAACAATGGCTGCCTGGGGTGGATAGGAGTGTTTTGTGAGTGTTTGCTTGTTTGTTGTTGATTGGTATACTTTAATTATGGATGATCTGGATGATTCGTATACAAACTGAAGATTTTTCGTCGGAAGGTGAGGTCAAGACCCTGCTGCAAGGTCGCTCCGAGGTGGGGGGAGTGGTCAGTTTTGTGGGCACGGTGCGTGATTATTCAGACGCAGAGTCGGTGGCGGCCCTGGAGTTGGAACATTATCCAGGCATGACCGAAGCGGAGCTGATCAAGATCGAATCTGCGGCCAGGGCGCGTTTTGCGGTGGAAGAAATTCTTGTGGTCCATCGGGTGGGTCGGTTGTCGGTTGCTGACAACATCGTATTGGTGGTGGCTGCGGCCCGTCACCGCGCCGATGCCTTTGATGCGTGTCGGTTTGTGATTGATCATTTGAAGGTATTCGCAACGTTCTGGAAAAAAGAAATCTCTGTGCAAGGCAGGGAGCGTTGGGTCAACTCATGTCCTGGATGCGAAGCGGCAGGCAGTCAATGGGAGGCATCAGGTATCGTGGAAGCAACTGGAATCGATGGACATCAAACCGGCTGTCGCAGTGGGCATGCGAATGGGGCATCCCCTGTCGGTCATACCCATGACGTGGCCTGGACCGGGTTGCGGGCAGGTCTGTTGACCTTGTCGGACAGTCGGGGTCAGACCTCGGACCCTAGCGGGGATGCCCTGGAAGGCTTGCTCCTTGGATATGGGGCGGTCGTGGCTGCCAGGGAATGGTTGCCAGATGAGCGGGGAGCCATTCGGGAATTGTTGCGGCGTTGGGCAGGCGTATTGGGGTTGGATGTCATCGTGACGACCGGCGGGACTGGACCAGGTCCGAGGGATGTCACGCCAGAGGCCACGCGGGATGTGTGTGATCGGGAGTTGCCAGGTTTTTCCGAGTTGATACGTGCGGAGGGTTTGCGGCATGTGCGTTCTGCGGCATTGACCCGTGGGGTGAGTGCTTTTTGTGGGTCCACGCTGGTGATCAATCTGCCCGGTTCCACCCAGGGAGCGGTCCAGAGTCTGGTTGCAGTGGCGGATCTGGTTCCTCATGCCTTGCGCATGGCGCGAGGCGGCGGGCATTGATGCGCAAGGGGTATGGATGACATGATTTCATTTGAAAAAGCCTGTTCACAAGTCTTGGCGGAGATTCGACCTGTGCAAGAGTCGGTCACTCTCCTGGTGGAATCTGCCTTGGGTCGGGTGTTGTCGAAACCGATCATGGCCACGATTGATGTGCCCAATCATGACAATTCGGCCATGGATGGTTATGCGGTGCGGAGTGTTGATCTGGCGGGAACGGCTGAGGTCTCCTTGCGGGTAAGCGCGGATTTGCCAGCCGGGGAGCGTCTGGACCGTCCTCTGGGTGAGGGGGAGGCGGTACGGATCATGACCGGTGCCCCCATTCCAGATGGGAGTGACTGTGTGGTCATGCAGGAGTTGGCCCGGAGGGTGGGGGATCGGGTGATCCTGCCTCCTGGACGTCTGCTTGGGGAGAATATTCGACCTGCTGGCGAGGATATCCGGGTGGGTGATGAGGTACTCCCAAAGGGATGTCGTTTGCGTCCAGCCCATTTGGGGTTGTTGACTTCTTTGGGGATGGCGCATGTGGAGGTGTTTCGTCGTCCGGTAGTGGCTTTGCTTTCCACAGGCAACGAGGTGGTTGAAGTGGGCACTTCTTTGGTGCCAGGACAGGTGTATGACAGCAATCGTTCTTCATTGCGTGCTGCCTTGACGGCTTTGGGGGTGGAGGTCTTGGATTTGGGATTGGTCCGGGACAGCAAAGAAGAGATCATGGCTGCTTTGGTCCGTGGCGGGAAAGAGGCGGATGCAATCATCAGCACAGGTGGGGTGTCGGTGGGGGATTATGACCTGGTCAAGGAGGTGTTGCTTGGGCAGGGAGAGATCCGGTTTTGGCAGGTGGCCATGAAACCGGGCAAACCACAGGCGTATGGACGGTTGGGCAGGGCGCATTTTTTTGGTTTGCCTGGCAATCCGGTGTCGGGATTGACGGTATTTTTGTTGATTGTCCGGCCAGCCTTGTTGCGCATGATGGGGGGGCTTGACGAACCACCTCGACACATGCGGGCGAAGTTTCGGGGCAAGTTAAACAAGAAGCATTCACGTATGGATTTTATTCGCGGAGTGGCTCATTTCGATGCGGATGGGGTATGGGTGGAGACCACGGGGCCGCAGGGATCGGGGATTTTGACCAGTATGGCCAGGGCCAATGTTTTTATTGTTTTGTCTGAGTCTCC
>JAMOBH010000531.1:0-2155 GCA_039908085.1 Magnetococcus sp. YQC-5
CGGTGTCCTGGTGCATTGCCTGCTGCAGGAGACATCAATGGTCAGGCTCTCTACTGGAAAACTTATTACAACACTCCACTCGGTGCAGGCACGGTCGAGCAGTACACCAACAACTGGCAACGGGTTATGGGGCACGTTTGATGAAAACTTTTAACCCTTGCGCAAAATTCACTCTTGTATTTGGCCTGCTTGCCGTTCACGGCGGTATCGTGATAGTGGCGGCACTCACGTTCGTTTTGGTGGTGGTGGCGTCATGAACATATCAGAAAATATCTCCAAGCATTTTACCAGAAAAGAACTGCAATGCCAGCATTGTGGCGAGTTGCGCATCAACCAAGCATTCCTGCAAAAGCTTGAATTGCTGCGCTCTGCCATCAACAAACCCATGATCATCACCTCTGGATATCGCTGTGGCGAACACAATGCCGATGTCAGTACGGCCAGCGTAGGCCCGCACACCATGGGGTGTGCTGTGGATGTGGCCATTTCTGGCGAGGACGTTCCGAAATTGATCGACTTGGCTCTGGGGCTTGGCTTTACCGGATTTGGACTCAAACAACACGGCCCCATCGCAGGCAGATACGTCCACCTTGATGCAATGCCTGCTGGTGACAACAATATCCCCCGGCCCAGATTCTGGACATACCCATAATGAAAACTATCAGTTTTGCAGCACAATTGGCAATGGATGCGTACAGCGACATGCCGTCCGTGGCAGGCTGTTTGATTCGTCAATTCAATTCTGAAAACATCCAGGGGTTCACCGCACAGAAAGGAGATGATCTCTGGATTGTTTTTTGCGGAACGAATGAAACCGAAGATTGGATGAACAACTTGAATGCCGGAAAAGAAGCGATGCCCTTTGGTGGCAGCGTGCATGCCGGTTTTAATCATGCTTTGGACGACGTGTGGGATAACATTTTGTTCATTTTGAATCATGGACGATGGAATCAGGCTCATTTTGTCGGCCATTCTCTGGGTGGTGCATTGGCTGCACTTGCCGCATCACGTCTGGTATATTCAAATTTCAGCAGACGGAAATTCCTTTGGACATTTGGCCAGCCACGCTGTGGTGATGAACAGTGGGCCGAGATGATGGAACTCTACTTGGCGGGCAGATACATCAGGGTTTTCAACGCTGGTGACTTGGTTCCGCATTTGCCCACTGCATGGCGTTTCAGACATGCAGGCCGGGAAATGTTTTTTGATAATGATGGACGGAAGAGGACGCCATCAAAGTGGCATCGGATGTCAGAGGCTTGCAAAGCTCTGGTGACAAACCGTAAGGCATCTCTCGTTACTCTGCATGCCCATTCAATGAACACTTATCTGACCAACGTTTTGAACTCTATGGAGGAATTTTAATCATGGACGCCGCTACGCTTTGGATCATGCTTTCCCAAGGAGGGCCGACTGTGCCTTTTCTCATCTTGGGTGGGTTGATGTGGATGCAACAAATGGCTATAGCAAGCATCAGGCATGATCTTGAAGAGTTGACAACTCTTTTTAACAGTTTTCAGGTAAATTACGCCAATGAAAGGGTGCGGAAAGCTGATCTGGATGAAATCAAAGAACTCATCAAAGAGGCCAATACTGCGAACAAGGCATTGATTGCACGCATTTTTGAGCGTCTTGATGACCATGTTGGCCGGTGTGGGAAAGATTGTCTGGCCTCGTTGCATGCGAGTGCTGAATTTCAAATGGCGTCCGCCCAGCAAATGCGTTGGCAGGGGCAAGAGCGCAGATCCAGCACCGATGCGCATCCAATCAAATCTGATCATCATGGTGCTTGATTTCTCATCAGGTTTATCGGTCTGTCCATGGAGTACATCAGTGAGCATGTTCGAGATCAAACTCAACGAGTCCGGGTTCAAGAGAGCAATGGCAGATCTTGGCAAGCAAATCCAATTTGCATCTGCATTGACTCTCACCAACCTTGCCAAAGATGCCCAAGCTGAAGTGAGACGGGAGCTTCCGCAACGTTTCACAATCCGCACAAACTGGATATCTAAAGGTATTCAAATTCGCTCTGCAAGCAAGAACGACCTGAAGGCGACCGTGTTGGTGTTGGACCAGTTCATGGCGATTCAGGAGACTGGCGGAATCAAGGAAGGCGTCTTTGGCAGAGCATTGGGTGTTCCAGTTGGGGCACGGC
>JAMOBH010000532.1:0-2145 GCA_039908085.1 Magnetococcus sp. YQC-5
TGGCGACCACGAGGTTCATGGCCTGGCGAGGAAGATAGCCGTATTCGGTCTGGATGGCCTGCAACAAGGGCACGGCGGCGGATGGATCGGAGCCGATGGCTTCTACCCACCCCTGCACCTTGTCCGGATCCACAACGGCTTCCAATGATGCGTTGCTCATGTTCGTTCGTTTCTCCTGACGGAAGAAAGCCTTCATGGGTGAATATAACAGGATAGAACGATTCTGGATGCTCAGTCAAGGGAGGTTGATCGTAAAGAGTTACTGGTTCTGTTTTTACTTTACGTTACACTCGATGTTCGAGTTTTTTGTCCCTTGACGTATCGCCACAACTATCAAGCAGCCATTGCATGGTATTTCAGAGTGATGTGCTTTTCTGTTCTAAATCTTAGCGAATTCGATTAAATTAAAGGACTTAAATGGGAATGGCAAGCAATGGATGGTTCATTGATCCAAGCTCCTGTTCGAGGAAAAATGTGGATAAATCCGTGTGTGGTTCAGTCTTCTGTGGATGCGGTGACGGCCTGTTCCCGGATTGATCATGGTGTCACCTTCCATAACGTATGCTCTTCCCAACCCTCTGACATGCCCATTGCCTTGCGCCAGCGATCATTTGCGGCGATGGGAGCGATCAGATCCGAGCAGAGTTGTTGCCATGGTTCTCCGGTTCCCATGGCTGAAAGCAACTGACGCAGGACCAGCAGAACGTAGAAAAGCCGATCATGCCGTGGCGTCACGGGAGGTTGCCAATGGGGGTGCCGACTGACATGAGGTGGAATGGCGAACTCCCTGTTCCACAACCGGTTGTGGTGGGCACAGATGTTGCGGATATAGGTGAGGGTGTGCAGGTTACTTCCAAACCGCATGTGATGGGTGTTGAAATATTCAGAGATGGCCTTTCGGTCTGGGTTTTTCATCCATTTGTAGAGCAGGGAGAGTGCTCCCATGCTCATCACCTCCGTGGCCATCCAGATGGGCAGTGCGGGAAACCCTTGGTAGGTCTGCCGGTAGTGGTGGATGAACGGCTCTTTCGAACGGTTGGCTTCGCTTTCAATGCCCGCGAGCCAGTCAGCGTGGAGAAATCCTGGCTGGAAGTTGCCCGGATCGGTATGGGCAAAGGTGCCGTAGGTATGGGCCAAATGGTAGACGATCTGAGTACGGATGGCAATTTCGACCCGCTCCAAGGCATCCATCACCACAAGTCTCAACTGGCGGTCGAACTCATATAGGGGGATGACCTCCGAGAAACGACTACCAGGTTCGAACTGATCGGTGGCGTTGCCACTGGCGTCACGGACACGGAAAGGGTACCAGTAAGCACTGAGTCGATAGTAGCTGACCGTGGCGAGAGCTTCTCTTGCCTGGTCGCGATCATTAATGGTCAATCCGCGAGAAACAAGCAGATTCAGTTGTTCGTCGAAGGAAAGGGGCAGTTTGGTGTAGGTTTTGGCCATTTTCCCTCCAGGGCGAAGGGCAAAAAAAAGCCACCGTGGTAGCGCATGCAAAGGCAGAGGCGTGGTGGCCATGTTGAATGCAGTATAGACGAAATCACGTCGGATTGCGAGCAAATTTTGGGGGGTGATGAAATATTCTTGCACAAGAGAGTCCCCACCTCACAGACCCCGGTTCAAACCCCGCAGCTCTACACGGCGACCAACCTCCAACGAACTGGCAATGGAGTTGAAAACAGCATCGACGGCGGCCTCTGCGTCCTTCCTCGTCAGTTTGATCTAACGCCATCATATACAACGTTTCGTGCAAAACCGCCCTGGGTCAAAGTGTCGAACAATCCAGAAAATTACTAAAGATCATAGCTGCATATTCACAAGCTCTCAAGGGATAGGATTGATTAAGAGTTGGCTGATCGGATCATTTCCAAAACGAGGCGTTGATCGACCAGCGAGACGCGGAGTCGATCCTTTTCCTGGCAGTTGCCGGAGAGTACGGCCTCGGCCAGGGGGTCCTGGATCGAGCGTTGAATCAGCCGTCGCAGAGGTCTGGCGCCATACTCGGGATCGAATCCTTCGCGGGCCAACCAGCTGCGGGCTTCCGGGGCGATCTCCAGGGTGATGCGACGCGACTCCAGCAGCCGTTGCAGGTTGCGAAGCTGGATCTCCACCACGTTCTCCATGTGTTCCTCCCCGAGT
>JAMOBH010000185.1:0-10981 GCA_039908085.1 Magnetococcus sp. YQC-5
GGTGAACCGCCCCCCAAACCCCCCACCCTTTTTTTTTTAATATTTTATTATATTATATTTTTTATAATTATTAAAAAAAAAGAGGGGGTCTGGGGGATTCATCCCCCAGGGTTTTGACTTTGATTTTTTTTGTTTAATTTTCCGTCTGTCCTTTTTTCTTTTGTAACCGTTGATTGAGTGCCTGCCGGGAAATACCCAGAAAATTGGCGGCAATTCCTTGATTGCCATTGGCTCGCACCAACGCTTCGGCCACCAGATCCTGCTCGACCTCCTTCAAGGTGGGAAGACGACCGGAGACACTGCGAAACAATCCACCTCCATCATTCATTGGTACGGGTGATTGCATCCCAGGCAGGCCAGCAGAAAAGGGTGCGGCTTGCATGGCTTTGCGAAAAGGTTCCAGTGGCAGTTTTCCTTTGTCCATCCGGGCCACGGCATCGAAAATCAGGGCACGCAACTGGCGCACATTGCCCGGAAAATGACAGGAATTCAACAAAGACAGCAATTCTGCCGGAATCTCAGGAGGCTCCTTGCCACAACTTCTGGAGGCATCCCGCAAAAAATATCCGGCCAACAATGCGATGTCTTCCTGACGCTCCCGCAAAGGTGGAATTTCGATACGGTGTACTTGCAACCGAAAATAAAGATCAGGTCTGAAACGGCCTTCGGTCATCATCATGTCTGGATCCCGATTGGTGGCACACAGAATGCGGGCATCACTCACCCGTGGGACATCCGATCCCAATGGATAATATTTGCGCTCTTGCAGCAACCGCAACAACTTGACCTGGGAGGCATGACCCAGATCTCCGATTTCATCCAGAAACAGCGTGCCCTGGGCAGCCTTGGCGATCAGTCCGGTTCGGGACTCCTCGGCTCCTGAATAGGCTCCTTTTTTGTGGCCAAACAGGGTGTCGGAAAACAGGGCATCATCCAGTCCTGCCGCGTTGACACAGATCAATTCCCCACTCCGACCACTCACACGATGCAATGCCTCGGCAATCAGTTCCTTGCCCACTCCGGTTTCACCGGTGATCAAGACCGGCTCGCCGGTCCTGGCAATGGATTCCATGTACTGAAACAAAGCATGCATTTTGGGACTGCTTGTCACAATCGGCGCGAAGGCATCGGCATATTCCAGTCGCCCAGAGAGCAGGGAACGTTTCAACGACCCCACCTGCTGACGCAAACCCCGCCATTCCAGGGCCTTTTTGACGCAGGAAAGGAATCGGTTTTCATCCACCGGCTTGACCAGAAAATCAAATGCTCCATCCTTCATGCATCCCACAGCCGTGGCCACCTCGTCGGTTGCGGTCATGAAAATCACCGGCGTTTCTGGATAACGGTGGACAATCTGCGGGAGCAGCACATCACCGAAAATGTGCGGCATGACCAGGTCGAGTACCACGGCAGAGACCTCGGTTCGCTCCAAAAGCGGCAGGATTTCCCGACTGTCTTCTATGGTCAGGATGTTCGTATAACCGCCACTGCGCAGCATTAATGAAACAGAGCGCAACAGGGATGGGTCATCATCCACCAGGGCAATTACAGGTTCAGCAGAAACAGGAGTATTCATTGTCATCGCGTCTCCAGATGCAGCGGCAAACGAATGGACACAGTGGTCCCACGTCCCACCTCGGAGGCAAAACTCAGGCTTCCATGATGATTCTTTATGATGAGATTGGAAATGGATAATCCCAATCCTGTGCCATCCATGGTACTTTTTGTGGTAAAAAAGGGTTCTATTACTTGTGATAAATGATTCGGATCTATACCGCATCCTTCATCTTCAATCGATATGAGTACAAAGCGACTCTCCTCTTGCTCCTCTTGCTCCAGTGTCGCACGGATCCAGACGTGTTGTTCGCGCGCTGAAAGAGATTGCAAGGCATTCAGTATCACATTGATGAAAACCTGTTCCAATTGGCAGAAATTTCCATTGACGGTCAAGCTGGTTTTGGCTGGCTTGAACTCGCAATGGTCGGTATGCTTCCGAATTTTGCAGTTCAGAAACATGATGGCAGCCTGCAATGGTTCCTGGATATCAATGATCTCCATTTGGGCTTCCTGATCCTGTTTGGCCAAGTGTTTCAAATTGTCCACAATGCTTTTGACACGCATGGTGTTGTGATGGATCTCATCCAGTAGTGAGGGCAGGGCCGTACAGGCTGTGGAAAAAGGTAATCCGCCCAGGGAAAAATCACCATGATCCTGAAAATACTCTTCCAGGATAGGGGCAGCGTCTTGCCAACTCTGTTTCATGAGCGCGGCATTGAACAGTATGGCGTGATTCGGATTGTTGATCTCATGCGCAATGCTGGCAGCCAGTACGCCAATGGTGGCCAGGCGCGCGTGACGAATCGCCTGTGCTTGTTGAATGCGTGAAATCGTCACTTCCGTGGCAATGAGCATCACCTCCTCTGTCTTGCCATCCCGCAGGTAAGGAATCAGACGGAATTCCCACCAGACCGCCTTCTCTGTGGGAAATTGACAGCGTCCATTTTTGCCCTGTTCAAACGCCGCCTTGAGAGCTTGTCGATACCAGGGGCGAATCCGTAGCGGAAACAGTTGCACAGAATCCGCACCAATCATCTCCTCAGGTTGGAAGCCATCCATGGCCCGACTCATGAAGTTGATCCGTCGTTTACGGTCCACAGTCAAAATGATGTCCGGAGAATATTGGAAAATCCGTTCCGGCATGACGGCTCTGCGCACAGGGGGATTTTTTTTTCTGTGGTTTTTGGTCACCGCGAGTTCATCCTTGAGTCAGTCGTCATGCGTCAATCAGTCTGAGGCTTTTTCGTTTGGAGAATGGGTGGAATTGGCGTACCATGTACTCTGGATCATAATGCGTTTCTGTTCACTGGACAAAGGATGATGCTCAGGCAATGGGTGATCTCAGGCTGAAAAGTCCACATCAATCCAGATCCTTCCCCCAGGAAGCCATTGTCCTGGCAGGAGGGTTGGGTAAACGATTGCGTTCGGTGGTCCCAGACCTGCCGAAACCCATGGCATCCGTGGCCAATCGCCCTTTTTTGGCGCATGTCCTGATTTATCTGGCACAACAGGGTGTGCGACGGGTCATCCTTTCCGTGGGCTACAAAAGCGAAATCCTGATGGACTGTTTTGGCGCATCGTTTCATGGTCTTGCCCTGGAGTATGTCATCGAACAACATCCCTTGGGAACAGCAGGCGGTTTGCGTTTGGGATTGGAGCAGGTGCAGGGTGACAGGGCCTTTGTCTTGAATGGGGATACCTTGTTCGATGTGACCTTGTCAGAGCTGAACGAATCTTTCGAGCAGCATGTCGCCCAGGTCGTCATGGCGGTCAAGCCCATGTCGGATTGTACACGCTATGGGGCAGTACAGATTGATGAGGGACAACGGGTCACAGGATTTTGGGAAAAAGGGCGTCAGGGGCCTGGATTGATCAATGGCGGCGTCTTTTTGCTTGACCGGCATCTGCATGGAGCGTTGGCTGATTGTTTCTCTTTCGAGACCGATTTTTTGCAACCCAATATCAATCAATTGATTGTAACGGCTGTGGTGTGTGACGGGTTTTTTATCGATATCGGTATTCCTGAGGATTATGTCGCTGCCCAGACGCTCCTGGCAAATCGCGTACAGAATCTCCTCGGATAAAAAGCAAAACCCTGGGGGATGAATCCCCCAGACCCCCTCTTTTTTTTTAATAATTTAAAAAAACAATAAAACAATAAAACAATAAAACAATAAAAAATAATAAAAAAAAAGGGTGGGGGGTTTGGGGGGCGGTTCACCGCCCCCCAAGGTTTTCGAACTATTTCGTTTTGATCTGGGTGTCAAGATACGCTTTCCAGGCATCTTCGGCATCATACAGGTCATCAAACGCGCTATCCACGGCAGAGGCGGTGGCTGGAGTTGGTTGACGGATGTGTGCGGTTCGGCAGAGTGCCCAGGCTGCCTGAGCTTGTGTGAAAGCGGTTTTGAGTTGTTCGGCTTTATCGGTTGATTCGGTCATGGCATGTTCCTTGGGTGATGCGGACGGCCATTCAGGCAAGCCTGAAAAATCATTCATCTTGAAAATAGCAGAATTGCGCACGGATGGCAAATCATTATACAATCCAAATCCAGCCAAAATTCGAATCCATAGCCATTTCAGGAGTACGACCATGAAAATCAATTCGGCAAAAATGATTATTTTGTTATTTTTTTCTTTTACATGGACTTTTTCCGTCATGCAGGCAGGGGCTGAAACATCATCCACTCCTTTGGTATTGATCACCCAGATTCAAGGTCAGGTTGAATACAGCAAAGAGGACTCAACATGGAAGCCTCTGCAGCGCAATAAATTGCTTTTCAATGGTGATCAAGTCCGTACTGGTGGGGATGGATCTGCCAAACTCATCCACCAAACAGCCCATACCATTCAAACCATGGGGGGTCATTCGGTCATCAAAATCACGGAGAATCGCATTGACAAGCTTTCTGGCACGCTTTCCGAACCTGTCACTGCTGCTGCCAATCTGTTTGACAACCTGGAGAAACGGTTTGCCGAAGCGCAACACTACACCACAATGCGCCGGGGTGTCAGCAAGGATCCACTCCGCAAGGGAGCCAAAAAGGAACTGTTCCTTTCGCCGAAGTATCCTGAGCTGGTATGGTCCAACATGGGGGCTGAGTATACCTATGAATTGGTGATCGACAATCACTCCATACCAGTCGGGTCGGCTGGGAGTAGCGAGATGGTGCGTCACACCATTACAGGAGTGACTCCAGGCAGGCATGTCTGCCAGATCAAGGTTCTCAAGGATGGTCAAGAACTCTCTGATTTTACAAAAAATTGCGCCATCAACTGGATGGATTCTGCCCAGATCGCAACCTTGGAGAAAGGAATCAATGAAATCAAGACCTTGGCTCCTGGTGATCCTTTCATGTTGGGTTTGTTTCTGGACAACAATGGCTTGACAGTGGCTGCCATGGACATGTATCGAATCTATTTCAAACATAATCTTCAGGATCTGGAGATGCGACCCATGCTGATCAAGGCTTACTCTGATCTGGAATTGAATGATTTGAAAAAGCAGGAAGTCAAACGGTATCAACAACTGGTGTCTGAAAAGCCATAAATCCATTCTGGTTCTGTACGTTGCGCGGCTATTGCAGATAATTTTCGCAAGGCCAATAGACGGGAGGCAATACGACATGGAAAGCCGAGAACCCTTGACGGATAAAGATGGTGAAGTCCGCGAATTGACCGATGAGGATTTCCGACATTTTCGATCAGCCAGCTCGCTACCAGCTTCTCTTGTAGAGAAGCTGGGTCTGCATGGTTCGCAGAAAGAATCCAGCAGGAAGCGCATCACTATTCGCATTTCGCATGAGGAGCTGGAAAATCCCCCAGGGTTTTACGTTTGACGTGAATGATCCGAGGTGCTTGCAGAGCGTTCCACCCTGTTGCGTCCCTTTTTTTTGGCTTGATACAAGGCCACATCCACCCGATGCACCAAGCCGTTGATGGTTTCCTCAGGCTGAATCGTACCCACGCCAAAACTGCTGGTTTTGTGGCCTACGGTGGGGAAATCATACGCAGCAATGGCCTGCCGGAGTTTTTCCGCCAAAGAGAACACTCCTGACTCATCTGTTTCCGGGCAGATGACCAGAAACTCTTCACCGCCCCAGCGTCCAGGGATGTCGGATTGGCGCACATTGGATTTCAGCACCTGGGCCATATGAATGAGAACCTGATCACCAACCTGATGGCCATGGGTATCGTTGACACTCTTGAAATGATCCACATCAAACAATATGACCGACAGCGGATGACCGTAACGCCTGGATCTGGCAACTTCACATCTGAAGGCTTCATCCAGCCTCAGACGATTATAGAGTTGAGTCAAGCGATCCGTTACTGACAGCTCCTCGATGCGTTTTTTATCAGTAATATTCTGGCGAATGGCCGTGTATCCAACAATCGTACCGTCAGATGTTCTATTGGCTTCGATATGGGCATCCACCCAATAATGATCCCCATTCCTTTTGCGATTTTTGATTTCTCCATGCCAGTTTTCTCCCTTCAACAGGGTATCCCACATGGCCTGGAAAGTTGCTTTGGGCATGTCAGGATGACGGATAATGCTGTGAGGTTGTCCCAGCAATTCTTCTCTGGTATAGCCGGAAATGTTACAAAACGCATCCGAGGCGTAGGTGATGACTCCAGCACAGTCTGTCGAGGAGATAATGATGTGTTTGTCAACCATTTTGACATAATGGGCCAACAAGTCACCACGTTTTTTCATTTCGATATGGGTTTTCACCCTGGCCAGAACAATGACAGGGTTATAGGGTTTGGTGATATAATCCACTCCCCCCATTGCGAATCCTTTGGTTTCGTGTTGTTCCGAAGTGCTGGCGGTAATAAAAATTATTGGAATATCTTTGATTCTTGGATTGCTTTTCACCTGTTGGCAGACTTCATAGCCATTCATCCCTGGCATTGTGATATCCAGTAAAATGATGTCCGGCAAACAGGACGACTCCAAACGCTGGAGTGCTTGCTGGCCATTTTTGGCTAACAGGATACGATAATAGGGTGACAGCAGGTGAGTCAAAAGATCCAGGTTCAGCTTTTCATCATCCACTATCAATACCTTGGCGCGTTCCTCTTTTGATTCACACATCTTGCCTCTTGATTTTATGATTGGAGAATATATATATTAATATTGATTTTTATATAAAACGTCTTACTTTTACATTCAAGATGAATCTTTTCCTTGCATCGTGATGTGCTTTCTGCTGTTTTTATTTTTCACCGATGCTAACACAAAGTCCATGCAAGTCAATGATGTTGCCATCAAAACGGGTGACATGCTTTTTGATTCGGACAAAAAATCAGCAACGAATGCATCTGGATCACACCAGATGGGCAAGGGCATTCTCGATCAGTGTGCCTTTCACCCGCCCGGTATGGACCGCGTACACCGTGAGATGTCGAGTGGCGGCATCCTGGACTGGAAAGAGTCGGCCTGTCGTCAGGTCAGATTCCACCTGGCCGAACGAAAGCCAGGCGGTTCCCCCTTGGTTGAGCAACCATTCGTAGGCCAGTTGGCTTTGGTCGGTCTGCAATCCTGGTTGTGGTCGTTTGGAAAACCAGCTGGCATGATCCTCCAAAAACGTGCGACCCCAATCCACCAGGATATGGGGGCCGTAAACTTCCTGGATCGCCTCTTCTGTGGTAACATCCGGCCTTGAGGAGACCAGAATCAATGGCATCGGTTCCATCTCCCGAATCACAAATGCTTTGTTTTTTGGAATGTCGAGCAGTATTCCGATATCGACCGCACCATCAAGAAGCTTGTTTGGCAGGCTTTCCGCATCATGGCTGGAGCAGCACAGAGTCATTGTGGGATCTTCCTGTCTCAGGGTCGTAACCCACTTCGGCAGCAAGGTCTCCCAGAGAATCGGCAAGGCTCCAATCGTCAGGATCGGCAGGGTTGCATCACTCCCATGGATGGCTTTGCGCGCCTCTTCCCACGCAGCAAGCAATGATTCGGCTGAGGGCAGAAAACGTTGTCCTGCGGGTGTCAATTGGATGTCATTGCGTTTGCGCGTAAAAAGTGTTACTCCAAGAATCTCTTCCAGTTGTTTGATGCGGGTGCTGATTGCCGATTGGGTGATAAACAGGCTGCTGGATGCGCGTCCAAAATGACGGGTTCGATGCACCTCCAGAAATGTGCGCAACAGGTCAAGATCCATAATGTTGACTTCTCCCATCATCTTCAGGTGTGCGGCCTTGACTGCTGGCCAGCTGATGGCAGAATGATGGACTTTTATACAGTCAAAATCAAATGAATGGATGGCCATGATTGATATGGGAGATTGAGACTGCAGGAATCACCCATTGAATCTTGCCACCCCTCTCATGCGAGAGAAAAATGTCAGTGCCCCGCTATTCGAAATCTTGATATTCAGAGTGCCTTCTTTAAGATTTTATGTGTCTGACCAGACTGTCATTGGGCGATGTATGCATCACTATCTTGCTCTTGGAGAATGTTGTAAACATGAACAAAATCACTTACGCCGCCGTTTTGCTGTGCATGTCGTTCTCCCCTTTGGTCTGGGCAGCCCCCCCTGCGGCCAATGCTCCTGCAATGAGCGAGGTGGGCTATGACGCCAAAGCCGCCTGTGAACGCTATGCCCAGGAAGACCAGATCAAGCCGGAACATATGGCCGATTATATGAATCAGTGTCTGCGTGATCTGGGGAATGATCACTCTTCAGAACAAGATCTGGATCCCGCCCCGATTGAGCAGTTGCTTGATGCTCCCACGCCCGTTGTTCCTCCACCTGCTTCCATTGCTCCTCCAGCCAAAGGCGCGTCGCCAGCCAAGCAGAAACCGCGTTGAAACGCGCTTTATTGTTTTTTTCATGTCACGCCCACTGTCAACAGGATTTATCAAGATGATCCAGAAATTAATTATGTCCATGCTGTTGGTTGGCTTTGTCACTGCGGCTGCCTCCCTGGTCCACGCCGCCGAAGCGATCCCTTCCGAGGAGGAGCTTACGACTCAGTGCAAGCAATTCGCAGTGGAAGATCAAGTCACTCCCAAAGAGATGGATGCCTATGTGACCCAATGCGTGTTGGATTTGAAAGAGCAGTATCTGCCGGCTGGAAATGACTATCCTGAGCCTCCAACCGATGCGCCTAAAGATACGCCTAAAGAACCTGCGCGTTGAATGGAAAAATAAAGACCTTGGGGGGCGGTGAACCGACCCCCAATACCATCCACCCTTTTTTTTATTTTTACTTGTTTTAAAAAATGAATAAAAAAAAGAGGGGGTCTGGGGGATTCATCCCCCAGGGTTTTGCCTTTGATTTTTTGTCAGAAGGCCATCCTGTTCGGCAAGGATCAGCAGCATTCGTCCTGGGCAGTGGACCGACGAAGAGTTCATCAACAACAGCTTGCAAAATCAACCAAACAGGGTCTTCAAGGCGGGAAGCACGGTGGATGTGATCACCAAGGCAAGCATCCACTTGATGAGCAACAAATCGGCACGGATGGGGGCGAGTTCTTTCTCAATCTTGGCTTCGAGTTCTTTGAGATCCCCCTTGGTTGCCAACTCTTTCAATTGGGTCTCTTGCGCCTTCTTGAAGGCATTCACCATCCCCTTGGATTGCTCTTTGGTGAAACCAGATGATTCAAGAGACTCGACAAACTCAAGGGTGTCAAAAGTGGCAATGGTCATGACGGTTGCTCCTTGCAAAATGGATGACCCTGAAAGAATATCTGAAAATCTGCTTCTGCGCAATCAATGGTTTAATCTGCTTGCCTTCTTGCCGCACCAGTTCAATTCCCCGTGCGCATCCACAATGGTAATATCGGCATTGTCATACATTTCAAGTTAGTACCCGCTCGATTGCTGAGAAATTGTGGCAATTGGAAAAAGTGCAGGTATCACTCATGTCCATGACGCCGTGTATAAGTGATCAATCGCTTGAAACGATCATCTTGGTAGGCATCTGGCCATGTTTTCAAAATGGCATCAAGGCAATCACCAAGTTCACGCGGTGCCCATGGTTGATCATTAATAATCGCACCTAGAAGCGTCAAGGCACCTTGAGGATATTGTCTGCACAGTCCTGACTCATGCAGGCGATGTACGACGTAGTGAGGATGCTTAATGGGCCGTAACCATTTCTCCACGGTTTCCAGTGCCTTTGGAAAGGCATCCTGGGTCTCAATGACCAAGCGAGCGAATTGTTCGGAGATGCCTTCTGATACCAGTTGAAGGTTTTTTGGCCAGTGGTTTCGCCAAAATGGATGAATGCGATTTTTCCAATATTCTTGCCGTTGCTTGCCTGCACCCTTCAGGGCGTTGACGAGTGCCTGCGCGGATTCCAGCAAGCCCGCTGGAGGCAAGGCACTAATCGCCTGACGCAATTCGTCAACAGTGAATGTATCAGCCGGGTCAAGTGCTACGTATGTCAAGGTGGTAGCATACTTTCTGCCATGTTTCCCCAACTCGGCGTAATGATGGGCGGTTGCAAGAAAGTTGTTTTTGAATGCCTCAAATAGCGGCTGGTACAAACGCGGTGACCAAAGAAAACCTTCCCAGGCGGCGCGGGCTTCGACGGGTGAGTGCTGCCAATTGAACATTGGCAGCAGGTGTTGCATGGTCCATTCACGATCCACACGAAACATCGAGATGACGTGGGCGGACAACAACACCCGTGCGTGGTGATACTGTTCGACCTGGGTATTACAAAGTGCCGTGAATAGTGGCTTCAGATCGTCTGGTAAGCCTTGCCTGTCCTCGGGTTGGCGATGAAACCAGTGATCCAACAACGCCTGGGTGATATGGCCAACCGGGTGATTGATCGCCCTTGAGACAGGTTCATCCGATTCTATTCCATCTTGATGGTCCATCGCCAGAAACCGGCAGCAAAGGTCAAGAAAGATAGCATGGTGCTGATCCAGAATCTTGGCCGTGGCCCTCAGCCAGTGGGTGGCGGTATGCGCCAGGGCAGACAGGGTTTCATCAGGCATTTTTTGTACTACGGTTGCCAAATATTGCCAAGAGCGGCGGCGCAGTTTGTCATCGCTCCAGGTTTGTAGTGCCTCGCGCCAGCGTTCGATGGGCCAGTGGTTTTCTTGAGAGAGTGCGCACAGTGCCCAGGCCGCTGCGGCAGGTTTTTTTTGGCAGACTTCGCGCCAGTTATCCTCGTACAAGAATATTCTGGACGGCGGACGCTGGAGCCACCTCACCAATTCATGGCGATCATGTGGTACTCTGTCGATCTGTCGTTGCTCTTCAAAATCCGGGTCGCCGGTACCACTCATCCAAATCGAGAACTCATCGCTTTCATTTTCTGAAAGATGCCACTCTAAATGCAATAACCTTAATTTTTCCAAGCGCAACTGTGTTTCATCACCCAGAGAAACACCGCCGGATGCCAATTTGGTCAAGCGCAGCCACACTGAGTGGTTCAACAAATCTTGCCA
>JAMOBH010000186.1:0-10970 GCA_039908085.1 Magnetococcus sp. YQC-5
TATTTTTTGTTTTGAATAGGGGCAAAGGTAGCTTTGCGCCATCGCACAGAATATTTTCACGGTAAAGGGTGGAGGGGTCTGGGGAGGCCGTGAGCCGCCTCCCCAGGAACTTTCGCCTGACAAGGCACCTGAACGGTTAAGGATGACAGCGGGCAAAAATTAATCCTTGCCAGTTGAAGACGGGGCAGACATAGTCATTCGCATGGTGCCTCTGTCATGTCAGCCAACCTGACAGATTGCACCTCCATCAAACCTCTGCATGGCTGCCACAGCCAAGTCAAGGACTTTTCCAGGATCATTTCTTCAGGAGAGCATCAGATGCGAATTTTTACACTTGTTGTTTTTGCCGCAACTCTTTCCTGTGGCACCACAGCACAAAGTGCCGAGATCAGTGCCAAGGAAGGATTGTATGACATCTCGATTCAGACCGAGATGCCGGGGATGCCCATGCCAGCCCAGAAAGTGCGTCAATGCATTACGGAAGCCGACCGGAGGGATCCGCAGAAGCTCATGCAACAAGGCACGACCGGTGATGATTGTGCCATGAAAAACATCAAACAGGAAAGCAACAAGCTCTCCTTTGCCATGTCATGTCCCAAGGAACACTTGACCGGTCAGGGGGATTATCACTTTGCCAATGATTCCTATACGGGCGTCATGACCATGACCATGCCCAATCCAGGGGGGGGGGCAACCCATGACCATGACCATAAAAACGTCCGCCAAATGGGTTGGTCCGTGCAAGTAAGGTGATTGATATCTATTGTTTGACCGGACTATTCTGTAATACAACAGACCAACCAACATGACCCTATCCTACTGAATCTTATGGAGATGAAACAAAGCAGCACCTATCGACGTATCAAACAGTACGTCTATTGGGTCATGGAAGATCCGAGTTGCCCCTATCAGCGTTGGTATCACTTTTTCATGATGGGTGCTTTGCTTTGTTCGCTGGGGGTCATGATCATCAATGCCCACGACGCCCATGTCCCAGCCAAAGTCACCACACCCTTGCACCTGTTTTTCGTGGAGGTGGAGAACTGGTTTAACTTCTTGTTTTTGTGTGAATATCTATTACGTTGGTGGACGAGTACCTCGTTTGGCGATGATTACCGTCTGGCGGTGAATCTGTATCGACGTCGCGTTGATCGACCCTTCTTTTATGTCGAGATTCTTGACGGGATTTTTCATGCCGTGATGAACAAATTCCGCTGGATGATGCATCCACTGGCCATGATTGATCTGCTTGCGGTACTGCCTGGATTTCGTTTTTTTCGTATACTGCGGGTACTGCAATTTTTGAAGTTTTTCAGATATTCGCGACGCATCGCCTTTGTCACCGGAATCATCGGCGAACGGCGTTACGAGATGATTTCGTTGATTTTTGCTGGTCTGGTGATCTGGGGTACTGTAGCGACTGCTTTCTTTTTGGCAGAACACGGCATCAATGACAAGGTTAATACGTTCGGATCTGCGATTTATTGGGCGATTATCACCATCACCACAGTGGGTTATGGCGATATTGCCCCGGTGACGGATATGGGACGCGCCATTGCCTCACTGGGCGTACTGACCGGCATGTCGGTCACGGTATTGATGACTTCACTTGTTGTTTCTGTTTTTACGGATCGCCTGTTCAACTTGAAGGAGTTTCACATGGAGCAACAAATCGCAAAATTGCGGAACCACTTCATTGTGTGCGGTCTGAACGTGTTGGGACAAGTCGCATGCCAAAGCTTGCACAATGAACAAAAACCCTTTGTGGCCATTGATATGGATGGGACTTTGGTGGATCGTGCGATTCGTCAGGGCTGGATTGCCATTCGCGGTGATGTCAACGAAAAAGAGACCTGGGAGCGTGCCGGTTTGTCACGCGCTTCCAGCGTGATCATTTCCATCCTGAATGAAGCGACCAATGTTTATATTATCCTGATGGTGAGGGAGTTGAAGGAAAAATGCTTCGTGGTCGCCTGCGGTGGACAACAAAGTTCTGAGCAACGGTTATTGCGCGTTGGGGCGGATCGGGTGATTTTGCCCTACCAAAATGCCGGACAGCAGATGGCCCAGACCGCTTTGCGACCCAGTGCGTTGCAGTTTTTAAGGCTCGCCCTTGATCAAACCCATGTTGCCTTGGAAATGGAAGAAATTCCTATAGAATCCGGTACGATTTTCGATGGTGTCACTTTGCGTGACTCGGATCTGCGTCACGGGTATGAGGCTATTGTTATTGGTGTTATTGAAGACGGCAAAAATATGGTTTTCAATCCACAAGCCAAACATCTTTTAAAATCCGGGGATGTGATCATCTGTTTGGGCCACAAGGATGACATGGAGCGTTTGAAACGCGCATCGCGTCGAATGGCCGCTGATCATTTACTGGTTGGTCAGGAACTCGCCGAAATCTGGATCCATCCCGATTCCCCTTTCGATGGGGTTTCTGTTGAGGATTTGGCCATTCGGGAGCGTTTCAATGTCTTGCTGTTGGCAGTGGCCAAGGGTGGCAAGGATGTGCTGTTTGTACCGGATTCCAGTTTGCGCATCTCTTCTGGTGATGTGCTCATCAGTTTAGGGCATCGGGGAGATCTCGACTTGTTGCGCGTTGCAGCAGGTGATGCCAACAAAATTCCTTTGGCAATTATTGGCCTGGAACTGGAAAAGATGCGGATTACCCTGCATTCCCCATTGCATGGAGTATTATTGAGAAACTCTATCATTCGGAGTGGATTTTTGTGCAATGTGGTGGCGGTGCATCGTCCTGGAGAGAGTTTGTTGATCAATCCGTCGGCTGATTTCCGTTGTTTTGCAAACGATCTGTTGATCTGTCTGGGTCATCGCGCGGATCTGACCCGACTGAAAACGATAATCACCAAAAAATGACAGTCAAAACCTTGGGGGGCGGTGAACCGCCCCCCCACCCTTTTTTTTTAATAATTATTAAAAAAAAAGAGGGGGTCTGGGGGATTCATCCCCCAGGGTTTTGACTTTGACTTTGTTTTTTTTTGAAGGAGTTTGAAGGGGGTGTTGTCGAGGGTTGCGTTTTGCACGCATGAGGAGTAAAAAACAAGGTGGCATAGACAAGTGGCTGAAACAGATTCACCTTCTGTTTCTCAACTCGTGTACAAGGATCCAATCTTCATGAAAACGTCTTATTCAATCGTATTGTTTGCAGTTTTGAGTTTTTTTGTGTCTGTCGCCAGCAGTCAGGCGGAAGAAAAATGTGTCACCGGTGATTGCGTCAATGGCAAAGGGACGTATGTGTATTCAGATGGCAGCAAATATACAGGTGAATTCAAAAGTGGCAAAATTCACGGGACTGGAAAATTCACCTATCCTGATGGCAGTGTCTATACAGGAGAATACAAAAACAATAAAATGAATGGGACTGGAACATTTGTTTATCCCAATGGAGACAAGTATGTTGGTGAATTCAACAACAATCAAATGAGTGGCAAGGGAAAATTCATCGCCTCCGATGGGAAGAAATCAAATGACAAGCAACAAAATGCAGTAAAAGAAGACCAGAAAAAAAGCGATCAGGCATCAGGCAAGAAAGAGACGGTCAACAAGGAAAACAGCCAAAAAGTCTTACAAAAGAAAGAGACTGGTCACAAACAATCGATAAAAAAAGCGACTGTCAAAAAAGATATTGGCAAGAAAAAGCCAAAGCAGAAACGCAAGCAGAAACAGAAAAAAAGAAGTCATTGATTCAGGTGGCATATACATTGACTGGCTGATTTTGGCGGATCCCAAGGCGGGAGGAGGTGGTTTGTTCTGACACCCTCCTCCCGCCTTGGCCATGATCATCAATGAGCAGTTTATTCCTGTAATTCATTGAGATAACGTTCGGCCTCCAAAGCCGCCATGCATCCGGTTCCCGCAGCGGTTACCGCCTGGCGAAACACCCGATCCTGTACGTCGCCAGCAGCAAAGACACCGGGTATGTTGGTGGCTGTAGAGTCGGGACGGGTGATCAGATAACCTGCCTCATCCTTGTCCAACTGTGAACCAAAAATTTCGGTATTGGGTGAATGGCCAATGGCCACAAAAACACCGGTTAAAGCCAGTTCTTTGACTTCATTGTTTTTGACGTTTTTCACCCGGATTCCACGCACCCCGCCACTGCCGACATCACCAAGAATCTCTTCCACCACAGAGTCCCAGACCGGCTCGATTTTTGGATTGTTCCTCACCCGCTCTTGCATGACATGTTCTGCCCGCAAGCGGTCTCGTCGATGGATCAGATAAACCTTGGAGGCAAAATGGGTCAGAAACAAGGCCTCCTCGGCTGCGGAATTGCCGCCGCCAACTACAGCAATGGTCTGGTTTTTGAAGAAAAATCCGTCGCAAGTGGCACAGGCGGATACCCCGAATCCCTTCAGACGCTGCTCGGATTCAATACCCAGCCAACGGGCAGAAGCCCCGGTGGCCACGATCAGGGCGTCGCAGGTGTAAAGATCATCGGAATCGCACGTCAAACGGAAGGGACGAGCGGCCAGATCAACTGCCGTGACGGTATCGAATACCAGTCGGGTATCGAATCGTTCAGCTTGTGCACGCATTTTTTCCATCAGTTCCGGCCCCTGAATGCCGTTCTCAAAACCGGGGAAGTTGTCAACTTCCGTGGTGATGGTCAGTTGGCCTCCAGGTTGCATTCCCTGAATCAACAGAGGCTGCAAATTGGCACGACCCGCATAAATGGCGGCAGTGTATCCGGCTGGTCCGGAACCCAGAATGATGAGTCGATGATGATTTTTTTGGGCCATTTGAAAGGACTCCAGAAGCAAAAAGAGTGTTGGAACAGTATGGACGACTGGGAATAATGCCGTTCAAACTCCCTGGCCGAAAGGAAAAAACGTCCTCTGTAGACATTGGAACGGAAAAAAGGTTCCATATTGGCGCACTCAGGCAGTGTCATCCGGTTGGTTGGGATGGTGTTGTTTGTAATATTTGACAGGTGAGTACGGGTACTTTTTGGCATCTGGCATCAGAAAGGCGGATTTGGTAATTTATGCACGGCATCATTTTTCTCGCTTTGGAAGATTTCCTGGAAGCCCGTCTCGGTGAAGGGATTTGGTTGCGTGCGTTGCAGGCAGCCGGAATTGAAGATCAAGAGTTCGAACCGGATCGCTATTACCCGGACGATCTTGCAAATGATCTGTTTTTGGCATCCTCACAACTGTTAAAATTTTCTGTCACTCATACCCTGGATTTGTTCGGTCAACATATGAGTCCCGGTCTGGTGACCATGGGGCGATCCATGGGGATACTGCACAAAGACTGGAAAACTTTAGATATTCTTGAACATCTGCAAAGTCACATCCTGGCACCATTTGCCAACATTGACGCAGGGGTGAATCCGCCGGATATTCGCACCTATCGTCTCAAGCATGGCGAAGTGGCGGTGGCTTATATTTCCAAGCGCAAATTGTGTTATTTGATGAAAGGCATCATTCGGGGATTGGGCCAATTTTTCAATGAACCGATTGCCTTCAAAGAGCAGGTCTGCATGTTGCAGGATGCTCCATTGTGTCGAATGTCGGTTTATTTGGATGACCCGTTTTTCATACGTTATGTGGATATCGAGCGGGAATTCGGTTTGATTCAGAGTCGGATTTCAGAAATCACTTTTTACAACCGGTATTTGGGAGTGCCATTCTCCGAACAGGGACTGGTGATGCGTTACTCCAAGGAAGAAGTTTTGATTCAAGCTCCCCCCTTGCAACTGCTTACCATGGAAGAGGAGCAAACAACTTATGTTTCTGTACCCCATCTCTCGCAAGGCTTGAAAGCATTGGTGCAGAGTGTGGATATGGGGCATGGTTTTGCTGTTTTGGTGAATATTCGTTTGACTGATGGGGCGGTCGGATGCCGTCGTTTTCCACGCATGACACCTGAAAAAACATTGGTTGCGCAGATGAAACTGGGCAAACGCACATTTCGGGGCATGATACTCAATATTTCCATGGGTGGGGCGTGTTTGTTGTTGGAAAAAGAGAGCCGTCTGCCAGAAGTCTTGCTTTTTGAACCAGTTGCAATTGATTTATCCCTGCCGTTGAAATACGTCGAAGTGGATGACACCATTTTATTGGGGCCGCAAAAGATGAATCTGGATGGCAATATTCTGGATGTGTCGCCTCATGAAGGCTCCATGGTAGTGCGTATTGTCTTTTCTTCGTTTCTCAAGCGGGACTCCATGGCAATGGATCAGTATTATCATAAACTCCACAGTGTCGCTCTTGAATCATTGAAGGATAAGCAATTGCAACATATAAAATAAAATTTTCAATCATTATTTTTGTTCACATTAAATTTGATCACAAAAAATGATAATATTTTTGAAGCGGTTTCCAATGCAACAACCCATGCCCACAGTATCACAAACAAAATCAATACTATAATCATACAGAACAGATCGAACAAAAAAAAATGGATCAAAGGATGTAATTTTTTGTCGTACCAATCCAACAATGGAAAGGGGTCGGATTTGCGGGAGCCAAAAAGGAGCAGGTCCAACAGAAAAAAAATCTGCCACACCGAGTGCCACGCATAACGACCCATGGCGCGCCAACGGCACCAGGCGATCTTGCGACCGGCAGCCCGGTTGAGTTGCCAGAAGAGATGAAAAAATGGGGTCATTTGCACTGGCCGGGTCACATCCTGACTGCGGTAAATGGCTGGAGCCAGCCGCAAGAATTCCTCAAATCCGGTATGCCAACAGACCATGATCATGGCATTGAGCAACACGCGACGCCAGACCCCCTCCTTTTGAAATCGACGCGCCGAAGTTGTCAGACTCCCAGGGAGGTTCATCCAGGTTCCCTGTTGCCCGATGCGGGCAGCCAGATCCTGATCCTCCAAAAAAGGAAATTGCTCTGAAAATCCCCCCAGTTTCTCAAAAAAACCCCGTGACAGAAGCCATCCCTGATCGCCATTGCAACATTCCGGTCGGTTGAGGGTGCTTTTTTTGGCATAATAATGAAACAGCCAGGAATACCCCGAAGGTTGATCAACAAAACAGAGCTGAAAATGACCCGCACACGGCTTGCCAATGCTGGCCTGACTCTGCTCCAAGGCAAGCAACGCACAAGCCAGCAAGTCCGGGTTGGACAGACCGGAATCAGCATGCAGAAACAATAGATACTCCCCGGTTGCCTCGCGGGCAGCCGCATTCATCTGCGCCCCCCGCCCCATCGGTGCCCGGATAAGCCGGACTCCGGTTGAACAGGCCATCCTGGCTGTGGCATCTTGCGAACCGGCATCTCCAATCAGAATTTCCAGGGTCACTCCGCGTTGTTGTTGCAACTGTGCCAGAAGACCAGGGAGCAAGGCCGCTTCGTTCAAGGTGGGAATGATCACACTGAGTTGGGGGGTGGTCATTGGATTGGCCCAGTCTGCCTCTTTCTTGCAGAGTGTATCCAGGGTGTTTTGCAAAAGTGACGGAAACCCTGTATGGTGAGTATGCAAGATGCAACCCGGTATCTTGGGATAAACCGATCCGATGGAGTGGACATGATTGGCAAACGATTTTACCTGTTGGTTTTTGTTGCGATTTTCTGGATACTGTCGGCCCCGGCTGCGGCCAACGAGCAGGTCAAGGGACGCTTGTTGGTTTTTATCACTGATTATTGTCCTTATTGCAAGGGTTTCATGGATACCATAATGCCGGTTTATCCAAAAACGCAAACGGGCAAGCACTTTCCAATTACTGTGATTGATAATTTTTCTCCACCCAAGGAATGGGAATCTCTTGCCTGGGAAATCCGTTTCTATCCAACTTTTCTGGTTTTGGATCAACGAGGCAAAAAAATAGGTCAGTTTCGTGGGTATCGTGGTGAGGAGTTTTTCTGGAGTGAATTCGAAGCCATCATTGCCCGGATACCATCTGGCCCATGATGCTTTATTTGTGAAAGGAGAAATAATTCATGTCTTTTTTTGCGCGTCTGAAAGAGGGGTTGGCCAAGACCAGGGAGATTCTGAATCTCCCCCTGGAAGATTTGTTTCTTGGCGGTCAGGTTGACGAAGCCCTGTTGGAGGAACTGGAGGAACTGCTGGTCAAGGCCGATTTCGGAGTGGAACCAGCCCATCGGATTGTTGAGGAGGCAAAAAATCGTCTGGACCGCAGACAAAAAAAAGATGCCAATGCCATGCGCGAGGTGCTGCGGGAGACCATCCGGGATCGTATGGAGGCTGTTCAGGCTTCGGCTCTCTTACCACCGAAAACCAAGCCATGGGTGATTCTGGTGGTGGGGGTGAATGGAGTTGGCAAGACCACCACCATTGGCAAATTGGCCGCCTATTTGATTACGCAAGGAAATCAGGTCATGCTGGCAGCCGGGGATACGTATCGTGCGGCAGCCGTGGCGCAACTGCAACTTTGGGGGCAACGGTGCGGATGTCCGGTCATTTCCCAGGGCCAGGACGCGGATGCGGCCTCGGTGGTCTATGATGCCCTCTCTGCGGCGCGGGCCAGAAACATGGATGTTTTGATCGCCGATACTGCCGGGCGTCTGCACACCAAAAGCAATCTCATGGAAGAGTTGAAAAAAATCAAGCGGGTGCTTGGACGTCAGGATCCGACCGCGCCCCATGAAACGTTGCTGGTACTCGATGGCACCACCGGACAGAACGCCATCAGCCAGGTACATAAATTTCATGAATCGGTGGGTATCACAGGTCTGGTGGTGACCAAGCTGGATGGCACGGCCAAAGGTGGGGTGGTGGTGGGATTGAGTGAAAAGTTCCGTCTTCCGGTGCGCTATGTTGGCGTGGGAGAGGGGTTGGAGGATTTGCGACCGTTTCAGGCCCGACAGTTTGTGGATGCCTTGTTCGAAACATGAAAGGAAGTCACGTGGGAAATACAATCAACATATTGTTTTGTTTGATCCTCTTTTTATTACCCGCGCTGATGCCATCCGCCATGGCCGCCGAGGAGGATCTGATCAAGGAATTTCGTCGTCGGTTTGCAGTCTTGGAGCAGGAAGGATCCCTGGAAGGGATTCTGGACCGTTCCCAATGGCCCAAACAGGATGTATTGACCTCGCATCTGGAGTTGGAACTGCTGTTTCATCCCCATTACCAGGCAACCCCGGATCGTCTGGCGGAATTTCTGGAAAGATGGCCCCAACATCCCCAGGCTGACCGTGTATGGCGCGTTCTGGAACCGCATGTCATGGCAAAGGGTGGAGAGAGCGCGGAAAAGTGGTATGTCAAACATGCGCCCAAACTGCCCTTGGCCCGTTTGCAACATGTGGGTGGTCTGCTGAAAAAAAATCAATTGGATGCGGCTCTGGTCCTGTGGCGCGATCTCTATCGAGAAGGCCTTGAAGTCTCTTCGGAATGGGTAGGCACCGATCACCCGTTCTGGTCAAAACTGGTGGTGGCGGATCACGAAACACGGGCACGTTCCTTGTTGAACAAAGGGACCAGCACGGCTTTCAAGGCTTTTTTGCAGCAGATGTCCAAACCCCGTCAGGATTTTTTTCTGGCTTTGGAAATGGCCCATGCCGGAGATTTGAAACTGTCGGCGGCCATCAGGCCATTGACTTTGACCGTGCCGGAAACCCGTGAACTTTGGCGGACGTGGTTTGAGGCTTTGCATCGCCAGGGTGCGAAAGAGAAAATGTTGGTATTTTTGGAAGGAGCAGAAGGCAAACAGTTGGCTCCAGAGGATCGACAGCGTTGGCGTTATCTATTTGGTCGTAATTTGTTATACAACAATCGAGATTTCAAGGGGGCGTTGCGACTGTTGCAGGAAAACGTCCGCGAGAAGGGGGGAGCCTTGGAGGACTCGGTATGGTTGGCTGGCTGGAGTGCCTTGAGTGACGGTGATCGGAAGCGGGCAGAGACCTTTTTTTTGCAATTGGCCAAGGAGGGGGTGACTCCCATGGGGCGAAGTCAGGGGGGGTATTGGGCTGCGCGTCTGAGCGACTCCCCTGAACAGAAGCAATTACTGTTGAAGGGGGCGGCCAAACATCTGGATACCATTTATGGGCTGATGGCTGCGGAGGAGCTGGGAGGATCATTGCCATCCCTCAAAAACGAAACCCAACCCGTTTGTCCAGAGGGCAAGCTGATGCCAAGTGAAGAAGAGGGCTTGCGTTTGCTGCAAGAGGTGGGACGGAGTTGGTATAATGGCCCTTTCATTCAAAAGTTGGGGGAGGGTTTGGGGTTGCTGCCTGAGGAACGGCTTTGTTTGGCCATTCGATATGGTGCGGCGGATTTGGCGATCAAGTTGGGGGCGGAGTTGCAGAAGAAGGATCGGGTCTTTTGGCGTGGTTTGTTTCCGGTCCCGAACTGGATTCCTGATGGAGGCTGGCAATTATCGCCCAATGTGGTATGGGCCACAACCCGTCAGGAGAGTCAATTTTTTCCACGGGCCGAATCATCGGCCAAGGCACTGGGTGTGATGCAATTGATGCCGGAAACAGCGCGTATGGAAGCCCAGATGTCCCGTTTTCCTGCTTCGACCCGCGTGCGTTTGCAAATTCCTGGTTATAATCTGGCCTTGGGTCAAGCGTACATGCACAGGATGCTCAAGCAGTTTGATGGTGATCTGGTTTTGGCGTTGGTGGCTTATAATGCCGGTCCCAGTCGAGCCAAGGCGTGGCAGGAACGCAGACGGGTGGAAGACCCCATGACATTTATTGAGAACATTCCTTTTACAGAAACCAGGAATTATGTCAAACGGGTCTTGACCGGGGTGGGAATCTATCGCTTGCAATTGGATGGGGTGGCGTCGATGAAAGCTGATATGGCCCTTGGTGGTCCAGGATTGGCGGCTTTGCGACCGGCTGGTGAGTAGCCCACCCCCCCCCCCCAAAAAAAAAATTAAATAGTGCTTGGCAGAAAATAGCAAAAGATCTTGCAGAACAATTATTTATGCTTGATTTTTGTGATGGAAGTTTGTATCCTGCAAGGATCATAAGCCATGTCGGTGACTCAAAATCGATTGAAGTTGCTTTTGTGAT
>JAMOBH010000187.1:0-10956 GCA_039908085.1 Magnetococcus sp. YQC-5
GCCCCCCAACACCCCCCACCCTTTTTTTTTAATTATTTTTTATCAATTTTTTAAAAAAATATTAAAAAAAAAGAGGGGGTCTGGGGGATTCATCCCCCAGGGTTTTGCCTTTGACTTTCTTTCTTCTCCATCTTATGCCAATCTCCACCGAGTGCTTTGATGAGTGTGACAACAGCCGTATAACGACGTCCTCGCAGGCTCAAAGCAGCCCGTTCACTGGCCAAGGCGGCGGCCTGGGTGGTGATGAGAGCCAAATGACTGACCATACCTGCCTGATATTGATTTTCAGTCAAAGCCTGGGCTTGTCTGGCTGCCTTGACAGCACCATTCTGGGCCACAATTTCCCCATCCAACAAGCGCACGGTTGCCAAAGTGTCCTCCACCTCCTGCATGGCGTTCAGTACGGTTTGCCGATAAAACGCCACAGCCTGATCATACACTGCCAACGCCTGCTGTTGCTCTGCCTGACGCAAACCGCCATCAAAAAGGGTGGCGGCCAAAGTTGGTCCCAAAGACCAGAAACGGGCCGGAGAGTCAAACCAGCCAGAGTGAATAGTGCCCTGATAACCACCAGCAAGGCCCAGACTCAATGTGGGAAAAAAAGCCGCCTCAGCCACTCCGATCTGGGCATTGGCCACGGCCACCCGTCGTTCGGCCACGGCCACATCAGGTCGGCGTTCCAACATTTCCGCAGGGAGAACAGACGGAATTTCTGGCGGATTTTCTGGCAGAAGAGCCGGGGCCAGATCAAAATCGGCTGGAGTGCGTCCCACCAGTTGAGCCAACACATGTTCCAATTGACGGCGTTGCAATTCGATATCCAAAGCCTGGGCCTTGGTGTTGAAGAGTTGATTTTCCGCCTGGGCCACATCGCTGGATGTGACCAGTCCGGCGTCGTGCTGATGCCGGGTCAAGGTTAAAAATTGTTCATACGCTGTCAGGGTCTCGCTGTAAAGCTTGGATTGCTGTTCAGCCACCCGGAGCAGAAAATAATTCTGGGCCATTTGGGCGTGAAGGCTTAAACGGGCTGCTTCCAGGTCACTCATTTCTGCTTGTGCGGTGGCGATTTCAGCTTCGGTGCCGCGTTGCACCCTGCCCCAGAGATCCAACTCCCAACTGACGTTCAAACCCAAGGTGCGGGTTGTCACTGGAGCTTTTGCATTGCTTGTCTGGCCACGGGCCATTCCAAGGTTGCCGGAAAGGGTGGGATAGAGTACGGCTCCAGCCATTTCGGCCCTGGCCTGGGCCTGGCGATAACGGGCTTCGGCCATCTTGAGGTTCTGATTGTTCAGGGTGACACGCTCTTGCAGACAATCGAGTACCGGATCACCAAATATCTTCCACCAATCACCACGGGGAAGGTGGGCCTTTGGCTCGGCGAGCTTCCAGCCTGGTCCTTCCTTGAAGTCATGGGGCACATGGATAAAAGGTGTTTGATAATCCGGTCCAAAGGTGCAGCCCGTCAGCCAGAGTGATAATAATAAAAAGAGTTTAAAATGAAAATGTCGCATTATTTTTTTTAATGGTGTTGAAAAGACCAACGCAAAAACCAGAACCTCATCCGATCCAGATAAAGATAGACCACCGGCGTGGTATAAAGAGTCAACAATTGACTCAAAAACAATCCACCCACAATGGCGATTCCCAAGGGATGACGCAACTCCGAGCCATCCCCGCTGCCCAAAGCCAATGGCAAGGCTCCAAACAAAGCCGCCAAAGTGGTCATCAAAATGGGCCGAAAACGCAACAAACAGGCTTGCCGAATGGCCTCTTTCGGGGAGATTCCCAGAGTGCGTTCCTGCTCCAGAGCAAAATCGATCATCATGATGGCGTTTTTTTTGACAATTCCGATCAACAACACCACACCGATCATGGCCATCAAATTGAAATCATTGTCCGTGGCCAACAGTGCCAACAAAGCACCCACCCCGGCAGATGGCAGAGTGGAAAGAATCGTCAATGGGTGGATATAGCTTTCATAAAGCATCCCCAAGACAATGTATACGGACAACAAAGCTGCCAGGATCAACCAGGGCTGATTTTCCAGAGATGCCTGAAAAACCTTGGCCGTGCCCTGAAATCCACCCTGTACAGGTGTTCCAAGCGTGACAAATGTCTCCTCAATGGCCTTGGTGGCCTGGGAAAGAGAGAACCCAGGAGCCAGATTGAACGAAATGGTCGAAGCTGCAAACAGCCCCTGATGACTCACAGACAGTGGGGCCACCCCAGGTGAAACCGTGCTGATCGAGGCCAATGGTACCTGATGACCCCAAAGGCTGGCAATAAAGATGCTCTCCAGGGAAGAGGGATACTCCAGAAAGCGGGGGGCGGCTTCCATCACCACCCGGTATTGATTCAAAGGGGTATACATGGTGGAAACCTGTCGCTGACCAAAGGCGTCGTTGAGTGTGAGATCCATCAATCTGGGAGTGACTCCCAATCGGGCGGCACGGGTTCGATCCAGGGTCACCAGGGTGGAGAGGCCTTTTTCGCTTTGGTCGCTGGAAATGTCGGTGATCTGGGGTAATTCCGCCATGGCACGCCGGATGCGCGGTTCCCAGTGACGCAGTTCTGACAATTCACTGGATTGCAGGGTATACTGATAGGTGGAACTGCTTTGCCGTCCTCCCACACGGATTTCTTGCAGAGGCTGGAGCATCAGGGCGGCTCCAGGCTCTTTGCCAAGTTTGCCTCGCAGTCGTGCCATCACCTGCTCTTGATCGCCACGCACCTCACGGGGTTTGAGGGAGACGAACATCATGCCGCTGTTGCGCTGTCCCCCTCCGGTAAAAGCCGTGACATGTTCCACTGCCGGATCTTGCCCCACTTTGTGCATGAAATCTTCCATTTTGCGTCGCATGGCCTGGAACGAGATCCCCTGATCCCCCTGGATCGTGCCAATGAAGCGTCCGGTATCCTGTTGAGGGAAAAATCCTTTGGGAATGGTGATATAAAGATAAACATTCAATCCAATGGCAGAGAGCAGAAGCAGCATGGTGATTCTGGAATGGCACAAGGCCCAGTTCAAGGTGGAAGCGTAAAAATTCAGCATGCCTTGAAAAAAACCACTTCCGATTTGAGACCACCATCCAGGCGGGTTGGTGGCATGAGTGACAGGATGAAGCAGACGGGCGCACATGGCCGGTGTGGTGGTCAACGAAACCAGCAACGAGACCAGTACCGCCACACTCAGGGTCATGGCAAATTCCCTGAAGACGCGTCCCACGATTCCACCCATGGCCAGGATGGGAATGAATACGGCCACCAGAGACAAGCTCATGGCAAATACCGTAAAGGCCACCTCTTTGGTTCCTCGAAGGGTGGCCTGCAAGGGGGAGAAGCCTTTTTCCAGATAACGGGTGACGTTTTCCAAGACCACGATGGCGTCATCCACCACAAAACCCGTGGCAATGGTGAGGGCCATGAGAGAAAGATTGTTCAGGCTGTAACCCAAAAGATGCATGACGCCAAAAGTTCCCACCAGGGAGACCGGTACGGCTATGGTAGGGATCATGGCTGCCCGAACGTTGCGCAGGAAAAGAAACACCACCAAAACAACCAAAATGGTTGCCAGAAAGAGACTGCGTTCCACTTCGCGCAGGGAAGCGCGGATGGTGGGGGTGCGATCCATCAGAACGGAGAGGGAGATGTCGGCTGGAATGGCGTTTTGCAAGAGTGGCAGGAGGTGATTGATCCGATCCACGGTTTCAATGATGTTGGCTCCTGGTTGTCGGGAGATGATCAGAATGACAGCGGGTTTGCCATCGGCGGAACCGGCGGTGCGCAGATCCTGTTCCGAGTCGATGACCTCTCCCAGGTCACCCAGACGAACCGGGGCGTTTTTGCGCCAGGTGACGATGATGGGGCGGTAGTGATCGGCTTCGGTGGCCTGATCATTGGCGTGAATGGTCCATTGTCGATCTGCCTGTTCCACCACGCCTTTGGGACGGTTGGCATTGGTGGCGGCAATGGCGGTGCGGACTTCTTCAAAACCGATATTACTGTGATGGAGACGACCTGGATCGAGTTCCACGCGCACGGCAGGCAGAGAACTGCCACCAAGAGTGACTTGTCCCACCCCTTCCAACTGGGCGAGTTTTTGCACCAGGATGGTGGCGGCCAGGTCGTACATTCGGCCTGTGCTTTGTTGTGTGGAGGTGAGGGTCAAAATCATGATCGGCATGTCTGCCGGGTTGACTTTGCGGTAGGTGGGATTGGAGGGCAATCCAGAGGGCAGCAGGGCGCGGGCAGCGTTGATGGCAGCCTGGACATCTCGTGCAGCACCGTCGATATTGCGATTCAGATCGAATTGGAGGGTGATGCGGGTGGAGCCAAGAGAACTGGAGGAGGTGATTTCGGTGACACCGGCGATTCGTCCGAGGGAGCGTTCCAATGGGCTGGCCACGATGGAGGCCATGGTTTCCGGGCTGGCCCCTGGCAGAGAAGCCTGAACCGAGATGGTGGGAAAGTCCACCTGGGGCAAAGGGGCCACAGGCAACAAACGCAATCCCATCAATCCGGCCAGGACCACGCCCAGAGTCAATAATGCAGTGGCAACAGGGTGACGGACGAAAATTTCAATGGCATTCATAGTGGATCATCACGTCGTTCCTTTAGGGCTGACTTCCCGTTCCAACTGGGAGAGTGAGTCCATGCCCCGTTCCTGCACCTCCCGAAGCAAAACAAAAGCCCGATCAAAATTATCAAAACGCTGTTGCCAGCGGATATCATGCATGCTCATCATGTTGTTCCCTGCCAACATTAAATCAATTAAAAAAGAAGGGTGGAGGGGTCTGGGGAGGCGGTTCACCGCCTCCCCAGGACGTTTTTCCTGAGGGGGGGCTGAACGTGAAGGTCCAATTGATTTGATTTATATAAAAAATACACAAACAGACAAAGCATGGCAAGTTGAAATGACAGCATTGATTTGAGTCGAGAGGCGATGTATGGTGCCGATGGACGCTGATCTCCTGTTTCCTGACACCAACATTCCTGTCCACCCAAAGGAGATATCCCCATGGCTATAGCCGAGACCATTTACGAACGCGCCCGGCAATTACCTACAGACAAGGCCTTGGAAGTGCTGGATTTTATCGGTTATCTGGAAATGAAACCGAGGCGGCAACGACAGGATGGTCAGGAACACCCTATAACAACACAGGAATTTCTCGACCGATTTGCGGGAGCAATCCCAGACTTCCCGGACATTGAAGATGAAGGACCACTCCAGGAACCCTTCGGGCAAAAAGTCAAAGTCAAAACCCTGGGGGATGAATCCCCCAGACCCCCTCTTTTTTTTAATAATTTAAAAATTAGCTAACGCCTGGACAAACGATCAAACCATAAATAAATCACCGGAGTGGTAAAAAGTGTGATCAATTGACTTAACAACAACCCCCCCACCATGGTAATTCCCAACGGATGACGCAGTTCAGATCCCATGCCAGCACCCAACATCAAGGGCAAGGCCCCAAACAAGGCTGCCAAAGTAGTCATCAAAATCGGTCGAAAACGCAACAAACAGGCCTGATAAATCGCCTCTTGCGGCAGGAGTCCCTGATTGCGTTGGGCATCCAAAGCAAAATCAATCATCAAGATGGCATTTTTCTTGACAATGCCAATCAACAAAATGATCCCAATGATGGCGGTGATGCCCAAATCCGTATCAGAAACCATCAAGGCCAACAAGGCACCCACTCCTGCCGAAGGGAGGGTGGAAAGAATCGTCACCGGATGAATATAGCTTTCATAAAGCACCCCAAGAACAATATACATAGTCACCACAGCCGCCAGAATCAACCACAACTGATTGGCCAAAGAGAGTCGAAAGGCCTGAGCCGCCCCCTGAAAGGCCGTCTGAATGTGCATCGGCAACCCGATTTCACGGCAGGTGGCCTCGATGGCTGTCACCGCCTCGCCCAAAGAAGCCCCTGGAGCCAGATTGAAAGAGAGCGTCACCGCCGGAAATTGTCCCTGGCGATTGAGTACCAAAGGAGCCAACCGCTCCTCCACCCGAACCATGGCATTCAAGGGAACCATGACCCCGGAACTGGAAGTGATTCGCAAGTCATGGATGGCCTGAATGCCCTGCTGAAATTCCGGTTTGACTTCCAAGACCACCCGGTATTGGTTGGACTGGGTAAAAATGGTGGAGATCATTCTCTGGCCAAAGGCGTTATACAGGGCATTGTCAATGGCTGCGGGAGTGACGCCCAAACGTCCAGCCGCATCCCGGTCAATGACCAGATAGGCTTGCAATCCGGCCTCTTGTTGATCGCTGGCCACATCCCGCAGCATGGGTTCCAAACGTAATCGCTCCACCAGACGCTCTGCCCAGAGTGCGAGATCAGCCTGATGGGGGGATTCCAGGGTGAATTGATACTGAGTGCGACTCACCCGTTCTTCGATGGTGAGATCCTGCACAGGCTGCATATAAAGAGTGATGCCAGGCAAGGGAGCCAGAGTCTCCTGAAGTCGATGCATCACCGTTGCCAGAGCGTCGCGGTTTTCTTTGGGCTTGAGGGAGATCAGGATCCGCCCGCTGTTGAGGGTGACATTGACCCCATCCACCCCGATGAAAGAGGTCAACCCATGGACTGCCGGGTCAGCCAGGATCAGACGCGCCATTTCTTGATGACGCTGGGCCATGGCGGAAAACGAGATGGAGGCCGGGGCCTGGGTGATGCCCTGGATGAGACCGGTGTCCTCCAAGGGAAAAAACCCCTTGGGAATGACCAGATAGAGCAGAATCGACAAGGCCAGGGCAGCACCTGCCACACTCAGGGTGATCCACTGGTGATTCAGCACGTGACGTAACATGTTTCCATAACCCGTGATGACCCATGAGATCAAATATCCATCAACCGGCCTGTTGTTGGCACTCCTGGCTTTGAGCAAGCGGGCGCAGAGCATGGGGGTGAAGGTCAGGGAGACCACTGCCGAAATGAGAATGGCCACAGCCAGGGTGATGGCGAACTCGCGGAAGATTCGCCCCACCACATCGCTCATGAAGAGCAAGGGGATCAAGACGGCCACCAACGAAAAGGTCAGGGAGACAATGGTAAAGGCGATTTGTCGTGAGCCATCCAGGGCCGCCTGCTGGGGAGATTTGCCCTCTTCAAGGTGACGTGCAATGTTTTCGATGACCACGATGGCATCATCCACCACAAACCCTGTGGCAATGGTGAGGGCCATCAAGGTCAGGTTGTTCAGAGAAAAATCGGCCAGATACATGACTCCGAACGTGCCCACCAGGGAGAGAGGAACCGCGAAAGCAGGAATGATCGTGGCAGGCAGGTTGCGCAAAAACAGAAAGATCACCAAAACCACCAGGACCACAGCGAGCATCAATTCGAACTGGACATCCCGCACCGAGGCACGAATTGTGAGTGTTCGGTCACTTGTTTCTGTAAGTTCCACGCTGGCGGGGAGGGAGGCGCGCAAACGGGGCAGAAGTTGTTTGATGCCATCGGCCACCTGGATGACATTGGCCCCTGGCTGACGTTGGATGGTGATGATGATGGCAGGTTTGGTTCCAGACCAGGCAGCCAGACGGATGTTTTCTGCGGCCTCATCGATATCGGCCACATCGCGCAAGAGGATGGGCGCGCCATTGCGATAGGCCACCACCACCAGGGCGAATTCATCTGGTGATTTGAGTTGGTCATTGGCGTCGATGGTGGAGGCGCGATTGGGACCATCGAAACTGCCTTTGGGTTGGTTGACATTGGTGCTGGCGATGGCGAGGCGCAACTCTTCCATGCTCAGGCCATAGGCGGCCAGACTTTTTGGATTGACGCGAATGCGGATGGCAGGACGTTGGCCACCGCTCAAGCTTACGAGTCCCACACCAGGGAGTTGGGAAATTTTGTGTGCGATGCGGGTTTCCACCAGATCCTGGACCCGTGGCAAGGGGAGGGTGTTGGAAGTGACAGCCAGGGTCATGATGGGGGCGTCAGCGGGATTGACTTTGTTGTAGATGGGAGGAGCGGGCAAATCCGTGGGCAACAGATTGGCAGCGGCGTTGATGGCAGCCTGAACTTGTTGTTCAGCCACGTCCAGAGTCATGTTGAGAGTGAACTGCAAGGTGACAAGAGAAGACCCGCCAGAACTGGTGGAAGAGAGACGATTCAAGCCGGGCATCTGGCCGAACTGGCGTTCCAGAGGAGCCGTGATGGAAGAGGCGATCACTTCCGGGCTGGCTCCAGGATAGAGGGTCACCACCTGGATGGTGGGATAATCCACTTCAGGCAGGGCTGCAAGGGGGAGCAAGCGGTAGGCCAGCACTCCAGCCAGCAGGAGTGCGATCATCAACAGGGATGTGGCCACCGGACGCAAGATAAAAATTCGAGAGGGATTCATGGAGTTACCACGGCATTCGAATGGGCCAACTGGGCAAGAGCAAAGTCATTCGCGGGTGATTTCCTGGATTTTGGCCCCATCGCGGAGCCTGTCGATTCCTTCCACCACCACCTTGTCACCTTCTTTGAGTCCCTCTTCAATGGCGGTGATCTCCCCTTGGACCGGACCGATTTTCACGGATTGCGGGGTGACGGTCTGGTCGTCTTTCACCAGGTAGACATGCGACCCTTTGCGTCCCCGTTGCAGGGCAGCACTGGGGATCAACAAGGCGGAGGGGCGATCTTCAAGGATCAAGGTGACATTGACGAATTGATTGGGAAAGAGGCGTCCATCGGCATTGGCGAACTCGGCCTTGAGTTTGACTGTACCAGTAGAGGTATCGATCTGGTTGTCCAGGGTGAGGAGTTTGCCTTCTGCGAGGAGATTTTTGCGTTCCCGGTCGTAGAGTTCGACCATTCTGGATTCTTCTTGTCGCATGTGAGGCAGGACCAGAGGCAGGTTTTCTTCAGGGAGGGTGAAGAGTACCTGAATGGGACGAACCTGGGCGATGGAAACCAGGCCTTTGGTATCGTTTTGACGGATCATGTTGCCAGGATCCACCTGACGCAACCCGGTCACACCGGCGATGGGGGCGGTGATGCGGGTGTAGGAGAGTTGCAAGGAGGCGGCATCCACCAGGGATTGATCCACCTGGACCGTGCCTTCGTACTGACGCACCAGGGATTGTTGGGTGTCTGCCTGTTGTTGGGAGATGGAATCCAGCCCCAACAGGGAGCGATAACGTGTGGCGTCGCGGCGTGCGTTATCGAGGAGTGCCTTGTCACGGGCAAGTTGTCCTTTGGCCTGGGCGAGTTGAATCTGGAATGGGCGTGGATCGATTTCTGCCAGCAGTTGTCCAGCTTCGACGCTCTCCCCTTCGCGAAAAGAGAGTGTCATGAGCTGACCGTCCACACGGGAGCCAACCGTCACCCATTGGGCGGGAATCACCGTGCCCATGGCCTCCAGACGGATACGAATCAGCCCAGACGTGACCTTGGCTGTGATGACTGGTACTGGCTGGTTGCTTCCTTTATGTCGTCCTTCTTTTTTGCCAGGGTGGCCGGATTTGTCGTTGATTGTGTCCGTGTTTTTTTTTCCCCATGGCAGCAGGGAAGGGATGTCCAGCCAAAGGAAAGCCCCCCCAGCCACAGCCAGAAGGAGAGCCAGCCACCCAATCCATCGGAACCGTCCGGGTTTATGGACGACATCATTCATGTCAGGTTCTCACGGTTGGATGTCATGAGTATTGATAACTGCGCGTCAAGGTCATTTGGTTCACTCCTGTTTGATCGACCAGTATACTCTCAAGGAGGGGCATTCTGCCAAGGTCTCTTTGCTTTCGCGCAGGGAGATCATGAAAACGGTGTAAGGTTGTCATTTAAAGAGCACGATTTTGAAACATTTTTTTTATGAAAACGACCTTGTCTTCAGCCTTAAATTGTCTTTGAAGATCTAAATAAGCACATAATGTGCCAAAGTTTTGAAAAATATTTTCCGCAAAAGTGACGAATTTTGCTTGATTTTTGCGGGGGGGGGTGAATCATACACACTTCAATTTGCGATTGGGCGTAACAACGAATACCTATTGGTTGCTTTTTTGTAAACATCCGTAATTAATCATTAAAAAAGAAATTAGAGCATGAAGATATTATATTCAGAAGATAAAAAGCACCTAACAGTAATCCTTGATGAAGCTTTTGACAATGAATCCAACGAGTCATTCCGTGAACTATATGCAATTAAAAAGCCAGGCATTAAGTTTATTATTGACTTTAAGAATGTTAAACACATGACAAGTTCTTCTTTTGGCATGCTTTTAGTTTTTAGAGAGAGAAATGAAATTATTGAAAAAGAGGATATTAGATTGATTAACTGTAACGATGGGATTAAAAAACTGTTTGAAATGGCGAATTTTCAAAAACTATTTATGATTAGCTGATTGATCATCAGTTCATCATCGCTCTGCCAGGGAGCCGTAAAATTTGACATTTCCAGAAATATTCCATGGTTTATCGTCCTTTCGTCGTGAGTTTATCATCGGTGAGAAAGATAGAGATGAACTTTACACACAAGAATCGAGAACCACATCTCGATCTGATTGAGCCATGATGCATGTTTCGGCGTAAAATGACAAACAATTCTATGGCTTGGATCGCGCAAAAACTCCTCACGACTGTCCATCGTTTGAAAAAATCTTTGCCAAATCCGCTCGATCTGTTTTAACATTCCTCTGTACTCCTCTTTGTTTTTGGTTATAAGATTGTATCTCCTTTCTGGACCATTTGTGGACGGCTTCGCAAGGGATTGGTTTGGTTGGTATGCATCTTTCCATGAAAACTATCAAGATTGGCACGGTTTCTCAGGATGCAAGACAGGAGGAAAAAAACAGCTTGGATAAAAATGGGACCAAAACCTGTTGGCACTGTCTGGTCGGCGAAACGCTAAAAAGTTTGCTGGAACCCGTCGGCATCGAAGTACGTTGGGAAGTGCCGGTTGTTTTGTCCCAGCCCAAAGCCGACATCATCCTGATTCAGCGTATGACAGGTGGCAGAACCG
>JAMOBH010000188.1:0-10926 GCA_039908085.1 Magnetococcus sp. YQC-5
GGGGGGCGGTTCACCGCCCCCCAAGGTTTTGGTTTAAAGTGGATGGATTTTCAAGATCCAATGATCTTCTGGTAGACACGCCATTCCTGTGAAACCGGAGTAAAACTGTTTTCGATTGCGGTAAATTTCAAGGATTCCTTGGTGCCAAGAGCGAGAAAACCGCCATGAACCAGACTCTCCCCAAAAAGAGACAGTGCCCGATCTTTCAACTTTTTATCAAAGTAAATCAATACATTGCGACATAAAATCAGATGAGTTTCAGAAAAAACAGTATCCGTCGCCAAATTGTGTGCTGCGAATACGATGTTCTCCCGGAGGGAGGTATGCATGCGTGCCAAATCGTATTTTGTATGATAATAATCGCTCAATTTCCTTTTTCCGCCAGACTCCAGATAATTTTTAGAATATTCTTCCATATTTTGGATGGTGTAGATCCCCTCTTTGGCTTGGTGCAACGATTTGTCATTGATATCCGTGGCAAAGATCCTGGCGCGGTTGTACAACCCCTCTTCCTGTAACAGAATGGCCATGGAATAAACCTCTTCGCCCGTGGCACAACCTGCGTGCCAGATGTTAATAAAGGGATAGGTTGCCAAAATGGGAATCACCTGTTCCCGCAACACACGATAAAAAGGGGGATCACGAAAACATTCGGTGACTGTCACCGACATGGCATAGATGAGTTGATCCAGAAAGGTGCGATCATGGATGATTTTTGGAATGGCATCGGAGATATGCGCCATATTGCATACTGACAGACATTGCAACAGACGACGCTTGAGGGATGCATGGGTGTAATGTCGGAAATCATAACCATACCTCAACAGCATGGTTTCGAGCAGCAAACGCATTTCCAGATCTTGTATTTCAACCGAGGCTTCCATTGAACGAACTTACCTCATGAATAATGGCTGCACTGACCAGATGATCATCATGGCCATGGGTCTGCAACCAACCCGGCAAGAGGATTCAGCCATTAGTCATGGTTTATCCGGGCGTGGCGCAATAAAATAGAGCTTGGAACGATTCTGCTTCATCACACCAGCCGCAATATCGACATGCTTTCCAAACCCAAAGAAGAGATCCACCCGTCCAGTCCCACGGATGGCCCCACCTGTATCTTGATTGACCACAAACCTGTCTTCCGGTCGCCAACCCGTGACTGTTTTGCCATCCGGGGCCAAAACAGGCAGAGTGGTCGTGATGATCGCTGGAGCCCCTTTTGGAAAGAGGCGATGATCGGTTGCAATGGAGCGATCTGGGGTCAATGGCACGTTGATGTTGCCCACAGGATCCCCTTTCAATTCATGAAAAAATACATAGGATTGATTAGCAAAAAAGAGCCTCTGGTTTTCTTTTGGGTTATCTATCAACCACTGACGCAAACGGGGCATGGTCATCTCTTGGGCGGTCAGTTTGCCTTCCTCAATGAGAATGCGGCCAATGGCCACATAAGCATGTCCATTGGTGGCAGCATAGCCGATACGCATCATCTGACCATTTTCCAGAACAACCCGCCCAGAGCCTTGGATATGCAGAAAAAAAGCAACAATGGGATCATCCACCCAAACCAGTTCCAGACCACGATTGGCCAAAGCACCGGTTTGTTTGTCAGAGTAGGGTTTGTTGATGAGCCTGTCATCAATTTGACTTCTGGAGAAATAACGCGCGCGTTTGCCTTTCACCAAACGATACGTCCCCTGATCATCATGCAACATGTCAGGTGGACGCCGGTAGATGGGGTAAAAATAACGTTTGGATCTGGTGAGAGAACCGTGCAACAGCGGCTCATAATAGCCTGTCACCAAAACATCGCCCCGTTTGTATCCCACAGAACGCAGCAATTGAAAACGATTTTGCAATACCTCCTGCAACTGTTTCATCTCCCCATTGCGCGCCAACTGCGCCAATTCGGTGCATGCCTTGGCCATTTTGTCAGCAGTAACCGGAGGAGAACCGTCAAAAATGACCTTGTCAGGCTTGATACGACGATAGTACACAGCACTTTGCATCAGCGCGTCCGCCCAGGTATCCAGTTTTTGCTCCTGAAACAAATTCACTGGAGCCTCCGACCAGGGAATGGCTTGCATGCTGTCGGTCGCAAAAACTTCACCCAATTCGGGTTGGGTTTGAACTTTGGGTGCTTCGGGCGGAAGTGGCGTTGGTGGCAACTCCCGCTGACATCCCGCCATCAGCAGTATCAGAATGATCTGCAACAGATACACAGGGCGTATCAAGGAAACCAACTTCATGACAAGACATCCTCCCGCTTTTTCAGTGTCAGAACCGGGGAGATGATAACGCAATCCAAGGTCGGATGGAAAGCGTAAATCTCCAAAGCATCATGCTGTTTTTCTGGATTGGCTTTTTTAAAAAAAATCCTCTGCATGGAATATCTCAACCCAATCCTGACAAACAAACGATCAAGTCATGAAACAAATCCATTGAACTGTGTGAATTCGCATGTATTTTTGCTGACCGCCATAAACGCATACAAACAGATCCATCAAATGGGTGAATTGGTATGATTTTTTTTGCTGAGGGTGCTGTCAAGTGCGTTGCAAAATCATCAAGGATGTAAGATAATACCTCAGTAGAGCAGAGCCTGCCTTTGATTGCACCAACCATTGAAGCTATGACTCATTCACTTGCCTGGCCAGGAAAATATCGTTTGTAACAGATGATTTTTTTTCATTTTGGAGGTCATGGCCTTGATTCTTCCCCATCTCACCAAAAAAACAGCCTGGAGAAGCGCGCTTCAGGCAGTACCCGGCTATCAAAAAGCTGTCATGGATCTCGTTGTCGCCTCTTTGGTGATCAATATCCTGGTCTTGGCCGTGCCCTTCACTTTGATGCAGATCTATGACCGCATCATCCCCAATACCTCTCTATCCAGTCTGGGGATGCTGGTCGGGGGATGTACGGTGGCCGTGATCCTTGAAACCATCCTGCGCCTGGCACGCTTCCAGATCAGTGGATGGATGGCCGCACGCTTTGATCACCTCTCAAGCTGTGAAGCCCTGGACAAAATCCTGGATACCCCTTTGCCAGTATTTGAACAAAATGGCGTGGGGGTCCATTTGGAACGCCTCAACGCCCTGAATACACTCCGAACCATCTATGGAGGACAAATCTTCCAGATTCTTTTGGATATTCCTTTCGCTCTCCTCTTTATCGCAGTCATTGGCATCTTGAACGTCCAATTGATGCTGACCGCTTTGTTGGTGTTGGCCATTTTTCTTGGCTGTTTTTATATTTTTCGCCAACAATTCGGCAAACATCGATCCACTCAAGTGGAAATCAATGATCGACGCTATAATTTCCTGATTGAAATCCTAAGCGGTATTCATCTCGTGAAGGCGCAGGCCATGGAGGAACAAATACTGCGTCGTTACGAACGTCTCCAGGCCTCTGCGGCGGAAAGCAATATGAGCGTCAGTTTGTGGAGTGCTTTACCGATCAATGCCGGGGCCTTTTTCAGTCAGGCGATGGTGTTTGCTTTGATTGGCGTGGGAGGAGGGGCTGTCATGGAGGGCCAAATGACCATAGGCGTCCTGACCGCAGCCACCCTGTTGGGCAGTCGTGCTTTGCAACCTGTACAACAAGCCGCCGGATTCTGGTTGCGCTTTTCGGACGCGGAAATCGCCCTGGGACAGGTGGAAAAAATGGCTGCCCTGCCCAGTGAAACCCTCTCCGGGGCACCCCCCTTGCTCTCCGAAATCCGAGGCCATTTGCGCTTGAATGGTGTCTCATTCCGTTATCGGGAAGATACCCCGCTGGTGGTCAATGGCCTGAATCTGGACGTTCCAGCCAAATCCATGGTGGGAATCCGTTGTGCAGGCTCAGGAGGGGCCACCACTCTGGCCTATTTGATGATGGGCATCCTGAAACCCGATTCAGGCAGCGTTCTGATCGATGAATATGATCTCTCCGAGTGGGATCATCGTCGATTGCATGGCAGGATCGAATATCTCCCCCAATATGGTGTCTTGTTTACCGGAACCATCCTCGACAATATTTGCATGTTCGACCCCAAACTCCGCGCCGCCGCCCTGGATATCGCAGCCCTTTTTGAACTGGATGAAATTGTCGCAACCTTGCCTAAAGGCTATGAAACCGAAGTCACCAATCAATCCGCCGCCAACCTCCCCATGGGTATGGTGCAGCGTATCGCCTTGACCCGCGCCTTCGTCATCAGACCGCGTATCATCATTTTCGACAAGGCCAATGCCGCCCTCGATCAGGAAAGTGACACGGTCTTTTTGCAATTTTTTCTGCGCATGAAAAATCGCAGTACTCTGGTTTTGTTTACAGATCATCCCTCATTGTTGAAAGAGTGTGACCGCGTCTATGATCTGCTCAATGGCCAAGTGCTGTTAATGGAGCCAAAACCATGAGGGAAGATGCTTGGACTCGCTGGATCATTCAAACCGCACGCTCATGGAAAGACATCGCAGAGGTGGTCAAACAGACCGGTGTCGAGTTTGTGGATCATGAACACCGGTTGTTGATCGAAAATGCCCTGGAATTGAATCGTCTGATTGATGCCTTTGAGGATAACAGCATCGATCTGGATACCATCAAACAAGAAGCCGTGCTTTTGCAGCGTTTGCGGGATGTCACCGCCGCACATTTTGCCAGGGAAGAGCAATTTATCAGCGATCACGGCTTGCGTCATTTGGAACGGCAAAAAGAGCAGCATCGTCTTTTTGTGGGCATGATCGATCAATACATTCGCGATTTTCAGGATGGCAAGCTCTGGGTCTCCTTGCAACTCAAAATGGCTGTGTTGCAATGGGTAGTCAATCATATCAATCATGTGGATTTTGATACTTTTTGTATTGAAAACTGGGTCAGCACCGTCTTGGAGGCCGCTGTTTCCTGGAAAGATGTCGCAGATGTCATCAAACCCATCGGTCTGTATCAATTTGATCAGGAACACCGGGATCTGGTCACTCTGACGTTGAATTTCAATTCTTTGGCAACCCAGTACGAGCAGCAGGGGGACTCGCCTGACATCAGAAACAAAATCACAACCTTGCTGAAGCGCGTCCAGCAATATGCGCATGGCCATTTTCAACATGAAGAATTTTTTCTTAAAAAACTTCAAGTATTCAATTATCGCGATCAGGTGGAGAGTCATCGTCAATTTTTGAGCATCCTGCGTGATCTGGAACACTCCGTTCAGGCAGGAAAAAACGTTTCTCCCCAGGAGGCCAAACGTTTGATCATGAATTGGTGGGTGGCCCATATCAACCGGGCTGATTTTGAATCCTTCCGCATGGAACAATGGACCGATCAACTCCTGATACAATCCGCCAGCTGGGATCATTTGTCTGACTTGATCCGCTCCACCGGACTGGACAAAATCGATCAGGAGCATATGGACCTCATCATGTTGACCCTGGAAGCCAATGAGGTCGTGGACGCCAGTCAGCAGGGACGCATGGATGCCAAGCTTAAAGAAGAAGGCGTGCGTATTTTGCACCATTTGCAAGAATTTTCCGCTGCTCATTTTCAGGGAGAGGAGGCCTTTATTCAAACGCATGACATTCCCGGTTATGAAACGCAGCACCAACAACATCAGGCTTATCTGGAGATGATCAGCACCCTCATCAATGATATGGCAAGCGGTCGCATGATCTTTTCCACGCGCATTAAAGCCCAGATTCTTTCCTGGTGGATGCATCACATCAATGAGGTTGATTATAAAACTTTCAATATTCAGAAATGGGCTTCAAACTTGATAGCCCATTCCAAAAATCTACGTGAATTGTCTTCCCTGATCAAAACAACAGAAGTCGATTGGGTGGATCGGGACCATCATCACCTGGTGGAAATGACTTTGACCCTCTGTAATCAATTGGAACACCATCTTCCAGAGGCCAAACAGGGGTTGCGTGAGGTCTGGAATTTTTCCCAGGAACATTTCAAACGGGAGGAAGCCTGGTTTGCCAAGCAGGGTCTGTGTGGAATTGAAGCCCATCAGGATCAGCATCACGATTTTTTGCAAACATTGGAGGAGATGATCCTTGATCCGCTGATTTTCACCCCTGAAGGCTTCCAAAAGTTCCGTCTGTGGATGGTTCAATGGTGGATATTGCACGTCAATGAGTCGGATTTCCAAGCTTTCAGGCGTTTGGAAAAAATGTCGCAGGGAGGGGGCGTGAAGCCATGAGCAGCACAACCACATTCAAAAAAGCTTCAGCCGTTTTTAATCCGGTCAGCGATTTCGCCAAATGCCTGACCCCCCTCCTGGATGCCATTGGTTGGCGCGGCAGTCGCATGCAATTCATGGAAGCCTTGCCTTATCAACCAGATGCCATGGATATGTCTGATTTTCTCAATATCATGGCCAGCCTCAAATTCAGCAGTCGCAGTGAGCGCGTGCTTTTGAATCTGCTTGATCCCCGTCTGTTGCCTTGTCTGTTTGTTCCTGATCAAGCACCAGCAATGGTCATTCTGAAAAGCGGTACGGATGGACACTGGTTGGTGTTCCACGGTGGCGATGGCGGGTTTGTGCAGATTCCATCCGCTGGCATGGCCGGCCAAGTGGTCCTTTTTACGCCCATCCGCAAAGATGGCGTCTCGCCATTGAATCAGCAGGAACGATGGTTCCGTCGTTCATTGGAACGGTTTACCGGCATTTTCGTCTGGGGTGGGGTCTTGAGCTTTTTGCTCTGCATCGTCGCCATGATCGGTCCCATTTTTACCATGACCATCTATGATCAGGTCTTGGGCGGCAGCGAAACCTATTCTCTCTATTTGTTTATTGTGGGGGGTCTGCTGTTTTTTCTCTTGGAATTCGGCTTTCGATTTCTGCGAGCATGGCTGTATGGGTTTGTCAGTGTGCGGCTCAATTATATCGCCGGAACAGAAATTTTTCGCAGAATACTCTATTTGCCTCCATCTTATACGGAAAGTTCCTCACTGGGGGCACAGGTCTCCAGAATCCGTGACTTTGAATCCGTGCGCGATTTTTTCTCAGGACAAGGTTGGATCGCCCTGATGGAATTACCGTTTACCATACTTCTGTTCATTGCCTTGGTTTATGTGGCCGGACCATTGGCTTATGTCGTGGTTGGGGCAGGATTGGTGCTGATGGGCATGGGCTGGTTGCTCTATCCCTGGCTGGAACAAGCCAATAATGATGTGGCAGCCCGTACTTCAGCAAAACGACAATTTCTGGTGGAGTTGTTAACCAATTTTCGTGCCATCAAGTATACTGGAAGCGGGGATTATTGGCGCAAACGTCACGAAGCACTTTCAGCAGATGCAGCACTCAGTACCTATCAATCCAGTCATTTGACCAATTTGATCAATACCCTCTCTCAAACCGTGGTGACCCTGGCCGGGGTGCTGACCCTGTCTCTTGGCGTCTTCGCCGTTTTGGGCAATACCCTGACTGTCGGTGGATTGATGGCAGCCATGATGTTGACCTGGCGGATCTTGACACCCATGCGCACCGGATTCGGGGTGATCACCCAAATCGGAAAAATCAAAAAAAGTATTTTGCAATTGGACCGCCTGATGAATTTGACCTTGGAAAAAACTCAAGAGGCCTCCTTGGCTTTTTCCAGAGAGTTTGATGGGCTGGTCGAGTTTTCCCAGGTCTCCTTGAGATATACCAATGAAGCCTATCCGGCTCTGCTTGGGGTCTCGTTTGTGGTCCATCCAAGAAAAACCCTCTTGATTGCAGGTCATGATGGAGCCGGAAAGTCTACTGTGCTCAAGCTGGTGCTGGGCATGCATCACCCCCAGGCCGGACGCATCATGATTGACAAGTTGAATGTGCGACAAATGGATCCGATTTTATTGCGCAGAAGTCTGGCATATGCCCCACAGAAAGATATCCTGTTTTATGGTGCCATTGCCCAGAATTTTCGCTTCTCAGACCCCTCTGCCTCAGACGATGATCTGAAAAAAGCAGCAGAAAAAGTGGGCCTGTTGGAAGAGATTCAGGCCCTGCCGCAACAATTTGAAACGCGGATCGGAGATCACAATATCGCTCAATTGCCCTCGTCATTCAAAAGAAGGCTTGCTTTGGCGCGCGCTTTTTTGCGCAATGGCAAAATCATGTTGCTGGATGAACCTGAACGAGGTCTGACAGAAGATCAACTCATCAGGTTAAAATCAGAACTGAAGAAAATGAATGGGAGAAATACGGTGCTTTTGGTTTCCAATCACCCGGAATTGTTTGATTTGGCAGATGATGTCTTATGGCTGGAAAACAATCGGGTACGCTCCTGGGGACCAAAAGACACAATTCTGCCAGAGTTTGTCAAAGTGATGGGCATGAACAAGGAGGTGTTGAGATAATGGCAGGCTCTTTTGTGCTGGGCAAGCGAACCACCCGTCATCTGGCAAAATCCGTCCTGTTGCAAGAAACGGGCAGCCCTCTGATCGTACGCTTGATTATCTGGTTTGGATTGGGTGGCATCCTGTTGTTTCTGTTTTGGGCCTCTTTTATGGAACTGGAAGAGGTCGCTCGTGCCCCAGGAGAGATCATTCCTGTTGGTCATGTCAAAAAAGTTCAACATCTGACGGGTGGCATGATCGGGGAAATTCTGGTCCAGGAGTCGTCCAAAGTGGAAGCTGGTCAGATTTTAATCCGTTTGAATCCTGAACTTTCCCACTCCCAGGAAGCTCAAACACTGAAAAAACAAGAGGGATTGCAGGTGCGCAAGGAGCGACTTTCCGCCTTGTTGAATAACCGTGAGCCTGATTTTTCCACATTTTTTGATAGTGATCTGGTGGAGAGTGAATATCGCCTGTGGCATCAATTATGTGCGCAACGCAAAGCAGCCAATGAGGCTCTCAGCAATGAAATCGCCCAGACTCAGGCTGAAATCGGTGAAGTGGTGGAACAGATGCGTTCCTTGCGCAAACAATTGTCCTTGATCGGCGAGGAAGTGGGGATGCGTTCGGATTTGATGGATAAAGGACTGAATTCACGCACGGTTTTCCTTGCTCTGAAGCGCAGGCAAACAGAGGTCGAAGGAGAATTGGCACGTTTGCCATTCCAGAAAAAAAAGTTGGAAGAGCGGATTCATGTGGTGGAAAATCAGGGAAAAGAACGGGAACGGGCCGAAATCGGCAAATGGATGGATGAGTTGACCATGGTGGAACGGGATCTGGAAGAAACCGAAGAAGTCTTGCATCGGCATCAGATCAATCGTGAGGAATTGGAATTGAAAGCACCCGTTGCAGGATATGTCCATGGATTGAGCAAGCATACCATTGGTGAAGTGGTCCGCAGCGGAGATACGGTTTTGGAAATCGTCCCTGAAGAGCGTCGCTTGATGGTGGAAGCCCGTATCTCTCCACGGGATGTCGGGCATCTTCGGGTCGGACAAAAAGTAATGCTGAAATTGAGCAGCTTTGAATATTCCCGTTATGGAGGGGTGGAAGGCGTTCTGAAAGAAATCTCTCACAGTTCATTCTTGGATGAAAAAGGATCTCCGTATTTCAAGGGAATGATTGATCTGAAAAAAAATCATGTTGGGAAACATCCTGGAGAAAATCCGGTAACCCCTGGACAGACATTACAGGCAGAAATTACCACCGGAAAAAAGACGGTGATGCAATATTTACTCAAACCGATTTTTGCTTCAGCGCAAGAAGCCTTGAGAGAACGATAAATTGAATGGCTTGTGACCACTGGAGATGAACATGGACAAGACAGCTCCTCTCTTGCAAAAAGAGCAAGAGGAATTGGATCGGATGACGGTTTTATTGCAAACCGATGAAACGGATCTGAAGGCAGTAGAACAGGAGCGTGTCGTTACGGCAGAGGATGCCTTTTTGGATACAGACGGCACCCTGTCAGATCAAATTTTCAGTCAGGAATTTACACAGGCAGAAAGATTTTCCAGGGTGGAACCTTTGCCCGGAAATGAGATGGATCCATTGGAGAGTGAGGTTTCTCTGGTTTCTGGCAGATTGACCCAATCCATTGAAGCGGGTCATGCCAAAAATGTGACTGTGGAAAACACCCCGACAGTTGGCTCAGATCCATCAGGAATCGTCACGCATGAAGGCATCATCACGCCACCAGATGATGCTGCTGCCTCAAAAGAAGGAATCCAGACGTCAGCGGATGGCCTCGGTTGGGAAGGTGCCATTCCATCAAGAAATTTTGCCAATACTCTGGCATCCTCTGGGGCACCTCCAACAGGCCGTCAAGGTGAAACCCCTTCACCCTCTGTGGAACCTCTGCCAGAAAGTGACATCTCTGCCCCTTCTGAAGCAGGGGGGTCAGAAAAAACAAGCGATACTCCAGACCCGTCAGGTGATCTCCCTGGCACGTCAGGTCAGGCTCCACCTGAAAAAAATATAGATGATACTACAGGCTCGTCTGTAACAGACCCATCCAAAAGGGGTGGTGAACCCCCTGGCACGTCAGAAACACTTCCTTCTGGAAACAAAAGTGACACTCCAGGTCCGTCTGATGAAACCCAGCCTGAAAGCAAAGTTGAAATGCCTGGCGCGTCTGCTGAATCTTCATCTGGAAGTAAAACCCCTGCCCCAACTTCAGGGGATCCCCCCCCTTCATCGGCAGAGATCCTGTCAGGCAGAAATAGTGAAATTCCAGGTTCGTCAGGAGATGTGCCCTCTGGAAGAGGTGGAGAACCCCCTGGTTCGCCAGGAGATGCATCATCGGGCAGAGGTGGAGAATCTCCAGGAGAAAATCGGGGGGATGAAGCCCCAGATGTCAGAGATGAAGAAGTACCTGCTTCGTCAGGAGATGTAGCATCGGGCCGAGATGGTGAAACTCCAGGAGATAACCGAGACGGTAAATCCTTGGCTGGCGGTGAAGAAACTCCCGGTTCATCAAGAGATGCCTCGACAGCCAAGGATTTACCGTCTCGGTTATCTCCTGGAGTTTCACCATCTCGGCCCGATGCTACATCTCCTGACGAAGCA
>JAMOBH010000189.1:0-10884 GCA_039908085.1 Magnetococcus sp. YQC-5
ACACCGACTACAACGAGGAGAGCTTTTTTGTCCGTCACGCCTATTTCCTGGGGGCCAACGACCCCTACAAGGCACTGAAAACCAGCCTCAAGGCAGAGATTGACGCGGATGCCTGGGCCTCCTTGAACCGGGACTCATCCCGCCCCTTTGAGAAACCCCAATCTGGCCGTATTGCGGTCAAGGTGATCAACCATTTGGGCGATGAGGTCATGAAAGTGTTTGGGGTGACGTGATGGAATTCCGCATCGCCGACACCTTCACAGGCAGTCTCGCCCGATTGACAGCCCAGGAGCAGAAGACTGTCAAGACTGCCGCCTTCGATCTGCATCTCAACCCGGCTGCACCGGGCCTGAGATTTCACAAGCTGGAGCGTGCCAGGGATGCCCGCTTCTGGTCCATGCGCATCACGGATGATATTCGGCTGATCGTCCACAAAACCGATGACAGCCTGTTGCTGGCCTACGTTGATCACCATGATGGGGCCTATCGATGGGCTGAAAGACGCAAGATTGAACCCCATCCCATCACCGGGGCGGCCCAACTGATCGAGTTGCAGGAGGTGGCCGAAGAGATCGTCACGGCGGATGCGGTCGTAGTGGACCGGGTGACCGCGAAACCCGCCCTGTTTGCGCACCTGCCCATGGATGATCTGCTGCGTTACAGTGTTCCGCCCGAATGGTTGGGTGCCGTTTATGATGCCACCGAAGACACCCTGCTGGAGATTGCCGAACACCTGCCCCAGGAGGCCGCCGAAGCCCTGTTGGAACTGGCCACCGGCAACAAACCGCAACCCACTCCTGTGCCCACCGTAGTAGCCGATCTGTTTGACCACCCAGACGCCCAGCGACGATTCCGGGTAGTGGCCAGTCTGGATGAACTGCAACGCGCTCTCGAATATCCCTGGGAAAAGTGGGCTGTCTTTCTGCATCCCTCCCAGCGTCAACTGGTAGAGCGCGATTATCCGGGGTCTGCCCGTGTCTCGGGCTCGGCGGGGACCGGAAAAACCGTCGTGGCATTGCATCGGGCCGTCCATCTGGCCCGCAAACATCCCCAAAGCCGGGTGTTGCTGACCACCTTCTCGGAACCGTTGGCCCATGCCCTGCGGCACAAACTGTTTTTCCTGGCGGGTGACGAACCCAGGATTGTCGTGCGTTCCATCCACGCCATCGGCCTTGAGCTGTTTACGGAAGCCTTCGGGACGCCAACTCTTGTTTCCCAGGATCTCCTGGTGCAATTGTTGGAGGAGGCTTCTGTCCAGCATGGCAACCATAAATTTACCACTCGTTTCCTGCTCGGTGAGTGGTCAGACGTGGTGGATGCCTGGCGGCTTCTCAGTTGGGAGGCGTATCGTGATGTGCCCCGTCTGGGACGGAAAACCCGCCTCGGCGGCAAACAGAGGGAGACGCTATGGTCGATTTTCGCCCATGTTCAGAGGGAGCTGGCACAACGCAAGCGGGTGACGTGGCCGGAACTCTTCGCCCGTGTCACAGACCAGCTTGCAAAGCGGGCAGAGCCTTTGTTCGATTTTGCCGTGATCGATGAAGCGCAGGACATGGGGGTGGCGGAAATACGCTTTCTGGCAGGATTGGGGGCATCCCGTGCCAACGGCCTCTTTTTCGCGGGTGACTTGGGCCAACGGATATTTCAACAGCCTTTTTCCTGGAAAGCACTGGGGGTGGACGTGCGTGGCCGCTCCCAGACCTTGCGCGTCAACTACCGGACCTCCCACCAGATTCGCCATCTGGCAGACCGCCTGCTGCCCACGGCACTGGGCGATGTGGACGGCAACTTTGAGAGCCGTGCGGGGACCGTCTCCGTCTTCAACGGACCGGTTCCGACCATCCAAATCTGCCCGGATGCCCAACACGAGGCGCAGTTTGTAGCGGCCTGGATTGGGGATGTGCTGCAACAGGGATTCCAGCCCCATGAGATGGCTGTTTTTGTTCGGGACAGGGCGCAGATGGACCGGGTAAGGCAAGCCGTTGGTCAGTGCGGATGTGTTGCCGTGGAACTGGATGACAGGATGGAAACCGCCACCGGCCACATCTCGATTGCCTCCATGCACTTGGCCAAAGGGCTCGAATTCCGCGCCGTCGTGGTGATGGCCTGCGATGAGGATGTCATCCCGCTTCAGGAACGCATTGAAACCGTCACGGATGAGTCGGACCTGGAGGAGGTCTACAACACCGAACGCCACCTGTTGTATGTTGCCTGCACCAGGGCGAGGGATCATCTCCTGGTCACTGGCGTTGACCCGGCGTCGGAGTTTCTCGATGATTTGAAATGCGCCCACGTCAAACAAACGGGAGCCGTTTGTTTGGATTCCGGGGAGACATTCCGGGAGTCAAGCGGCAAACCCACCAATGGCAAAGGAGGAGGATGACATGTGCCTTCCAGATGCAATTGAGATCTTGATGAACGGGATTGGGCCATGAGCGATCAGGCACCAAATGCCGACGATTATAGTGGTATTCATGACGCCATCGTCACGCTGCTGGAAGATGCCCGACATGCGGCATCGCGTAGCGTCAACGCACTGATGACCGCGACCTACTGGGAGGTTGGCCGACGCATTGTCGAGTCTGAGCAAGGCGGACAAGACCGGGCGGTCTATGGCGAGGAATTGATCAAACGACTGGGCAACGACCTGAGTCGTCAGTTCGGGCGAGGTTTTGGCTGGCGCAATCTGACCCAAATGCGGGCGTTTTACCTGGCTTGGCCAGCCGAGCAGATTTTGCAGACAGTGTCTGCAAAATCGCCCATACCGCAGATTCCCCAGACATCGTCTGCAATTTCTCCCGGCATCCAGATATCCGAATCACTGCATCGGAATGTATTGGATCTGTCCGTGATCGCCACTGCCTTTCCCTTGCCATGGTCAGCCTATGTGCGCCTGCTCTCAGTCAAAAACGAGCAGGCTCGCCGTTTTTATGAGATCGAAGCACTGCGCTGCGGTTGGTCGATGCGCCAGCTTGATCGGCAGATCGGCAGCCAGTTCTATGAGCGCACTGCACTGTCGCTCAACAAGGCCGCCATGCTGCAAAAGGCTGAACATGCCGACTCCAGTGATGTGCTTACCCCAGAGCAGGCCATCAAAGACCCCTTTGTGCTGGAGTTCCTGAATCTCAAGGACGAATACTCCGAATCCGATCTGGAAGAGGCACTGATTCAACATCTGGCCGATTTTCTGCTTGAATTGGGCGACGATTTTGCTTTTGTCGGCCGTCAGTACCGACTGCGCATTGATGATAACTGGTTCCGCGTCGACCTGCTGTTTTTCCACCGCCGGCTGCGTTGCCTGCTCATCATCGACCTCAAGGTTGGCAGGTTCAACTACGCCGATGCGGGCCAGATGCATCTATACCTGAACTATGCCCGCGAACACTGGATGAAACCGGGAGAAAACCCGCCTGTTGGCTTGATTCTCTGTGCTGAGAAAGGTGCGGATGAAGCCCGCTACGCGCTGGAGGGATTGCCCAACAAGGTGCTTGCTGCCGAATACCAAACTGTGCTGCCCGATGAAAAGCTGCTGGCCGAAGAACTGGCCAAGACTCGGCACGCATTGGAATCGCGGCACTTGGGTCATTCCGGCAAGACAGAAGGGCAGGAATGAAAGCGTGGCCGACCATTGCGTTGGGTGAACAGGAGCTAAGGCGTCGTAAAAAAATAACATGGACTTCTTTCCAACCATATCCCGCACTGTTCTGACGAACGTTAACACTGGAAAGTTCACGTAATTTCTTTACGGATCCTAAATTCAGGGAGTATCGTTGACCATGCGTATTGAAGAAGCCATAACAGCATCCTGGGCAGCGCAGATTGCGGAGTCTGCTGTCAGAGACACCATCAACCGCCTGGAAAGGATGGGCCGCGAGTCCATGCAGTCGGGAGACGATTCAGGACTTCGGAATGTTTGGGAGGAAATCTGTGATCAGGTTCAGACTCAATACTCCGTCTTCTGGGCCATCTACGAGGAAACCATGGAAGGATTCCTCTACGAATACGTCGATGCCCTCGATCGCAGATCCAAATTGGCAATCTGGTCTACGACAGAAGAAGGGTGGGACTGGATTTACGACCACCATGCCGATCCCGATGGTGAGAGCAGTGCTCCATTTGACATTGATGCCGTTGTGCAAAAGTTGAAGGGCGCGTTGCTCGCAGCCGCAGCTGACTATGAATTCCATGATCGTAGGTTCGACGAGGTCGACAGCGATGACTGTTCGATGTTTTAGCCTGTGTAGTCTATGCGCTGGCCCGTCTGACCCGCGAGGATTACTGCCAGGGCGATGGCCGTTACCAGCATTGTCCACCGTGCCGATCATGCATATGACCCCGCTTGGTGAGCTGCAGTGTATCGCTGAATCATCTCCTGTCGGGAATCGTCATCGATGACAGGAGGGTACCAGTTTTTTTGAAATTTGGTTGCCAGAGATCCCGGAGCAATACATCAGGGGATTCAAATTTGGTTAAATTGCAGGGTGGGAGGTGCGTGTCTCTTTCAGTACGAGTCGGCAATGATTGGTCGATAATGTTCAGATCAAAGTTGTACAATCTCTGCTTTTTCATATCCAGTGTATTGTTTGGGCAAAAGGAGCTTTCTTTGTGACGCAGCCAAACCTGACCAATGCGCATGTCAACTTCAGACTGGTAATGGAAGGGGACAGATGGGCGAGCCTTGACGTTACTATTGGCACGTCGACAATTAAAATTTGGCTTTCTCAGGACCATGACCCCTTTTGCTATTTGGTTGATTGGGGGCAACGCATTGAGGAGGGCAACTTGCCAATCTGCCTGGAGATTGATGAAGAAGACACGGTCAAGAGGCTGATCGTTTTGGATACTGAAGATCCAACCCGTGTGTTGCTCCGCGTTGCCGATCCCGACCCTGACCCCGGTTCAGACGGTATTTTCCTGGAGGGTATGGTGCCAAGAGTTGTTTTGGCTACCCTGCTGAAGGAGGAACTTCGCCGGTTCTTTACCTTTGAGTTTAATCCAGATCAATGGGAAAGATATGAAAAGGAATTTAATCCGTCTTATGTCTCAATTAAAGATCGCGTATTGAGGCATTCATGGCTCGCCAACTGAAATAAATACGTCGGGGTTTTTTAAAGGAGTTTTCTGAGATGGAGTACATAATATTCTTGGGTTTTATTTATCTCATCTACCGATGGAAAATTGCCAAAAAAAATCATGTTTCCCGCGACCAATCGATCACGCATGGGCAGCCAGTTCAACAGGATTTCGGAAGAATTATCGTGTCTATTTCTTCTGGTCTGTCAGACTCATTCGGTCAAATCTCCCAAACAAAGTACGACATTGCCCAGCCAGTATCCATACCGGTGGAGAAGTATTGGTGCCCACCAGGATCACCCGTTAAAGTGGGAAAGTATACCATTCCCATGGGAATGATTTATGTTGGTCAGAACCCTCATTCCCCGTTCTCAATGCATCAAACGCCTTCTGTAGTACCAGCACTGATTCAGCCGCAACTTGCGGTGAATGACAAGCAACCGGACCGGGCGGGTGCCCACCTGACCTATTGGCCTTCCTACGCTATCTTGTCTCCAGAATCCCGTGCGGCCTATCTGGAATGGCTGGCGGATGGCGCGTCTGCTCCTGAGACAAATATTGGTTACGTATTTCTTTACTACTATGGGTTGGAATACCGCTTGCTGACAGAGGAAGAAAAGCCGACCGCAGACAGGGAAGAACGCCATCTGCTGGTGCAGGAGGTGAGCCGCCTGTTGGCTATTTATGGAGGCAACTCGTCATTTCGTCATTACGCAACCAGCCTGTTGACTTTTCTGATGGTGCAAGATGGGATGGAACCACCCATGCCCAGTCCCGGTCGGTCTGTCACCGGTGAGGAAATATTCGGAACCTTTGTCCTTCTGGGGAGAGTTGTGGCCAGTGGTCAGCCCATTCCGTCATCTCTGGCACTGGCCTGGTTGTGCGTGGATCCAGAAACCCGTTTTCGTACGCCCGCTTCCCGTTGCTGGAAGGAATTCGCTGCTCTTTTTGATATACGCTTTCAGCAATCATTTCCGAAAGGCTTGTTGCTCAAGCCCAATCAGACACGGTTGGAAGGTGTCTATCGTCCAGCCAGTAGTGGGTTTGGGGGACGGGAGCAAAAGATCACAACGAATTTGCCCGATCTGCGTGTGAGACGCAAGCCTTTGGAAAATCTGCGTCTGTTGGCAGGCAAGTGTGAGGGGGAACTGGAGCTATACAGCCGTTTTTTGGGGCGTAATCCCGGCATGGCTGGCAGCCTGCTTGCCATGGCTTGGTTGCCAGATCCGTTGCTGCCGGTCTGTGCAGGGGCAGATTCTCTGCGCCGTTTTGTGGAACCTTTGCTTGCTGCCCTGCAACAGCAGGAGCGGGTGCTCATTCCCTCTGCCGAATTGTTGCAGCACTGGCCACTTGAAAAACCCGGCCAAGTGAGCAAGCGGGAGATGGTAACCATTGTCCAGTTGCTGGACAAATTTTTGGTGGGCTTGGAGCCAGACGTGCGATTTGCTCTCTTCCAAATGCAGTGGGATGGTCGAGCATGCCTCTTCCGACTGCAGGAACCCGGGGTGGTAACCGCTTCCGCTCTATTCCAGGAAGTGGCCGTTCTGCTGCACCTGTCAGTCATCATGGCTGGTGCCGGCAAACCGGTATCCGACGCAAAACGACGGCATTTATTGTCGTTTTTAAACAGTATAAGCGGTTTGGTTGTCCACGAGCGAGCACGTCTGCTTGCCCACATGGAGTGGTTGCTGATTGCCCAGCCCGGCCTGACTGGCTTGAAAAAGCGGTTGACCGGCAAATCGGTTGCCGATGCGCGGGGATGGGCACAATTTTTGATCTCTTTGGCCTCTGTCGATGGTTCTATCGATGCGGAGGATGTCGCTGTCCTAACAAAAATTTATCCCCTGTTGGGGTTGCAATCGTCGGAATTTCATGCCGACTTGCATACCCATCAGCTCTCCAGACACGACCAGGAAATGGCAGTGGTCTCTCTGGGCGATGGTCCTCCCTCCCTGGAGTATCCACTGCCGCGACCGCCGGGGACCGAGACAACCGGCTTGGTTCGCCTGGATGGCCGACGGGTGGCAGAAACCATGGCCAATACGGCTGAAGTTCATAAAATGCTTTCGGATATCTTTGCCGGTGATCCCGATCCGGAGGAATCCTTCGCCATTGTAGCACCGCCACCTTCACCCGGGTTGGAGGTGGCGGTGGGCCTGGACGGAGAATACCTGCGTCTGTTTCATCGCATGACAGAACAAACCGTTTGGGAGCGGAAGGTTTTTGATGCATTATGCAGCGAATTGGGGTTGTTCCCGGATGGGGCCTTGGAACTTCTCAATGAAGCGGCTTATGCTCTGTGTGGAAGCCCACTGCTGGATGGGGAGGATCCCATGGAAGTGGATATGGAAATCGTCAAGGAGATGCGTGCATGTCCCATGTTGACAAAATAAGGCCCAAAGAACGGGATGCCATATTGCAGTCGTTGCGGGCCGGGGTTGTGCCTCGCCAGGGTATTCACCATATCCAGGTCGGGCGCGTTGACGCAGTTCACGCCTTGTTGAGAGATCTGACGCGGATAGCGGATGGGGGATCGGCCATCCGTTTCATTATCGGTTCCTATGGCTCCGGGAAGACCTTTTTTCTCAATCTGATCCGTGCCATTGCCATGGAGAAAGGGCTGGTGACCGTCCAGGCGGATCTCAATCCTGATCGTCGCCTGCATGGCAGTCAAGGTCAGGCGCGTGGGCTGTACGCCGAATTGATGCGCAGTCTGGCAACCCGAACCAAGTCGGAAGGGGGTGGCATGTCCAGCGTGGTGGAAAGGTTTATTGCCACGGCCAGTAAAGATGCGACTACCCATGGCAAACCGGTGGACCGGGTCATTCGCAGCCAATTGGATCATTTGTCAGAACTGGTCGGGGGCTATGACTTTGCCGAGGTGATTGCTGCCTATTGGCATGGTCATGAAAACGGCAATGATCTGTTAAAAGCGGATGCCGTTCGCTGGTTGCGGGGAGAGTATGCCACCCGGACGGATGCACGCAAAGCCTTGGGGGTGCGTACCATTGTGGATGATGACAGTGTCTATGATCACCTGAAATTGATGGCGCGGTTTCTCCGTTTGGCGGGCTACCAGGGATTGCTGGTAACCTTAGACGAGATGGTAAACCTGTACAAACTGGCCAACACCCAGGCGCGCACTGGCAATTATGAGCAGATCTTGCGCATCCTCAACGACGGTCTGCAAGGGAGTGCCGAGGGGCTTGGCTTTTTGATGGGTGGCACGCCAGAGTTTCTCACCGATACCCGCAGGGGGCTGTTCAGTTATCCGGCATTGGAAAGTCGTCTGGCGGAAAACCGGTTTGCCGTACAGGCCGGTGTCAACGACCTTTCTGGCCCCGTGATTCGTCTGTCCGGATTGACACCCGAGGATCTGTATGTGTTGCTGACCAAATTGCGCATGGTTCAGTCTGGTGGCACCAGCGAAAAATGGCTGGTTCCCGATCAGGCGTTGACCGCCTTCATGGAGCATTGCGCCAAACGCATTGGCAATGCCTATTTTCAAACACCCCGCAATACCATTCGGGCATTTTTGGATTTTCTGGCGGTGTTGGAACACAAACCGGATTTGCCATGGACCACCCTGTTGGGGGAGGTTGTTGTCGCCAGGGAGGATGATTCAGACAGGGAACGGTGGCCGGGTGGGGAGAGCCAACACCCCATCGCCGCTGCATGCGGGGACGATGATTTCCATGAATTTCGATTGTAAGGATGAGAGGAGTGCTTCCAGTGCCTTTACCCGACTGCATCCCCAGGTGCAACGTTGGGTCTGGGAGCAGGGGTGGACAACTTTGCATCAGGTCCAGGAACTGGCTATTGCGCCCATACTGGCCGGGGATCGGGACGTGGTCATCTCCGCCCCAACCGCCGCTGGCAAGACCGAGGCAGCATTTCTGCCTATTGCCACCCGATTGCTGGAGCAGCCCGAGGTCACCCCCGGGTTTCGGGTGCTGGCAATCAGCCCATTGAAGGCACTGATCAACGATCAATTTGAGCGTTTGCAGGGTTTGCTGGTGCCCATGGATATTCCCCTGCACCGCAGGCACGGTGACGTGTCGGCTCAAACCAAGAAACAGACACTGGATCGTCCAGGTGGTGTACTGCTCATCACCCCTGAGTCATTGGAGGCACTTTTTGTCCTGCGTGGGAACCAAATCGTCCGCTTGTTCCAGCCGTTGTGCTATCTGGTGGTAGATGAATTGCATGCCTTCATCGGAACGGAACGGGGGAGACAGGTGCAATCATTGCTGCACCGCCTGGAGTGGGTGTTGCGCCGTCCTCTGCCACGTATTGGTTTGAGTGCCACTCTGGGGGATGTGGGGATGGCTGCCAAATCCCTGCGTCCGAACGGTTCCTGGCCCAACGAGTTGATTCAGGTGACGACTGGCGGACAAACGGCCCGAGTCAAGCTATACGGGTTCCGGTTTGGAGAACGCGCCGAGGCACAGGAAGGCTCCCCGATTGCCGATCTCCTGTTTCACGCTCTGCGTGGAGACTCCCATTTGGTATTTGCCAATTCCCGCAATCGGGTGGAATTGGTGGCCGATCAATTGCGCACACGTTGCGAGCATGCCAACCTGCCCAATGAGTTTTGGGCCCATCATGGCAATCTTTCCAAGTCCCTGCGAGAGGAGGTGGAGACCTTTCTGAAAGACCAGAATCGGCCTGCCACAGCCATTTGTACCTCAACACTGGAATTGGGGATCGATATCGGCCAAGTCGCCAGCGTAGCTCAACTGGGTTGTCCCCCCTCTGTAGCATCCTTGCGACAACGATTGGGACGGTCGGGCCGCAGGGGATCGTCACCAACGTTGCGCATGGTGATTCAGGAACCGGCTCTTTCTTCCCGCAGCAACATCTCGGATGCTCTGCGTATGGAGATATTCCAGGCAGTAGCCATGATCCAACTGATGTCCCGACGATGGACGGAACCACCTCCCATTGGGCGATGGCACCTTTCAACGCTGGTTCAGCAACTTCTTTCGTTGCTGGCGCAATGGGGGGGGATTCGACCGGGAGAGGCATGGCGCATACTGTGTAGCGATGGACCGTTTACCGGTTTGGATGCGGTCACTTTCAAGCGGTTTTTGCGAGAGTTGGCAGGCCAGGATTTGATTGTGCAGGATCACGATGGTTCCCTGGTGCTGGGTCAACGTGGGGAGCATCTGGTCAATCATTACTCCTTTTATGCCGCCTTCAATACCCCCGAGGAGTATCGTCTGGTTCATGAAGGAAAAACGCTGGGCAGTTTACCCGTGGTTTATCCCCTGGCAGAGGAGCAGCAACTGGTCTTTGCCGGGCGACGCTGGATTGTACGCCATGTGGATGAAGCCACCCGTACCATCGATTTGCATCCCGGCAGGGGAGGGGCTCCGCCCATATTTGGTGGTCAGGGAGGGGTGATTCAAGATCCCGTCCGTCAAGAGATGTGGGCGTTGTACCAGTCCGTCCTGGTTCCCCCCTACCTGGATACCACAGCCCAGGAGCTGTTGGCGGAAGGACGCGTGCATTTCCAGCAACGCAACCTCTCTCGATTCCGTTTGCTGATGGATGGTCAGGATCTGCTGCTGTTTCCGTGGTGCGGGGATCGCATTTTGGATACACTGCTCTTCTGGTTACGACTTTATCAGCTCAAGGCAGGTCAGGAGTGGGCCTTGTTGCGGTTGCCCAGGGTTGATGAACGGGAGACGCGGGAGATGCGTAAGCGGTGAATCATCCCCGTCATTCAGGCTATTGACAATGCGGCCTGATCGATGTTCCAAGGGAGAAGTTTTTCGTAGTCGTCCACGGTTTGTGCAGTGGGCAATT
>JAMOBH010000190.1:0-10864 GCA_039908085.1 Magnetococcus sp. YQC-5
TGGCGTTGTGGCGCGGAGGTTCGGTATCCCTGGTGGTTACGCATTGGGTGCCTTGGTGGTGAAGTTGGTGGCCCAGCAAGAGAAACACCGCCCTGTTGTGGGGGCGGTGCTACAAGAACAAGGTCTTTATTGCCAGAAGTCTGTTGCTCACTCAGCGAAGTACGTTGTGAATGAACCGGGCGATCCCTGTTTGTTCGGCCCAACCATGCGCACGCGGTTGGTGCTGATATCCAGGCCCAGCTTCTTTTTAGCGATGGACAGGAACCCCCTGATGGTGTGCCCTTGCCACCCGGTTGCCTCGGCAATTTGGGCGGCAGTGGCTCCCTCTGGGCGTTTCAACATCGCAATCACCTTGGCCTTTTTAGTATCATCCCTGGTGCGGCGAGGTTTGATCTCTGCCAGGGCTTGTTCGGCGATGACGACATCCTGCTCAAAATTGGTGGGGTTGATGGTTTCCAGGGGGAAATCTGTGGGCGGTTCGTAGGTGGCATTGAAAGCGGCCTCCGGGGCGGAAAAGGCTTCAGCTTCGTCGTCAACATCGGTTGCCAATTCCATACCCAAGGATGCAGGGAGTTCGTTGGCGGTCTCCTCATCCTCGACAGTGGTTTTATCGGTTCCGATGCTCGCGTTAGTTTCATAAGTCACGGTATCGCGGGTCACGGTATCTGCAACGAGGGGTTCGTTTGCCTCGCTGGTCTCGGTAGCGGTTGATGGAATCATGGTGGCGTCAGTGGCTTCTTCGGCTGTGTCTGCCCCGTTAGCGGTGAGGAGCATTGCGGTAGCGGGATCATCGTCATCTGTGGCCAAGGCTTCGGTGGTCGTGGTATCATCAGCGTCATTGGGTTCCATGGCCAAAGAGGTGGGTGGCTCATCGCTGGTCTCCTGAACCAAATTTTCGGGGGCCTCGTCTGCGGACGCCTCTTCCTGGTCTTCAGTGGCTTTGTCGATGATTTCATCGGCAGATTCCGTTTCTAAATCTGCGGGGGTTTCATCGGTTGATTCTGGTGCGATCAAATTCGGGTCAACCGTGCTGTATCCCAGCGCAGTAATCCGGTCGAAGTCGTTGATCAGGCCTTTGGCCTTCAGCACCTTGATTACCTTCTTGGATGCTCCTCCCTTGAGGTAATCAGGTACGGGGTGGATAGAGCCATCCGTGCGGCTGGCGGCGGCTTCAAGAATGGTCTGTTGTGCGGGGGTCAGTGTGTTCAGGGTGAGGTTGGTCATGTGCGTTGCTCCAGTTTGGGTTGTTTGCGATGACCACATACAGCCATTGCTCCAACAGGGCATCAAGCACAATATTATGCTTTAAGATGAATTTTTTGATTATACGATGTCTTTGGTTTGAACGGCTTTGCACGGTGCATTCTAGCTCTACGCCCCAATGCTGATCATCATGTTCCTTGATATCGATGACATAGAAACCAGTCTTGGCAGCAAAAGGAACTTCTGGCGGCAAAATCTCTCAGCATGCTGCACATTGGGTTGCGCGATGGACCTTAAGCCTGTGAGGAGGAATCACCTGGGTGCGGCCATACCCGCTTCTGCAAGCCATAATGCGGATGATGTGGAATCCTGCGCCCTATGCCAACGCGAGGAATCTACGTAAGCGTCGTGAACCGTAACATGTGTAAATGGCTGATACACCTGACCCAAAATGGGAAGGTGGTAGACTTGACAATTCCCTCCTTTGTCAAGTACTGTGGTAACACTTCCCGATCTCTATTCGAATAGGATAATATTTTTGTGGCATGATGAGTTATGACATAACACGACCATAGCCTTTTACATGGGCCAGTGGGGTAAAAATGGAAGACAACCCTGGGTTGATTTATTGCAATGGTGTCGACGCAACGACTGGGAATTATCTTGTTGATCCCATGTCGTTCAGTGAGCTGCTCATGCTTGCCCAGGGGAGAGTGATGAAGCCTGAGTGCGTGTATGTGTCGCATCCTTTGGCAACCAAAGGCATGTTGGGTGCCTTTGGGCTGGAGATGGAAGATTTGAGCAGCTCGGGTTGGGGTGTCATGTTTGAGCCGGGATTGCCAGAAGAGGTTCGCAAGGCACTTGGACCCCTGTTGGATCTGCGTCGGCGGCAGTCGGGAGACCTTTACAAAGAAATAGACATCCTCTCTGGTGAGACATTGGATGATTTGTTGCGCCGACATGCGAGTATCCCAGGGCATACTGATCCGGAAAAATTGCCTTACTATCTGATGCTGGTTGGCAATCCAGAAAGCACTCCATTTTTTTTTCAGTACCGGTTGGGAATCGACCATGCCGTGGGTCGACTGGATCTGGAAAATACTGATGCTTATGCCGCTTATGCCGAGTCGGTCGTGCGCAACGAAGGAGTGCAACGAACAAAACCTGGCTCTTTATCTTTTTTCGCCCCTGCCAATCTGGGAGATCCGGCAACCCGCATGAGTGCCAACCATCTTGCTGCTCCTCTGGCTGACATTTTCAAGGCAAAAAAAAAGGATTGGCAAGTCAAGACCCTTTTCAAGGAGCTGGCCACCAAATCGGCCTTGTTGGATACCCTGCAGAAGGACCAACGACCAGATATCCTGTTTACCGCCAGTCATGGATTGGGTTGCTCCAATGGTGTACCGGATCAACGTGAACGTCAGGGAGCCCTGGTTTGCCAAGAGTGGCGTCCATTTTACCACGGATCTGTGGGGACCGACATGGTACTATCGGCCCATGACGTTGCCTCGTTGTCCCTTGATGGAATGATTGGGTTTCATTTCGCATGTTTTGGTGCAGGAACGCCTGCCCTGGACGATTTTTTCATAGGTTCAAACGAAACAACACCTGCCAGATTGGCTCCGTCGGCCTTTACGGCACTCCTGCCACAACGGATGCTCGCACGTGGGGCATTGGCCGTGATCGGTCATGTGGAACGTGCCTGGGCGACCTCTTTTTCAACACGAGGTATACACTCTTACACGGGTGTCTTCCGCGATATCCTGTTGGCGATAGCCAACGGTTGCCCATTGGGCCATGCCGTGAAACATTTCAATCAACGCTGGGCAGCCATGTCACTTCCTCTGGTTGAATATCAGAAAAAACTGCAGAGGAAAGAAACTGTCAATGAACAGGAATTTCTCAACACATGGGTTACCTACCATGATGCCAGGAATTATGCCGTCATTGGTGATCCTGCTGTGCGTCTCGTTCCATAAGGAGAATATCGGATGCCATATCTCCCGGAAGTACACTCTTGTTTGACAGATTCTCCTTCCCCCGCCTATTGGCTGATCTCCTATGACAAGCATGGTCGGGAGCGAAGGGAAGAGGACAGATTGTTGAGCGAGGAATTGGCCAACGTTCTGGTCCACGATAATGTGACTGACGTCATTTTATTGGCCCACGGATGGAATAATGATCTGTCAGATGCCCAACAGCAGTATTGCGACTGGGCCAGGTTGCTCATGTCTCAAACCATGAACAAAGAACGCCTCCTTAAAAAAAGACCATCGTTCAAACCTGTACTGATTGGTATGCACTGGCCGAGTCTGGCTTGGGGTGACGAAGGGATGGGTGCCTTCCCGGTTATGGCTGATTCAGAGTCGATGGTTGACCGTTATGCAAGGCAGATTGCCGACTCCCCAGCAGCACGTCAAGCCCTGGACCTGTTACTGTCTGCTGCCGAGGATGACCTTTCTCCAGAAATGTTGCCTGAAGCAGTTGTTGCAGCCTATCGAGTTTTATTTCGTGAGGCGATGCTGGGTACGGATATGGGAATGGAACCCGGCCTGGAGGAAACCGAATTTGATCCGGAGATGGTCTACCAGCAGACGAACAATGTCTCAGAGGCGTATCCGGCGACATTTGGTGGCGGAATCGCCGGTGGTTTACTTGCCCCGTTGCGTATTTTGTCGTTTTGGACCATGAAAAAACGTGCACTCACCATTGGTGAAACGGCTGCTTATCCGCTGCTGCGACGATTGCGGTCAGCAGTTGCTGGCAGGGATGTACGGTTTCATGGCATGGGTCACAGTTTTGGTTGCATCGTGATGTCGGCCATGATTGCCGGACCACTTGGTAGCACCCGGGAAGCGGGGGTAATTGATACTGTTTTCCTGGTCTGTGGAGCGTTGTCTTTATGGTCTTATGCCCAATCCATACCCCCGGTCCCAGACGAGAGGGGTCGATTTCATCAGTTGATTGCCGACCAGATGGTCAAGGGTTTGATGCTGGCGGTCTGCTCGAAGCACGACACGGCCAACCGCGTGTTTTATCCCATTGCCGCCGGGGTGGCTGGTCAGGTTGCGTATCTTGTAGAGGGACACGATTTGCCAAAGTATGGTGCTTTGGGCATTTTCGGTGCTCAGGGCGGGGGTGTACCTGCGGTTGAACGGGTGATGGGTGACGCAGGTGCCGAATACGGCTTTGTTTCAGGAGGAATTTACAACCTGGATGGCAGCGCATGGATCCGTCATGGCAGTTTTCCCACCGGTGCCCACAATGACATTCTCCATCCCGAGGTAGCACATGCCTTCTGGCAGGCTATGGAGGTCGGTGCATGACAAAACCCCTGCCGTCTACCGTTGACTATGCCCTGGAACCGTTTCTGGAGATACTGCGTGCCGATGGATTTGCCATTGGTCCACGGGATCACCAACGAATTGCCACAGCACTATCGGCGTGGCCTGGTGAATGGACAGGAAACCGCTTGGCCAATGTATTGTGCCCCTTGCTGACCGCATCCCCCGAAGATGTGGAACGGTTTCGCTACCATTTCGAAGCCTTCTTTACCGTGACAGATGAGGAAGAAAACCGGTTTCGCACCATGGATGTTTCCAAGGGGCTTGAAGATTTGAAGCGGTTGGAGGAACAGGATGTGGTATCTGGTGTGGATACACCGATAAGTGAAGAATACCATGTCAAGAAAATCGTTTCCAATAAAACAATAAATGAGATATCCTCTAAAATTGCAAGACCAAACAAAAGATATTTCTTTTCTGTGCCGTCTCGTACATTACTCCGTAAATATTTTGTGCTTGTTATTATAATTTTTATTTTTAGCTGGGTATCGGTTTTTGTAATGATGGATCTTGAATTCCAAGCACGACCTTTTTTTCTTAGTATGACAATAGTATTTTTTGTGGCGATTATGTCTGAGATTTTGTTAAGCAAATCTGATAAAATAAAATATATAATACATTCAATCATTATAAAATGGAAAAAAAGGTTTTCTTCTGCCGATCCGTTCGAAACAGACTTACATCTGCCAGCACTGCATCCAATCCCACGGCGTCTGAGTCGGGAAGCCATTGATACCTTTGCAGATGGTCTGGGCCGGTTCACCAGTGTATCGTTCAGCCAGAGACTGGATGTGGCAGCGACTGTGAACGCCACCGTGCATGCTGGAGGGCTGCCTGATATACGCCTTGAACAGTTGCGACGTGACCGGCTGCTGATGATCTTGGAAGATATGACGACCGAGGCACGCCAGTGGAATCAAGCGGCAAATGAACTGGCCGATGGATTGATTGAACGGGGTGTTGGTGTTAAAAGAGGGTGGTTTCGTGGCGATCCGGCACAGATATCTGGACCAGGGGGAGACTTGCTGGATTTGGAAGATTTGGCAGATCACCGGCAAGGATACTTGGTGCTGCTGTTTTCGGACGGCCAGGCACTGAATCGCCGTTCCATGAGAACAATCCAGGATTTGGCGCGTTGGCCTTTTATCGCGTGGTTGGATTTGCGGGATCCAGGGTTATGGGATGATGTGCCAGAGGCTGTACGACGCGCCGGGATTCCGGTTTTTCCAGCAACCGATCACGGCTTGGCACTGCTCGGACGTATCTTTTTGAGTGAGGCAGGCGATGAAAGATGGAGACAATCGACCGCCAACCTCCGAAGCAAATTGATTGCTCCTGATTCACCCACCCTGTTTGCCGAAATTTCCCTGCTGCTTGGGGATGCGTGGATGTGGGCCTGCGATTGTGCCATGGCCCAGCCCATCCGTTTGAATGTGGCCGATGCGTTGCGTCATAGCTTTTACCATGCTCTGCCTGCGGAGCGGTTGGATCGTTTGATTGCCCTTCCAGGTACACGGCTGACCGATGCCGGGTTGTCATTTGCCGAACCAGTACTGCGTATTTTGCGTAACGGTTTTTTGCGCCACCGATCTGTTGGTGATCAGGACAAGGTGTTGGCCTTTCTGTTGGAAGCAGAACGCCAAGCCGAACCCCCTGCTGACAGCCCATCACATTTGGAATGGCGTTGGCGTTGCGCCCGCATTCAGACGGAGATTGATCCAGATGTCGCTGCTCCTGAGATTCAATCGCTACGCAGAACGGCTATTGGACCAGCAGTTGTGGATGCCTTCAAAAATTTTATTATGCCTAACCATGACTTTACGCATGTTAAAAAATTAATCCTCAGAAAATCCCCTAAATCTTATCATTCAAAGATCATATTCGGGAAACTGACCGGCATGCCAGTTGGCACGGGTTTAATGGGTTACATTGCCAATAAATACACTCAGTTTTTAATTTGTTTTGCCAGAGTTTGCCTGTACTTTTTCTCGTTAAAGCCGTTTTCTCAAAAAGTGGTAAACTGTCTACGTTGGACCAATCTTAACTTCAGAACATTTGCAACCTCATTCTCCAGCAATCTGATATTTTTTGCTGCAAACAACAATGGGAATCTTTCTGTGTACAAAGATGGTTGCATGATCTATCAGAGAGCTATTACTGACAAAATTATATATATAAAATTTTCCGAAACATGCAGAAAAATTGCCGCAGTATATGAGAATATGGATGTCGCTGTGTTCACAATTGATGCAGAAGACGTGGTCGTTTTAACGAAAATAGTTGCTCACGAGTGGTTTGCTATGGCATGGATTGGTGATGACGTTTTGGCTGTTTCAACAGGTTCTGCAATCAATATATTTGATGTCAATTCTCGTTCTATAATAGGATCATTTTCAAACGAATCTCCTGTTACTGCCATTACCCGATTCACTGATTCCGACGCACAGAAGCATTTTGTCGTAGCCACACTCGATGCCATAAAATGGATTGACATGAAGAGTCCTTGGACTATGCAAAAACTGGATAATCAATCCCGCAGACTCATTGCAAATATCTTCCAGCGATTAGATTCGAAATCTTATTTGGTGCGTAGAATCCCATTTTTTATAAAGAGGTTTAAGATGTATCTTCAAAATGATAATATGATTGTTTTTTGGTCTGATTTGAATAGTGTGGATTTTATTAGAGCAGAAAAAGCAGAAGAATTAAACAGCAAAAAAGTTATAGTCTTTCTTGTGGATGCGGTTTACAGTATCTATTTTCCCATTTTATTCTTACTCTTACAAACGATTGGAAGGGTTGGATTAAAGGGCAAGAAATGTGTAATCATGATTAAGCGTGGAAAAACATGGAAACGGAAGGAGATTAATTTATGGTAATTATTGATGTAACAGGCACATCAACTACTACAAATGACAACAATGGCATCGCAGGATGTATCAACGAACGTTACCATGTTGATATAGATCGCCTTAGTCCCACAGTGCAGGTTGCATTGGGTTCTGTTACAGTGACATTGGAAAAGATCATTCAGGCATTGCATACTCCTGATGTACCATATTATGCCGAAATGCTGTCATCCAAAGCTCAGGAGCGGCTTGGTGAATTTTTGTGGGATCGTGCATTCGGAGCGACTGCGCAGGCCAAGTGGGAAGATGTTGTCAGAAAGAGAGCAGATATACGCATTCTCTCCTCCAGTGATCACGTTGCAGGTCTGCCCTGGCCTTTGTTGGGACGCCAAGGACGGCATGCTGTCCTGAGCGGCAGTACGGTGTCACAAATGATTCCTGGCGTTCCGTTGACTGCAGCTGTCCTGCCACCTTTGCCCAAGGTCATGCTGGTGGCTCCTGAACCGAAGGGATGTGAACCTACAGGATCCCACCAGCACGTACAAGAGATCGCAGCATTGCTGAAAGTACAAGACCCGCGTTACGAACCGATGGACCGACTGCGTATTGTCTCTACATGGAAAGATTTTTTTCAAGAAGTTGCAAGTTTTCAACCCCATGTATTCTACTTCTATGGCCACGGCAATGGCGACGCTCGCGATACCGTTTTATGGTTCGAAGAAGAGGATGGAACAAACATTCCGGTACCTATGAAAGATATTGCGAATGCTCTCAACCGTGTCGGTAGCCCTCCCATTCTTGCTTATATCAACGCGTGCTATGGGGCCGATACGGGCTATCTGGGAGCTGGCTGGCAGTTGGGGCCTATTGTGCCAGTGGTCATTGCCAATCGAACACTCGTCAAGCAAAAGTCGGCAAGACCGCAAGGAATGCAATTACTTGTTCGCGTATTGGTCGATGGTGCAGAACCGCTCCAGGCTGTGGGAAGACTGTATGACAGTTATGTGGAGCGGGGTGAACTATCCGATACCATCTATTGGTTAACTCCAGCTGTCTATTGCCACTACTCGTCATGGCACAGCAGCCCCCTGGACAGTGACGACAGCCGGAAAATTGCAGATGCGCACTGGCACTGCAAGCTGGATCGCGTCTTCCAATTCTCACGTGTCAATACAGACGTGATCGATCTGTTACGTTACAGGAGCATGCGGGGTAGAGCCTTTGGCTGGTATGGCAGTCATGACCAGGGGGCCGAGATGCTGTTGGATCGATTGCGGGTGGAATTTGAGGAGCGATTGGATGACGCCAAGGTATTTCCTGTACGTCCATCATGGCCATTAATCGCAATAACGCCATTATTCGAAGCCATGCTGTGCAGAACTTTTAATGTAAAATGTTTGTCGGAAATCTCCAATGCTGTACTCAGTCACCCCAGGATGAGGACTGAAACTAAAGTTCTCATATATATCCATAATGATGTTATTCAGGATGATTCATCAGTCATGACACCTGCAGCGATCAAGACCTATTTAGACTTTTTGGATGTTGCTGTACTCAAGAATCTTCATCCGCGCATCTTTGTGCTAAGTGGATTTGCTTTTAACTGCATCAATCCAGATGATTTCTATAAACGGATGAGTAGCCATGGTCTGCTTACCTACCGTATGTCCACTAGCCGCTTTGAACTGTTGCCGGAGCTATTATCGGTGACTGAGGACGACATCATCAACTTTATCCAAAGTCATGGCGTACCAGTTCCTCCGACACGTTGGGAAAAAGTGGCTGCCAGCATCATAAGAAAAACCAATGGTCGATACGAGGCGACCATCAGGGCTTTGGAGGATGTCGTCAAGGGTTATTGGGATCTCGCTGAAGATCCTCTGCCAAATACAAGATAAATAGGGTAAAGAAGGAGATAAAGTAATATGACGCACTATCCGTTCGCTCTTATCGAGTACCGCCGTGCAGGGCCTATCACGGACAGCACCCTTTTGCTCAAACGACCCTTCACCGAAATCAAGGGCTGTCTGCGTGAGGATGCACAATTGTATGTTCCCGGCGACCTTTTGGAGACAGCCATCAATACCGCCCTGGCCGTTGGAGAACCAATATTGATTACTGGTGAATCGGGGACGGGAAAGACCCAGGCAGCCTACTACGCAGCTTACAAACTGGGGGTGGAACCGGTGATGCACTTCCAGGTCAAATCCGATACCACAGCAAAAGATCTATTATATCACTTTGATACAGTACGCTATTTTCATGATGCCCACATGGAAAAAGAAGGTAGACCCTTAGACAAGGCGAATTACATCGAAAAGCGTGCGCTTTGGCAAGCATTCGAGGCAGCAGTTCCCCAAGTCCTCCTGATTGACGAGATTGACAAGGCACCGCGCGATTTCCCCAACGACCTCCTGCATGAACTGGATCAGATGGAATTTTATGTCCCAGAAATCTCCAGGACCATACAGGCCGCACGGGCACTCCGTCCTGTGGTTTTCATCACATCCAACAGTGAACGGCGTCTGCCGGAGCCTTTCCTGCGACGGTGTGTATACCACCATTTGCAATTTGATGAGGCTCTGGTACGCGAGGCGGTCAATCGTCGGCGTGCATCATTTGCCCGTCTGAGCGACAGTCTGATTGATACGGCAATGCGCCGTTTTATGGATCTGCGCAGTCGTCCCCTGCGCAAGCTGCCGTCTACGGGCGAATTTCTGGTCTGGCTGCGCATCCTATCTATCGCCAACGGCACCTATCCAGAGCCTCTTGAGAAGGATCTATCAAAATTGCCATATCTGGGCACGTTGCTGAAGGACCATCAAGATATTGCGGATGTGGGGCGTGGACGATAATCCTGAAATCCCTTCCAGTCGCACTGTACCGGCACGCACTAAAACTCAATATCAAAGTGAACTGTCTCTCCGCCGAAATGGGTCTGGACAGTCAAGCCGCATTTGTTCAGCACCGCCTGCATGGGACGGTTGTCCACGAAGGTCTCGGTCGTCAGACCGGCCAGACCGGCACTGCGGGCCACATGTTGCGTTGACGCCGTAAGCGTCAATTTTACCCCAGGGTTCACAGATCTGGCTGAATGCCTCATCATCATCCCATCTGAAACTTTTTCCAGGAGGATGAGAAGATGGATGCGAGTTGGCATCCGTGAGCATGTTGGCCTATATTGCGACTTCCAAGTATGCCGATGCCCTGCCTTTATATCGGCAAGAGGTGATTTTCAAGCGGTACGGATTGGACTTGAGTCGGACCACATTGGCCAACTGGATGATCCTCTCCGGGCACTTGGTGCAGCCATTGATCAATCTGATCCGTGACCAACTGTTGGAGTACGGTTTCATCCAGATGGATGAAACCACGGTGCAGGTTCTCAAGGAAGCCAATCGACCTGTCAGTAGCAAGTCGTATATGTGGGTGCAATGCGGTGGGCCACCAGATGAACGGGTCATTTTG
>JAMOBH010000191.1:0-10852 GCA_039908085.1 Magnetococcus sp. YQC-5
CCATCCTGGGCCAACGAAAAAATTGCTCAGGCTGATTTGCCTACTTTGGATACCTGGAGTCTCAAGATTTTTGATGCCAAGAAATTGGAAGAAGTGCTTTCTGACCGGGTGTGATTTCAATGTTTCGGGAAAAAAAAAGACCTTGGGGGGCGGTGAACCGCCCCCCAATACCCCCCACCCTTTTTTTTTTAAAATTTATTTAAATGAATGAGGAATGTCAATCATGGCCACGACGAATATAATGTGTCCCGGTTTAAATTTAAAGGCCCTATGAATCAACCTGCGGTTGAATTGAAAAGAGGTTCACACATGAAACGATCTGTTTGTTCTGTTTTTCGTTCATTCTGGCTGCCATGGCTGGTATTTTTATGGATATTGGTCCCATCGTCGCTGTTTGCCGCGACCTATGGCATCAACAGCACCAATAAATATGCCTGGTCCGAAAGCGGAGGGTGGGTCAATTTCCGCCCAACTCAGGGTGGAGTCCAAATTTTTACGGCTCATCTTGCCGGATATGCCTGGGGCGAGAATATCGGCTTGATCGCACTGGGGGTTGATGGGGCCGGTCCTTATGCCAATACCGATGCCACCAACTGGGGCGTCAACCTGGATGCCAACGGCACGCTCTCTGGGTATGGCTGGAGCGAAACCGTGGGTTGGATCAACTTCAATGCCTTCGACACAACCACGGCCCCCAAAATCCTGACCACAGGTACGTTCAGTGGCTATGTCTGGTCTTCCAATGTCGGTTGGATCCGTTTGAGCAACACGACCACCACATTATACAAAGTGGCCAGGGGATCGATCATGGCCAGTCTTTCTGGCATCGCGGATCAAACCATCAACGAAGACGAAAAAACCGGGACCATTGCCTTTACCACCGGGGATACGGACCCGGCTTCGACAAACTTTGCCGTGACAGCCTCCTCATCGAATACCGCCCTGATCCCAAATGCCAATCTGGTTCTGACCGGTACGGGTTCCAGTCGCAATCTGGTGGTGACGCCCGCAGCGAATCAAGCCGGTTCGGCGGTGATCACCGTAACTGCGACCAGTGGCAACCCGGTCGAGTTCACCAGCACCAAAACCTTCAATATGGCCGTGGCCCCGGTCAACGATGCCCCGGTTGCCACCAACGGAACTTTGACCACCAACGAGGATACCGCCTATACCGGAACCTTGTCGGCTACGGACAGTGACAGTACCACTTTGACCTATTCCATCGTCACGCCACCAACCAAGGGGAGTATCACCATCACCAACGCCGCCACTGGTGCCTTTACCTATACCCCAACGCTCAATGTCAACGGTTCCGACAGCTTTACCTTCAAAGTGAATGACGGCGCATTGGATTCCAATATCGCCACCATGACCGTCACCGTTACTCCAGTCAACGATGCCCCGGTTGCCACCAACGGGACTTTTACCACCAACGAGGATACCGTTTATACCGGAACCTTGTCGGCCACGGACAGTGACAGTACCACTTTAAGCTATGTCATTGTCACCAAACCCACCAAAGGATCGGTTGTCATCAGTGCTGGGTCTGCTTTTTCCTATACCCCGAACCTCAACGCCAACGGTTCCGACAGTTTCACCTTCAAGGCAAATGACAGCACGCTGGATTCCAATACCGCCACCATGACCGTCACCATCAACCCGATCAATGACCCACCAAGCATCAGCGGCGTTCCCTCGACCGGTGTCCTTGACAATTCACCATACTCGTTCATTCCATCCGCAACGGATCTGGAAAATGATCCCCTGACCTTCTCCATCCAAAACAAACCCGTCTGGGCGACCTTCAATTCAACCACCGGTGCGTTGACCGGATCTCCTGCTTACAGTGACCTGGGGAGTTCTCCCAATATCATCATTTCAGTCAGCGATGGTGCCAATACCGTCTCCTTGCCTGCATTCAGCATCACCGTGACCCATGCCAATACGCCGCCCACCATCACCAAAATTTCGGATCTGACCAGTCGCGAAGACGATCCCATGGCCCCCATTGCCTTGACTGTCGGGGATTTGGAGACCCCGGTTGGCACTCTGACCGTGACAGCCTCTTCTGCAAATACCAAACTGATTCCGTCTGACACGACCCATTTGATACCAAGTGGAACCGGAGCGAATCGGACCCTGACCCTCCTGCCGACACCCTATCAACACGGTTCTTCGGTCATTACCGTCACGGTAAACGATGGCACGCTTACTGCAAATACAACCTTCACCGTCACCGTGACGCCGGTCAATCACCCGCCGACCCTCACCGGAACCCCACCCACTTCAGCCAAACCAGGAGTTGCTTACAGTTTTACCCCCGTGGCCAACGATGTGGATGGCGATCCCCTCTCTTTCACCATCAAAAACATGCCACCATGGGCGACCTTCAACAAGACCACCGGTGTTTTTTCAGGAACCCCGGCAGCCAAAGACTATGGCATTTATGGGGACATTGTGATTTCGGTCAGCTCTGGATCTGCGCCCGATACCCTCTCCTTGCCCGCCTTCTCACTCTCTGTGGAGGACACCTCCAATCCGGTTGCGGTCGATATTGCAGATGGAATATTCAAAAATGCCCAGAGTGTGACATTAACCTGTCAAGATGAGGGATCTGGCTGTGCGGCGATCTATTACACACTGGATGGCTCCAATCCCAGCCTCAATTCGACTCGTTATACGGCTCCAATCACCGTGAGTGCCAACAAGGTACTCAAATATATCGCGGTCGATTTTTCTGGACACTCCAGCGAAGTGCGAACCAAAAATTTCACGATTGACACCACCCCGCCTCAGATGACCATTACCGATCCCATGGATGGCGTTGTTCTCAGAGAGTTGTTTCAAATCACTGGTACTGCAACGGACCTGGGCGGCACAGGTGTGGAAACAGTCCGATTGCAAATTACAGATGGAACTTATTATTTTACAAAACAGCTGGATGGTATACCCAGCTTTACCAAAACGCCCTCCTGGGTGAGCGCATCTTCAGAAGATCAATGGGCACACTGGGCGTTGACGACCATGATCAACTGGACTTTAGGTAATACCTATACCATTACCGCTGAGGCTACGGACAAAGTCGGAAATTCTGTCAGGACTACCAGCCGTTTCACCCGTACCGACAAATTTCTGGTCTCTGGAACCATTTTGGATGGCACTGCCAAACCGCTCTCAGAGGTTTCAATCACATTTGCGGATGATAATAACCGGATATCCAAGCTCCCCTCCAACAGCCTGGGCCAGTATAGCTGGGAGATGCCGAGTGTAGGCTGGTCTGGCAAGATCACCCCGACCAAACCAGGTTATACCTTTGCCCCGGCAGAGATTCTCCTGACTTCGGTTGCGTCCAATCAACTCAACAAAAATTTTACCGCCACTGCCGTGGAATCAGAACAGGATGCCCGCGCCATCATCGTGGCCGGAGGAGATCTTCAGGATTATCTGTGGCCTGCAACCAACAGCGTGGCCAATTTTGCTTATACAGTATTGCGTAAAAAAGGTATCTCCAAGCAAAACATCCGCTATCTCAGCATGAATGTCAATCAGGATCTGGACAATGACACAGTCAGCGATATCAATGGATTGGCCAGTTCTGCGACACTACAAGATGCCATCACCAACTGGGCGGGTGGATATGTCAACAGCAAAAAACCATTGATTATCTATATGGTGGACCATGGGCTTGAAGGTCAGTTTCTCATCACAAAACCTCGAAATGGTCAAGCCGATATCCTCACCTCTGCCAAGCTGGAAGAGTGGCTGAATGCCTTGCAAACCAAAACCGGAGCCAAGGTGATTCTGATCATGGATGCTTGCTACTCAGGCAGCTTCGTGCGTGACTTGATTCCTCCCAAGGGCATGTCAAGAATTGTCATTACCAGTACCGATACCAAGGAGTTGGCCTATTTTGCTTCGGGAGGAGATCAATCCTTCTCCAGTTTCTTCTGGAAGCATATTTTGATGGGTAAAAGCCTGAACGAAAGTTTTTCAACCAGCGTCCAGGCAAGCCGGGCCGTCAGTCGCAATCAACAAAATCCCATCATGGATGCAGACTCCGATGGGGTTTATGTCGCCAGCAAAGACACGCCTCTGGTCAGCACGACCTACCTGGGGACTCCCTTTTTCACGGCAGCAGTGTTTCCAGAAATCACCGACTCGATGCCTGATTCCTATATGGAAGAGACCGGCCCTGGTTTGAAGCTGTGGGTCCAACTCTTGCAAGGGGCCAGCAAGATTGACCGTGTATGGGGCGTGGTCGTCCCACCGGGAACCGGTACGGACAGCCAGGAACCCATTACCAACTTGCCCATTCTGGCGATGCCATTCAATCCAACGACCAATCGCTATGAAGCGACTTTCGATAGCAGTTTCAGCGGTTTCAAAGGGTCGGGCCAGTATGTCATCTCTTTCTATGCCCAGGCCAATGACGCAGATCGCTGGACCTCGTTGCCAAAGTCCGTAAGTATTCAAGTAGGCAAGGATGAATTCGAATCGGATAACACCTCTGCACAAGCAAGCATTATTGTTATCAACCATTCCACCCCGCAACGTCATAACACCCATCTGGCCAACGATGCCGATTGGGTCAGATTTTATGCCATCCAAGATGTCACATATGCCATCGAGGCCATCAACCTTGGCAAAAATGCCGACGTGGTCCTGGAACTCTATGACACGGACGGTGTGACATCACTTATGAAAGCCGTCAATGACAAGGGCTTTGGCGGTGAAGAAAAAATCACCTTTACCCCACAAAAAGAGGGGGTGTACTTTGTCAAAGCCACTCAGTTCGGAGCCAACCTGTCCGGTGCGAGTACGGAATATGACCTCAAAATCTATCGTCCTTACGGTCCCATCATGATTCCGTTTGTGGCTCTGCTGACCAATCCCGACAAAACCCCCATGGCCAATGCAGTGATCAAAACCAATGGGAATGAAACGGCCATAACCGATGCTCAAGGCCGTTTCACACTCATGACTGATACGAACAATACGACGGTTGATCTGACCGTCAATGGAGTCCAGTCTGATGCGACGAAAGGCGTTCAGGTCACCCTGTCAGGCAAGACATTGACGGTCACAGTGCCCTCTACCCAAAGCAGCAGTTCTACGACCTCTATTGCGACTACCACCTCGGTGCCGAGTACGACGACCTCAGTTGCGACTACCACCTCGATGCCGAGTACGACGACCTCGGTTGCGACTACCACCACCTCGGTGCCAAAAACGACGACCACCTCGTCTGTGCCAAAAACGACGACCACCTCGTCTGTGCCGAAAACGACGACCTCGGTTACGACAACCACCACGTCCGTTCCGACTGTTATCCAAACCTCCCCGCTCCTCGATGTGGACCAAAGCGGCACAGTGAATGCCACTGACGGGGTGTTGCTCCTGCGGAAATTAAACGGTGCCTCCACCATTGACACCGGGGTGATGGTGCCGACTGGCCAGACCAATGACACAATCCTGGCCACGATCAACGCCATTGCTTCAAAATTGGATGTGGATCACAGCGGGACCGTGGATGCCACTGATGGAGTACTCATTTTAAGAAAGTTGAATGGCGCATCCACCATTGACACCGGGGTGATGCTGCCAGTTGGCCAGACCAATGACACAGTGATCAGTGCTATCGATGCAATTGCCAAATGACAGTGCTTCTGAGATATGGATTAGGATACGTGCATGACCCATTGCAACAATCAGAGTCAACCGACCGAGTACGATTCACCGTGGAAGGAGATCCTGAAGACCTGTTTCAAGGATTTTTTGGCCTTTTTCCTCCAGGAAGCGCATGATGGTATCGATTGGCAACGTGATCCTGAGTTCCTCGACAAAGAATTGGACAGGATCACGAAGGAAGCGCAGACCAAAAACCGCCGGGTGGATCTGTTGGTCAAAGTGTGGCTACTCAACGGCGATGAACTCTGGGTGCTGAACCATGTCGAAATACAAGCAGACCGTGATCCCGAATTTGCGGAGCGTATGTACACCTGCCAGTATCGGGCATACGACCTGCACAAAAAGCCGGTGATCGGTTTGGCGATTTTGGCGGATGAGGAACCAGGCTGGCGGATTTCAGAGTATCGTCGGGCACTGTGGGGATCCGAAGTGATTTATCGGTTCAATACCGTCAAATTGTTGGATTATCTGGATCACCTGTCTGACCTGGAACAATCCGACAACCCGTTTGCCATCGTCACTCTGGCCCACCTGAGTGCCAAAAAGACCAAAAACCAGCCGGAAAAACGCTACGACGAAAAACGACGTATTACGCGCAGCCTGTATCAGCGAGGGTTTGGTCGTCAGAAAATCATTGACTTGTACCGGTTCATCGACTGGGTACTCAGCCTGCCGGATCAACTGGATAACCTGTTTTGGGAAGAGATGTCCAACTTTGAGGAGAACCAAAAAATGCGTTATGTCACGAGTGTGGAACGGATTGGGGAGAAAAAAGGCGCAGCCAGAATGTTGACACGCCAGCTGCAACGGCGTTTTGGTGAATTGCCGACGTGGGTTAGTGAAAAGCTTGCCAAGGCAGAACCACCTTCTTTGGAGGAATGGGGACTTCGGATATTTGATGCCCCAACACTGGACGCGCTCTTTTCAGACCCGGCGTGATGGCCAGAATATTTCGAGCCGGGCATTGCGCCATCTCCTTGAATTTCAATCATGTATTTCAGCCTTCCGGCTCAACTGGATGACCTGTTTTTGGAAGAGATGTCCAACTTTGAGGAGAACCAAAAAATGCGTTATGTCACGAGTGTGGAACGGATTGGGATACGAAAAGGCCAACGGGAAGGCGAAGCCAGAATGTTGACACGCCTGTTACAACGGCGTTTTGGTGAATTGCCGACGTGGGTTAGTGAAAAGCTTGCCAAGGCAGAACTACCTTCTTTGGAGGAGTGGGGACTTCGGTTTGTGGATGCGGAGTCACTTGATGCGGTATTTGCAGACCCAGCGTGACGGCGAGACTGTTTCCAGACGGGCTATGCGCCATCTCCTTGAACTTCAATAATTTGTTCCGGTTTTTTTCCTGCCGGATCAACTGGATGACCTGTTTTGGGAAGAGATGTCCAACTTTGAGGAGAACCAAAAGATGCGTTATGTCACGAGTGTGGAACGGATTGGGATACGAAAAGGCCAACGGGAGGGCGCAGCCAGAATGTTGACACGCCTGTTACAACGGCGTTTTGGTGAATTGCCGACCTGGGTTAGTGAAAAGCTTGCCAAGGCAGAACTACCTTCTTTGGAGGAGTGGGGACTTCGGATATTGGATGCCCCAACACTGGACGCGCTCTTTTCAGACCCGGCGTGACGGCGAGAATGTTTCAAGACGAGCCATGCGACATTTTCCTTGAACTGCAAAAATTTATTCCAATTTTTACCTGTCGGATCAACCAGATGACCCGTTTTGGGAGTTGTCCCACTTTGAATCAAGTCTCAGGATGCCATCGGATGAAATCAACATGACCACCGCGCCCTATGCGTTATTTGCCGCTGCCCCACGGGGCATGGAATCCCTTCTGGCGTTGGAACTGCGTCAGTGTGGTGCCCGTTCTGTACGCCCGGTAACCGCCGGTGTCACCTTTGCAGGCGATTTCGTCACGGTGTGCCGAATCTGTCTTTACTCCCGCGTGGCCAGTCGATTGACCTTGCCACTGGCCCGTTTTACGATGGATGACAGTGACGGACTGTATGAAGGCGTCAAACAACTGCCATGGGAAGATCACCTCCGCCCAAACGGCACCTTGGCTGTGGATTTTTCCGGGACCAATGCCGTGGTGCGTCATACCCGCTTTGGGGCCATGAGGGTCAAAGATGCGGTGGTGGATCGATTCCGGGAACGCTTTGGGATACGGCCTTCAGTCCAATTCACCGAACCGGATCTGCGCATTTATGCCCGATTGACCGACAACCGAATCGATATCGGTATTGACTTGTCTGGGGAAGGTCTGCATCGCCGAGGCTACCGGGTGGATGGGGGGACTGCCCCATTAAAGGAAAATCTGGCCGCTGCCATTCTCATGCTGGCAGGTTGGCCGGACATCTGCCGTGAAGGAAAAGCCTTGTTGGATCCCATGTGCGGATCCGGCACGCTGCTGGTGGAGGCCGCCATGATGGCAGGGGATCAGGCACCTGGTCTGCTGCGCCATCATTTCGGCTTTTTGGGTTGGCTGGGACAGGACCAAACCGTCTGGAAAGAGATGCTGGCCGAAGCCAAAGAACGCGCCCGCATGGGTCGTCCAACCATTCCGGCCCTTTATGGCTTTGACAAGGATCCCACAGTATTGCAGGCCGCCCGCGAAAATGTGGCCATGGCTGGCCTGACAGATCGGATTGCCCTGGAACAACGGGATGTCGAACACCTGGAACGTCCTCTGGGGGTGGTGGGGGTGGTGGTGGTCAATCCCCCCTATGGCGAACGTCAGGGGGATGTCGAACGCCTGAAATCCCTCTATGCCTTGCTGGGCAATCGGTTGCGTACCAGGATGCATGGCTGGCACTCGGCGGTGTTTACGGCAGATCCCCAATTGGGCGAATCCTTGGGCATGCGTCCACGGGAGGTCAAACCCCTGTTCAATGGTCCCCTGGCCTGTCGCCTGTTATTGTTTGATCCGGTCCAACCACCCCTCCCCCATCATGCCCCCCCTCCCGTGATTGAAGACCCTCCTCCACCACCAGGAGACCCGGCCTCGCCTGGAGCGATCATGTTTGCCAACCGGTTGCGCAAAAACCGGCACCGTCTGGCCCGATGGGTCCGTCAGGAAGGCGTGAGCTGTTATCGCCTCTACGATGCGGATATGCCGGAATATGCCGTGGCCGTGGATATTTATGGACCATGGGTCCATTTGCAGGAATATCACTCTCCTCCTGATGTGGATCCAACCCATGCCAGGCGGCGTCTGGGAGAAGTGCTGGCTGCCATTCCTGTGGCCTTGCAGGTCTCCCCGGAACAGGTTTTCTTCAAAATCCGACGTCGGCAAACCGGGGGGGAGCAATACCGGAAAATGGGCAGTGATGGCGAGCAGGTCATTGTGGAAGAGGGAGGCTTGCGTTTTTGGGTGAATTTCACCGATACCTTGGATGTCGGCTTGTTTCTGGATCAGGCCCCATTGCGTCGTTTGTTGCGTGGGATGACACAAGGACGCCGGTTTTTGAATCTGTTCGGCTACACGGGAGCAGCCACGGTTTTTGCCGCCGCCGGAGGGGCCTCCAGCACGGTCACGGTGGATCTCTCCCGGACCTATCTGGACTGGGCCGGGCGCAATCTGGCTCTGAATGGATTTTCCGGGATTCAACACCGTCTGATCCGGGCGGATTGCCTGGAATGGATCCTGGAGGCACAACACTCACCACCTGAAGAGCGGTTTGAGATCATTTTGTTGGATCCGCCGACTTTTTCCAACTCGGCACGTATGGAACTGCCTTTTGATTTGCAGCGGGAACATGCTACTCTGATAGAACAGGTCTCACGCCTGTTGACACCGGACGGGATCCTGTTTTTTTCGAACAATTTGCGACGCTTTCGCATGGACTTCGACGCCTTGCCCGCTGGTTTGTCCGTGGAGGATATCACTCGTGAAACCATTGGCCCTGATTTTGCCCGCAATCCGAAGATTCACAATTGCTGGCGTATTTCCTGGCGTAATGATGCAGTCTAAACAAAATATTCTTGTGAATGGGCTACGATTTCAGGTAGTATAACGTATTATTTACGGCTTGACTTGGCTGGTGGAGGCATGACATGACGGGCACTGAACCATTTCGGTTGGTAACGCGGAGCGATTTTGATGGGTTGGTATGTGCGGTTCTCTTGAAAGAACTGGACCTGATCAATGACATCAAGTTTGTGCATCCGAAAGATATGCAGGATGGCAAAATCGCGATCACAAATCGTGACATCACCACCAACCTGCCCTATGTGGAGGGGGTGAATCTGGCATTTGATCATCACCTGAGCGAAACCATTCGCCGGGGGGTCGTCAAACCAGACAATCACATCATTGATCCCAAAGCCCCATCAGCAGCGCGCGTGGTGTATGATTATTACGGTGGGGAAAAAGCCTTTCCACGCATTTCCAAAGAAATCATGGATGCGGTGGACAAGGGGGATGCGGCCCAATTTTCACGGGAGGAGATTTTGAATCCCACCGGGTGGGTGTTGATGAATTACCTGATGGACGCCCGTACCGGTTTGGGACGGTTTCGCACATTCCGGGTCTCCAACTACCAGTTGATGATGGAATTGATCGATCTGTGTCGTACCATGCCCATCGAACAAATACTGGAGTTGCCGGATGTCAAGGAACGGGTGGATATCTATTTTGAACACGCCCAACGGTTCAAGGAACAGGTTCAACGTTGTGCCACGGTGCATAACAATCTGGTTGTGTTGGATTTGCGTCAAGAAGAGACCATTTGGGCTGGCAATCGTTTCATGATTTACGCCTTGTTTCCGCAGTGCAACATTTCCATTCATGTGATGTGGGGATTTCAGAAACAAAATACGGTGTTTGCCATTGGCAAGTCGATTCTGGATCGGCGTTCCAAAACCAATGTGGGTGAACTGGCGTTGCAATATGGGGGAGGTGGACATCAAAACGCCGGAACCTGTCAGGTGCCCATCGATGTGGCCGATATCAAACTGCAAGAATTGATCGCCCGGATTACCGCTGACGGATAAGACCTTGGGGGGCGGTGAACCGTCCCCCAATACACACCACCCTTTTTTTATTTATTTAGTGCCTGGCAGAAAAAGCCGATTTTTTTGACATCTCCCATCCTAATACATGCTCGCGGATGCAAAATTGAGACAAATCTCGTCAAAGAGAGTCAGCGAGAA
>JAMOBH010000192.1:0-10848 GCA_039908085.1 Magnetococcus sp. YQC-5
TTTTTGTCGAATCTTTTCGATGTACCACCAGTTAATCGAGCACTTTATGCTCAACGGCGTAGCGGACTAGAGCGGCAACGCTGGCAAGTTCCAACTTTTCCAGGATGCGTGTGCGGTAGGTACTCACGGTGCTGGGTGCCAGACGCAATGACCGGGCGATGTCGGTACCCGCTGTGCCGCCCGCCAGGAGCTTGAACACCTGAAATTCGCGATTGGTCAGCTTTTCATGGGCCGGGGTGTCGTCTGGTTCGACGATACGATCCGCTATCTTGGCCGCGATCTCTGGAGAAAGATAGCGTTTGCCCCGCACAACGGCGTATACCGCTTTGACAAGCTCCTCAGGCAGCATGTCCTTGACCAAATAGCCGGAGGCACCCGCCTTCAGGAATCGGTAGGCCATGCTCTCCTCGCTACACGATGTTAAGATCAAAACCTTCAATTCCGGGCGCAGCTCTTTCACCCTCTGCAATACCTCAAAGCCATCCATGTGTGGCAAATGGAGATCAAGCAACAGCAAATCGACATCATCCTTGCGCAGGAATTGCAAGGTATCTCTTCCATTGCTACTCTCACCTACTATAGAGAGATCCGCCTCCTCAGACAACATTGCCCTAATCCCTGCACGCAGGATTGGGTGATCATCAGTAATGTAAATTTTGATCATTAAATTCATCCCTTTATTTTTGTTTTCATAGGAATTCGGGCCGTTACCCGAGTTCCACCAGTTTCCATAGCTACCACCTCCAGAGTGCCCCCCAGACGCTCGGCACGTTCTTTCATACACACCAAGCCAAGAGAGTCAACATTTCGCGCCCGTTCTGCTGCAATACCTCGCCCATTGTCACTAATCTCCAAAACAACGGCCTCTGTTTCTTGCCGCAAATTAACGACAACTTCTTTTGCCTCAGCGTGCCGGATCACATTGGTCAATGCCTCCTGGGCAATGCGGAACAAAGCTGTACGATGAGATTCATCCAGCGGCCAATCTTCCCCGTTTGCCTTCATCCGGCATTTGAGTCCTACATGGCCCTTCATGGAACCAACTAATTCTTCCAGTCCAGCGCGCAAACCAACTCGATCTAACGCATCTGGACGCAGAGAAAGGGAAATACGACGTGCCGAACGCAATGCACTATCCGTAAGTTGATAAATCTCCTGACAACGTTGCTGGTCCGCCTCATCCCGCTGACGTTTAGCCAGAATCGCCAAAGAGAGCTTGGCGGCAGCAAGGTTATTGGCAAAGGCTTCATGAAACTCATCAGATAGCCGTTTTTTCTCCGTCTCAGAAACCTGATCCATATGGGCACCTAAACGCCGAAGTTGCTGCATATGTTGCTGCATGATATCCAGAAATGCAGTCTTTTCCTGGGATGTCTCTTCGGCCTGTACTTTGGCTTGGCGCAATATCTCTTCAGCTTGTTTGCGCTCTGTGATGTCCCTTACAACAGCCAGGATCACCTCTTGTTCATTCAAAACCACCGCACTTAAAAGCACTTCGGCAGGAAATTCGTCCCCATTGGCACGTCTATGCATCCAGTCAAACCTACTGAATCCTTGTGCCAAGGCTACATCGATGTGCTGCTTGGCCAGTATGCGTGAATTTTCACCTTGCGGTTGCATGGGAGGAGAGAGATCAGCTGGGTGTAATCGGTAGAAATCCTCACGGTTGGCACAGCCGAACAATGTCAAGGTTGCAGTGTTACAGTCGAAAAATCTATGTCCATCAAACAGCATTACTGCATCCCTGGAAAACTCGAATAAGGTTCGGAAGTAAGCCTCAGACCGAGCCAGAGACTCTTCCATCTTCTTGCGCTCAGTGATATCGGTGGAAATACCGCACACTGCGTAGGGCTGGCCACTTTCGTCCAACAAGGGAAACTTAACAGAGATGTAGAAGTGCTCGCCATCGCCTTGCTGAATAGTTTCATCGGCCAGGATATGCGTCCCGGAAGATAGAGCCACCTGATCATTCTCTTGGAATCTGGATGCCACATCTGCAGTGAAAATATCGTAATCAGTTTTTCCGGACAAGGAATCATTTTTAACATGGAACATGTCTTCAAATTGGCGATTAACAAACGAATACCTCCCTTGCATATCTTTTATGAAAATCACAGATGGCGTGTTATCAAGAATACTTCTAATGAGTTCCTCTTTTTTATGCAACAAAGCCTCTGCATCCCTGCGCCTAATAATTTCTCTGTGGGTCTTCCTATTCAATACCATAAAAAATACTATTACCGAGATAAATACAACAATCAAAACTGTATAAAAAATTATTTCCAGCGTATGCGATTGATATTGAAGAATTTCTTGCTGGTAGTCTGCTTCTTGGATATCAGATATATCTAATATCGACTTCTCCAACAATTTATCAATTTTTTCTACAATATCACGATCAATACCCCTGACTGTTGAATCAACTATTGCAGATGACTGAGCATTCATAGGATCCAATAATTTCAGAGCTGCTCTGTATTTATTCCCAATGGTCAAGTGCTCGACAATTGCATCCTTCAGATTATACAAAATTTTTTCATGGGTGCCCATGTTTTCTAAAATTAATACTGCATCAGACAAATACAATTGAACATTTCTCTCATTAGACATGAACCAAGACAGATATTTCTCATAATCGTCATGATCATTCACTCCCCTGATTAGTATGTTTTTCCAATCATGAACTTGGTTCTCAATGCTTGTTTTAGCACCTCGTAATTTCTTGAAAACCACCAGCAATTGGTTGATTATGGCGTGATTTTTATTGTTTATCTCTATAGAAGAACGTAGCGATATTGAATGGAAAACCGTCAGACATGTTCCAGAAAAAATGATGCACACCAGAAACAATATTACGTATTTGTTTGCGTGTTTCCATCCTAAAATTTTTTCTGCTAAAAAATTCATTTTTTAGATCTCTTTGCTGTTGAATTGTTAGCACAAATTTGATAATTCACAAACAGACAAGACAGGCAAACCAACAACACAATAGTAATATTGTTTTTTCAATACGCGCACAGGAGCGATGCCCACCGAGCAGGAAGTTCTTAAAGTACATCTGGATGTTTCCTCTGCCGTTGCAAAGAGCGCACATTCAGATGCAGCAATCAGAATGGTTTGCTAAGGCGCAAGCCGACGGTCTGGCTCTGCGGCCCATTTTCAACATCAAAATCATTCCGGTATAGCAACCGGAGAAAATAATCCTGCCCAAGAGGGAAAGCGACGGTTGTCTGCAAGGCGTGATCTTCACGGGCGTCATTCCGACCAACCTCATCGACAAATGTCTCTCCGCCGCCATGGAAAAAATAATCCAGGGAAAGATTCAGCTCGCTGGTTACCTGCTTGCTGATATGGCCCTCCAAGGTGAGCAGAGGATCCCTGGAGAGAGTCCGATTGGCAGCAGTAAAGGAATCGTTGTCGGTAAACATCTCCACCGCAGCCGTTGCTTCCAGGGCCAACCCCGGAACAGGGGTGAATGTCAAATTCGTCTCCGGTTTAAAAACCCACCGATTATTGCCGATGTTCATGGGTTTGTTCCTGTCATACTCCCCCAACGGCAGGGTGACCCATCCTGAGACCCCCCATTGCACCCCTGCCTCCTTGTTGGTGTACGGCCAGAAAGCAGCCAGGAATAGCGGATCTCCCACAGAGGAGGCACCCAGATTGAGTCCGGTGGATGCCTGTTCCAGATCCGCAGCAACGAAGGGCACACCCACCTCAAAGATGTATAATCTGCCGCCAAGTTCCCGGTAAGTAGCCAACTTGGCCGCAATGACATTCAACTTGTACGCATAATCTGTTGCCGTCCGCCGCCCGTTGGCGTACATGTCATGGCCCCAGGCATGTTCGTAATAGAGGACGAAGGCGTTGGTCCCAGCTGGATATTGCGTATAATCCAACGGGTCGTTGTCTGCCAGCCCGGTTGCAGATTGCAAAAAGACAAATAAAATTGACAAAATGGCATAAATTATACGCATAACACTACCCCCTCTTTGATTGCAAGAAATTGTTTGATGCTGAAAATCTGTCGTTTGCAGATCCTGGTGTTGCTCGGTTACTCATCCATAACAAAAGCACGCATCTTTTACAGTGGCGTCGCCCCTTCGACTTTAAAGGGGAGCCTCGCCGTCACACAAGTTCCACCCGTTGCTGGTGCACTCACCGACACTTTGCCGCCCAGGCGTTCAGCCCGTTCTTTCATGCCAGCCAATCCAAAGGAGCTGACATCCTGGGCGCGAGCCGCTGCAATTCCACATCCATCATCGCTGATATCCAGCACGATCTCCCCCCGTTCCTGCCGCAAGGCAAGGGTTACTCTCTTGGCACCAGCATGACGAACCACATTGGTCAACGCCTCCTGGGTGATGCGAAACAGGGCCGTGCGCTGCGCTTCGTCCAACAACCAATCCCTCTCTTCAGCATCCAGCGTGCAGTCGATGCCCGAATGAGTCTTCGTGGAACTGGCTAAATCTGCCAGAGCCGCACGCAAACCCATCTTGTCCAGCACATCTGGGCGCAACGAATGAGAGATACGCCGCACCGAGCGCAGAGCTTGATCTGTCAGTTGGTAGATCTCCTGGCACCGCTTCTTGTCTGCTTCATCCTGTTGCCGTTTACCCAACAGGGAGATGGAGATCTTGGCAGCTGTCAGCGTACTGCCCAACTCATCATGCACCTCTCCCGCCAGGCGTCTCTTCTCTGCTTCAGAGACCTGATCCAAGTGGCATCCCAATTGCCTGATCTTCTGGAGGTGCTGTTGCAGTTCCTCCATGACTCGCGCATTGGTCAGCGAAATGGCGGCCTGTGCTCCCAGGATCGCCACCATTTCCACCCGTTCCTGCGTAAACACCCCTTTGCTATGGGCGTGTTCCAACAACAACACACCCATTACATCGCCCGTGTGGAGCAGAGGGGTACAGAGCAATGAAAGAGGATCCCCTGACAGATGAGACCACTGTGGATCGGTTGAGGCATCGTCCAGCAACACCGGTTCCCGACTGCGGGCCACGTATCGCACCAGGTCCAGCAACCGCTCCTGTGTGTTCTCGCCAGCAAAATGCCCACTTTGTGAGGTGGCCCCTCCACATTCTGAACAAACCAGCGTCCAATCCCCGTCATTGGACAGGAAAAGACGCGCTTTTTCAGCTCCTGCGTTGGCCAAAGCCAGGGAGAGCAGACGTTCAGACACCCCGGCATGAGAAACTTCCAAAGCAATTGCTTGGCTGGCCTGTAACAAGCTTGGGTAGTCGATGAGCAAAGTGGAGGATTGTTGGTCACTGGTGTTGGTGGCATTAGAAACGGGCGTCTCTGTCTTCTCCTGACGATTCCACCCCCGCACCAATGGGCCGTGGCGACGTTCCATTTCTTTTACCATGGCGTCCGCCCCGTAACGAGACCATGCCCGCACTGCCCGCCGCAACATGTGCCGGGCCGAAGAATCACACTGCAACTCCAAAAAACACTCTCCAGCCAATTCCAGGGCCATGGCTTCATACTGCATCCAGACTTCCCCGCTCTGGGCGCGAATACTGGCTACTGCCTCCTCGCACAGAGGCAATGCCTTCTCTGGATGGCCCATAGCCCGTTGCCAGGCCGCTGATACCAGTCGTTCTTGGTGCAAAAAATTGGCGGGATTGTGCTTGGCCCAGATCTTGATCCGTTGCCGGTTTTCGGTCAGAGCGCGCAACATCCGTCGCCGGTCCTTCAAGGGACTATCGGGCAATAGGGCAAGAAGAACTAGGGACTCATGGGTTACAACAGAAGTGGATGTAAACCTGTCTCCACCATGCTCCTGTAGCATTTCTTTTGCCTTCCTCAGCATAGGGAGAGCCTGGACATGGTTGCGAAACAGGGCATTCATAATACCGGAATAAGCCAAATAAAAGCAGATTGAATCATGGTTCCCAGAGATTTCTGTAGGCAGATCCGGACGAATTCGCCAATAGGCATCCATATCTCCACGCAGTTCACGCATAGGGGGCAGAGTAATATTTCGTGTCATGGTGACTAATGCCGCATGTCCAGTTTCCTCCAAGACAGGCAGCCAATGTTCGCAAATCCGCAATTCCTCCACCAGTGGCCCCCCCAGTTCGCTGCGGTAGAACAGGTAGGCATTGATACTCCAAGCGGCATAGGCCAGATCACCCCTGGCTATACCTACGGAGTATTGACCAATGATATGGCTGCAGCACTGCTCCAGCGGTTCCCGCCATGGGCGAATAAAAATGTTGTACAAATGCATCGCTGGTATCCCAGGCGGGTAATGTTCTTGCCCTGTTTCCAGCAATAAGTGCCCCGCATCGCCCAACAACATACCGCATTCAAACTCACTTTCATTCCCGCTACCAGCAAGGTTGGCTCCCATCCAGCAGTAGTACCATGCAGCCTCTTTAACCAGCCCTTCCTTTGGCATCCTCAGGGCGATGCTGGCAGAGAAGTGCAAGAGCAATGACGGCACTCCAAAAAAGAGTGTAATAAAAATCGGCAACAACCAGTGAGAAAAAAAGGCAAAGTCCTCGTCGACGGTCAGAGGCAAAGCAGCCAGTTCCTTGGCTTTATATCCACCAAATGTAGTCAATAGGAGGTTTCTCGTTTCGACTACTTGTCGAGCTACCTGAACAGGCGTGAGATGGATTGGAAGTTGGAGCCGTTTCAGAATTGCAATACCCATTTGCTTCATCTCTTCCATATTGGAGCGCATGAGATAAAGCATGGGCAGATGGGCAAGGACTGGCAGGTGATCCTTGAAGTCGGGACAGTACTCCGTTACCTCGGTTCGCAACCGCTCCAGCCGTTGGAGATCACTGACAGCAGCGGCGCAACCAGCCGCTTCGTACCTCATGGCAAGGGCCAAAGCAAAATCATCCTGCCATCCCACCGTTCCCAATACGGCCATGCCTGTATCCAGGTAGTTCAAGGCAACGGCAAAAGCCACCGCTCCCTTGGCGCGACGTCCAGCAGCCAACAGGATTCGTGCCACCTGCTGGCGTTCCCCGGCATTCATCCGCCGTGGTGATAGATCTACAAACTGTTCTGCCACAATAAAGAGGCTATCCTCCTCCTCGCTGTGGGGAAAAGCAGCCAGCAGCCGACGGCCCAATTCCAATCGGAAATGTGCTCGACGACGGGCGGGAATCATGGCCAGGGCCGCTTCCTGCACCCGGTCATGGGCAAAGCGATAGATCACCTCGCCATGCCGTTCTCCCATCCAGCGAGCCAACCGCCGTTCCCCACGCACGGGCACCCAGAAACCTGTATTCAACAAGCGTTCCGCCTCATCGACCACCACTTGTTGAGCCATCCCGGACGCTACTGCCAGAATATCCAGATGAAATGCATTGCCCAGACAGGCAGCGATGGCCAGCAGATGACGAGGGGCATCCGCCAGCCTGCCGATTCGCTCCAACAGAAGAGCAACCACACTCTCAGGCACACGCCAATCCGCAATAGAATCCAGATCCCATACCCAACCATCGCCAGCATGATGTAACCAGCCCCGGGCGTGGCATTCCATCAGCAGGGTGCGCAGATAAAAGGGGTTACCGCCGCTGATGGCCTGCAGCAAGGTAGCCAGGGGAAGCACTCTCTTTTTCGGATGGGAAAGCGTGTCCGCCAGGAAGGCAAGCGTTGCCTGCTGGGGCAGCGGCATGAGGGCCAACCTGGACAGAGGCAATCCACTCTCTTGCCAAGTGGAAACGGCCAGCGACAACGGGTGGGAAGTGGGTACTTCGCCATCTCGATAAGCCCCCACCACCAACAATCGTTCCAGACTGGAGTCGCCTATCATCTCCCCCAACAATTCAACAAATGGCAGGTCAGCCCATTGCAAGTCGTCCAGTAGCAAAACAAGAGGGCATCCCTCATCACCCAATGTGCGCAACATCCGGATTATCACTTGGCGAAAGCGGATGGCAGCCTGGGCAGGAGGAAGTTCAGGTAGGGGAGGTGTATTTGGGAAGAGCAGATCCATTTCTGGAAGCTGTTGCGTCAACAAGGCCATGGAGTCCCCCAACTCCTGACGAACGCTCTCTCGCCATGCCTCAAAAATCGGGCCAGGATCGGCCTGTCGTTGTCGGAGCAGATTGGACAATGCCTCCATCATAGCCGCCATGGGACGGTCACGTCGCAGCTGGTCAAATTTGCCTCCGGCAAAACGGCCCCGCAACGCACCCACCGACTTGCGTAACTCGCGTCCAAGAGCGGTTTTTCCACTCCCAGGCGCACCGGTCAACAGCAGCAACTGCTTGCCTCCTCCCAGAACCTGATCCAGGGCATCGGAGAGGATTTTCAGTTCCTTCTCCCGTCCATGCAGCCGGGCAGGAAATCGCAGCACATCCACCCTGTCACGATGTCCCAGCGGGAAGAGAGCCACCCCTTGTTCCGCAGACCAACTTGCCCGACATTGCTCCAGGTCCGCTGCCAAGCCGATGGCCGACTGATAGCGTTCATCAGGTTCCTTGGCCAGCAGCTTGAGGACGATACGGGAGATAACCTCCGGAATCTCCGGGTGCAACTGATGGAGCGGTTCGGGCCTGCTCGCCAAATGATCGGCAATCAGGTGCAAGGGATCCTTGGAAGAAAAGGGGGGATGTCCGCTTAAGAGTGCATGGAAAGTGGCCCCCAGGGCATAGAGATCAGAACGAGAGTCCACAGGACGGTTCATGCGTCCAGTCTGTTCCGGGGCCAGATAGGCCAAGGTGCCCTCCAGCAGAGTCGGCGGCCGGGCTTCGGCCAACTCTTCAGGCAGACGGTCAGCGATACCGAAGTCAATGAGCCGCAACTGCCCGCTGTTGGAATTCCAGACCACGTTGGAGGGATTGATGTCCCGGTGTACCACGCCGGCAGCATGAACCTTGGCGAGAATGTGAGCAAGGCGTGGGGCAATATCGAGAAACGTCTCCAATGACAAGGGTGCATCAGCCAGAAGCCGGTCTAGCGAAACACCGCCAACATCCTCCAGTTCTAGGGCCAGGGACTCCAGGTGGCGAATCAGTCCTTGGCAACGGATGACACCAGGAATCTCTGCCAGGGAGACAGTCATGGCGTGTTCTTGTCGGAATCGTGCCAGCTCTTCTGGCGTGGGGCGCACTGTATTCAGGATCTTGAGAATGGACGCTCCGTCCACCCCCGATACGCGCACCACTCGACTGCGTCGGCTCTCGTGAAGCAGTTCTTCCATCAATCCGCCCCCCCCCCCTTCTTTTTGGTCATCCATGGCCCAGAAATTGGGCGGATCGTATTTCTACCTCTCGTTTTGTTTCGACTTTACTCTCATAAAAACCAGGAATCTCGCATGAGAGACACTCTCATGTCAAAGACAATTCCTATTGTCTTATGGGCATCCCCCCAAGAAACGCACCTATCTCAGGCAGCAATTTCACGTCGCCATTGGCGGCCATCAAGTCCACCCTCTGCCCTGGACCTCCCACCACCTGCCTGTGTAGCCACTCAGCCCGTCGACGATGGCGATAACCCACAGATGATGCACCCTATCCCCATTTTTTCTACACTGGGTACCCCAGCCTTGGCCTATGGGGCTGAACAGACGCAGGATAGACAGATTCCCCTATCCTGAGCAGTTTTTCACGTGCAGCCTGAAGCATTTCCCACGCAATATCCCGGTCTTTCTCGTTGAACCTCCCATGTGAGTCAGAACAGACGATCATGTGGTGTTGGTGTGCGAGCAAATAAAGCTCTTTTGCATGTTCGATTGGGTGGGGCGTATCGCTCATGTTTTGTTTTCTCCAGGCTATCGTTGGTGGCAGATGGCGGCTACCGTACAACAGGCCAATCGGTAAAACAATCGTACATTTCTGCTTTTTTATGTCGAAAATTTACTACAACCGCCACCATGTCCCCGTCCGCCAAGAGGTGCCTGTCCCACTCTTCCTCTGCCCCCACCAGCATTTTCATACCGCCCTTGCTGGCCACCCCCACCAGCATTTTCACCCCGCCACTGCTGCCCACCGCTTCCAACCAGGCCACCCCGCCGCCCGTGTGCCACCACAACCACGCCCGACACCCAACCGCCCAGGTCCACACCCTGTGGACCAACCCCCAACCACCCTGTGGACCCACCGCCGCCCCCCATTCTCAAAACCAAAACTCCTCCATCCCCCCAGAAAACCCAAAAAAAGCCACCAACGCCTTTCCAACACAAAAACAACAACATCACCAAAAAACCACACTGCCAATTCCGACTCCAGTGCGGTTCCCTCCCCGGTTTGGCCGTCGAAATGCCTTTTTTCGACTTTCTCCACAAGATGATGATATTGCTGCAAAAGTATCACTCCAAAAGTAGGGGCCTATTTTTGGAGGTGTCCAAAAGTCTGCCGAGAAACAGAGAAGGGTGGGCCAGAATGGGGGCAGAAAAAGCCAAAAGTCGGGGTGACGGGGGCGGCGTGGGGGGTGCGGGTGTCGGAAGGTGTGCGGCGTAACCGTTGAAAATGTTGAAGAATTTTGCAGACAAAAAAACCGCCTTGGAGGGCGGTGTTTTTGCGAGAGCGTTGCGGTGAAATGTAGTGTGGTGGAGGTGGCGGGAGTTGAACCCGCGTCCGAAATCAGTAATCAACCGGGAGGAATCACAACCATTTTGCCAATCTATAGTCCCGCAGCCAGTCGATCGGCGCGCCTTGGGACTTCCGTTACCTCGGAACACTGGGTGACCCTGGATTTATTCCGGCCTTCACACTCCGGTGCGATCCTGCCAAAAGGCTTCTGTTGCCGGGCCCGAATCAGGACCCCGTTCCGCTACGGACTAAGCCGCAGCGAGAACTGGAGCGTAATGCTCGTCGTTGGCAATTATGATTTTAGCCCATTACGGCGGTACAATGCCGGGTTGCCTCCATA
>JAMOBH010000193.1:0-10844 GCA_039908085.1 Magnetococcus sp. YQC-5
GGGGGGCGGTTCACCGCCCCCCAAGGTTTTGATTTTCCAAATAGTTTAGTTCTCATCAACACATGGTGAAGATGAAAACTCTATAACTCATGCATCCGTTTTTGCAATGCGGCATGTTTCGCTGCCACTTCCGCAACCATTTTTTCTTGATAAGCTGCCAGACGGTTTTTGAGTTCAAGATCATGCAACGCCAAGAGACGGATGGCGAACAAGGCACTATTTTTCGCCCCAGGCTTGCCAATAGCCATGGTAGCGACGGGAATCCCTCCTGGCATCTGTACTGTAGCCAACAAGGCATCCATGCCCTGCAATTCCGTGGCCGACAATGGCACACCAATCACGGGCAGAGGGGATACTGCCGCAACCACACCGGCCAGATGCGCAGCTGCTCCAGCACCGACGATCAAGACTTGAATCCCGCGCCTGGCAGCAGAGGTGGCATATTCATGGGTACGCTCTGGAGTGCGATGAGCCGAGGTGACGGTCATTTCAAACGGCACGCCAAACTCCCGCAAGACTTTTCCAGCTTCTTTCATCACATCCCAATCCGAATCAGACCCCATGAGTATCCCAACCAGCGGGGATTGACTGATTGAAGTTTGTATTCCTTCACTATTCATGACTGTTTCTCCCTGGCGACCGCCCGATAACCGATATCACGACGGAATTGCATCCCATCCCAGGCAATGCAATCCACTGCCTCATAGGCACGACGTTGGGCATCAGCCACGCCAAGCCCAAGTGCTGTGACCCCCAAAACCCGACCTCCAGCCGTCACCACCCGCCCCTGATCCAGACGGGTGCCGGCATGAAAGACCTGAACATCAGGCAACCTGCCAGCCTGATCCAAACCGGCAATGGGATGGCCTTTGGAATAAGAGTCAGGATAACCACGCGCGGCCAACACCACGCACAAAGCCGCGCGAGGATCCCATCGAACTTCCATGCCTGCCAACGAACCTGTGGCACAGGCGAGCAATAGCGGGATGATGTCCGATTGCATGCGCATAAGCAAAGGTTGACATTCTGGATCTCCAAAACGGACATTGAATTCCAAGACCTGCAATTGATTCTGATGGATCATCAATCCGGCATACAGAATGCCCCGATAGGGATATCCCTCACTGGCCATGGCGCGTACCGTAGGCAACAAGATCTCCTCCACGGCCCGTTGGGTCAATTCCGGGGTCAAAGCCGGGGCTGGGGAATACGCTCCCATGCCGCCCGTATTGGGACCGGTATCCCCTTCGCCAATGGCCTTGTGATCCTGGGCACCTGCCAACGGGAGTACTCTTTCTCCATCCACGAAGGCAAGCAAAGAGACCTCTTCGCCATAAAGAAAACCTTCCACCACGATTTCATCACCCGCACTGCCGAACTCCCGGTGGATCATGATCCGATCCAGGGCACTCCTGGCTGCGGCCAGGGAGTGACACACCAAAGCCCCTTTGCCAGCCGCCAATCCCGAAGTTTTGACGACAATGGGGACACCTTGTTCTTGAATGTAATGCCAAGCCGCGTCTGGATCACGAAAGGTCTGATACGACGCTGTGGGAATGGCATGACGTGCCAACAAATCTTTCATGAACACCTTGGAACCTTCCAGGGCTGCTGCTGCCCTGGTGGGACCGAAGACCGGAATTCCTTTGGCTGTGAGCAGATCTGCCAGACCTGCGGTCAACGGGGCTTCCGGTCCCACCACGACCAGATCAACCCGGTGCAAAACGGCAAAGTTCACACAACCGATCCAGTCATCCGCCAACAGGGGCAGACATTCCGCCATGGCTGCGATCCCTGGATTGCCCGGTATACACCACACTTTTTCCACCATCGGGGATTGGAGAATTTTCCACGCCAAGGCATGTTCCCGTCCACCACCGCCGATCAGCACCACCTTGAGACCCATGCATCATGCTCCTTGATTTTGGAATCAGACGATTTTCCCGCAGGCCCCATCTGGACTGCAACCTGAAATGTATGCAAAACTCTTCCTGCAAGTCCAGTGTTGAAAATGTTTTGCCGTCCTTTTGTCCTTTTACCCAGAGATGGAGGATGCAATGGGCATGCTCCAGAGGTTCCAGATGGGGTGCAGTGACGATTTTGAAAAATTATCAAAAAAAAAGAAGGGGTCTGGGGGATTCTTCCCCCAGGACTTTGATCTTTTGGGCTTCCACAATCAAACCGGGACAATTAAAAAATCATCGATATGATTACCATTTTTGAAAATACCAGCTATTTTGAACAATTTTTTTTCATTTTGACACTCTCTTTGCTTTATTTTTTGATTTATCTCAGCTATAGATTATTGCGCACCAACCAGATTTTGCGGACCAATGAAAGAACCATCAAACACCTCCATCAGCAAAACGAACTGATCCTGAACTCAGCAGGAGATGGCATTTTTGGCCTGGATCAGACAGGACGCATCACTTTTATCAACCCATCGGCTGCCCGAATGCTGCATCGCACTCGCGAGAGCTTGTTGCAAACTCCTGTGCAAGAATTGCTTCCCAAGCAAACCGCTGTGCCCAAGACCAGTGCCATGGAGCGCACCATTCAGTTTGGTGCTGCCGAATCTGGGAATGATGAATGGTTTGTGCTGCCAGACGGCACTTTATTCCCAATTGAGTACCATTGTACACCGTTATTCGTTGCAAACAACAGTGCCGGGGCTGTAGTAACGTTTCGGGACATCACCCAATACAAGCAAACCGAAGAGGAATTGCATGGCTTGGCGTCGGCAGTACGGCAAAGCGCGGACATGATTCTGATCACCAACGCTCAAGGCATAGTCCACTATGTCAACCCATCCTTTGAATCATTATCAGGGTATCGACGGGAGGAAGTGATTGGTGTCAATGCCGCTTTTTTGCAATGCGACAAACAATCATCGGCCTTTTATTTCAACCTGGTGCGACGACTCCAACGCGGGGAGACCTGGAAAAACAGATTTGTGACCAAACGTAAAGATGGTGGCATCATGCATGTGGATGTAGCGATCTCCCCGATTCGGGATCGCCACGGTGAAGTGACGCATTTTGTTGGTGCGGCCAGGGATGTGACCCGTGAGGAGGAGTTGAGTTGGCAGTTGCGCAAATCGCAACGACTGGAGGCCATCGGGGTATTGGCCGGAGGGATTGCGCATGACTTTAACAATATATTGACCGCGATTCTTTCTTATGCAGAATTGACGCTGGATGATGTTCCGGTCAACAGTCCCTCGCAACACAATCTCAATGAAATTCTGGTGGCCACGGTAAGAGCCAAAGATTTGGTCAAACGCCTGTTGACCTTCAGTCGTCGTGACGAAGGGGAACGAATGCCTTTGAAGCTGGGTCCGGTGATCAGGGAGGCCATGAACCTGTTGCAGGCTGTCGTACCAGAGACGATTCAAGTTCGCACCAGACTGACAGAAGATGAAAGACCTGTCCTGGCTGATGCCACCCGGATACATCAGGTAGTCATGAATCTGGGCACGAATGCGGCCCAATCCATGTGGAACCAGGGGGGGCTTTTGGAGGTCAAACTGGACCGTATACACATTGATGCAGCCAGGAAAACCAGCCATGCCGCCATGGCGAACGTGAAAGCAGGAGATTACATGTGTATAACGGTCCAGGACACAGGGACCGGAATCGCCCCTGAAATGCTGGATCGCATTTTTGAGCCTTTTTTCACCACGCGGGGGCCAGGCAATGGGAGTGGATTGGGGCTTTCGGTGGTTCATGGCATTGTGCAAAGCCATGAGGGAAGCATTACCTTGGAGAGCGAGGTTGGGGTTGGCAGTTGTTTTTGTATCTACCTGCCCACGACACATCCAAGCATACAAAACAATCCCCCCCACCCATCATCCAGGCCAAACACAACATCGTGAGGCCTTGTTAATCTTCTTCATCTTCATTGGTTAAATTTTCAATTTTAAATAATTTATGGAACTGAGAAACGGAAAACAAATCAAGGATAGGCTTTTTAATATTAAACAAAGTGATATCCGCTTTTTCAAACCCGGCCCAACTGCGCAGGATCAACAGCATGCCCAAGGCAGAACTGTCCATAAAATCAACATCTTGAAAATCGATCCAATAGCTTTCCACATCCTTTTGATTCTGATAGGCACTTTGAAAATTTTTATTATCTTGACTGTCAAATCGTTCCCGCAAACGAATGACCAGCCTGTTCTGCTCTCGTTGCGTGACAATTGATTTGTTGGCCATACCATCACCTCAACACCCAAACAACATTAACAGACAATTCTGCTATTTTTTAAAATATAATACGCTGTCCAGCAAGCACACCATCCAACCTTACAGTAAAGGATGGATGGTGCGACGTCAAGTGAAAGATTCTCTCCGATCAGAAGGTCTCGAATTCGTCATCCGAATGATTTCCTGATCCCATTTTCAAGTCAACCCCATTGGAGGATCTTGGGGCAGGGGCAGGCAGTGCTTTGGCTGGATTGTTTTGAAGATGACCCGATTGTGGCCTGTGCATCCCCCCCATCTTTGGTTTCTGGGAGGTCGTTTTCCGAGTGAGCGTATTGTTCTGCTGACCTGTGTTGAAGAAGGCGACAGACTGATGCATCATGTCGGCTTGCGCACTCAATTCTTCCGCTGTTGCTGCCATTTCCTGAGAAGTGCCAGCGTTACGTTGAATCACCTGATCAAGCTGCTGGATTGCCTGATTGATTTGTGACGCCCCCTGGTTCTGTTCCTGGCTGGAAGCGGCGATTTCCTGAATGAGTTCCGCTGTTTTCTGGATGTCAGGCACCAGTTTGTTGATGATGCCTCCAGCCCGTTCCGCCACGTCCACGCTTGACGCTGACAAGTGACTGATCTCACCGGCTGCGGTTTGACTGCGTTCTGCCAGTTTACGGACCTCGGCAGCCACCACGGCAAAGCCTTTGCCGTGTTCCCCAGCCCGCGCGGCCTCGATGGCGGCATTCAAGGCCAACAGATTGGTCTGGCGGGCGATTTCTTCGATAATACCGATCTTCGAAGCGATTTCCTTCATGGCTTTGACAGCTTCAACAACCGCAATGCCACCTGCCTCAGCGTCTTTGGCGGCTTTTTGGGAGATGTTTTGGGTGGTATTGGCATTATCCGAATTCTGCATAATATTCGAGGTCATCTCTTCCATGGCCGATGAAGTCTCTTCAATGGCAGCCGCCTGTTGTGTCGCCCCCTGGGATAGCGTTTGTGCTGTTTCCGAAATCTCGTTGCTGCCGATGGAAACCTGTGCGGCGGCGGTAGAGACGTCTCCAATGACTTCTCGCAATTTATTGGCAGTTATCTCCATATTGGCCATCAATTGCCCCAGTTCATCCTTGCTTTGTACGGTACTACGGATGGTGAGATCACCCTTGGCCAGCCGTTCCAGCATGCCATTGCAAAGACTCAAAGGATTGATGATACTGCGCGTGACAACATAAGAAACAAGAATGCTACACAGAATAACAAACAGACCCACAATCCAAAGCAGACGATCCACATCCTCGGTCAACTTGACGACCAGGACCAAGCTCTTGCGAGATTCATCGATCTGCTGCTTTCTCAAGGGTTCAAGAAGATTTTCAAGATTACTTGAATCCTTGTCAAATTCCGCCATCAACGAATCGCCAGCCTCTTTCCCCTGACTCAAATAGGCATCCACCATTTTTTGTCCGGTTTGCAAGAATTCATCAAAATCCTTGCTGATCTCATCCATCCGACGTAATTCGTTCTGGTTGTTCTCGGTACTGAACATTTGCTTGAACTTGTTGATTGCTTCGAGGACATCTTTGGCAACCGCTCTGGCCTCCTCAACCCCCTTCCGCTCCCCGGTCAGGGATGCATCGGTCAGAAATTGCTGAATTTCATTAATATCTCCACGCATTCTTTCCGCTTCCAAAGCAAAGGGCACACTTTCATCGCGCACCAGGCTTGCTTGTTGCTGCACCACCTTGAGTTGAAGCATGATATAGCCAAACGCAAGAGTCATGACCAATACAATCACAAAAAAGCTCAATCCCAACCGAACACCAACTTTCAAATCGCTCATTTCAGATTCTCCTTTCATTGTTTGCCAGATCTACTTTGATATTTACAAATATTAAAAAAAACAGCCGACATTTAACAACTTTTGTATATTTATAAAAAATAAAATGCCAATCGGCAAAAACAATCCAAAGCAAAACCCTGGGGGATGAATCCCCCAGACCCCCTCTTTTTTATTACCCCTTGAAATGGGTACGCGGTCAATCATAATGGGTCGAAATCGAAGCTGACAAACTGCCCTTTGTGCGGAAATGCTAATAAGAACCTACCAGACCCCGTGAGAACATTCAAGCCAAACGAAACATTACCCCAAAAAACTGAACAACCAACCAAGAATATACTTAAAGTAATAAATTTGCACAAAAAAAAATAATCTAACGGGTATTAAATGATATATAAAAAAATACAATCTGACGAGGGGGCGATGCACCGCCCCCTCAAGATGGCTTTTTTGATTTCAGAAGGTCTCGAATTCGTCATCTGAGTGATGGCCTGACCCCATTTTCAGATCGACCCCATGGGAGGATCTTTGGGCAGGAGCAGGCAATGCTTTGGGGGCGTGTTTTTGTACATGAGAAATCTGCGGTTTGGCTCCCCCCTTTGGATGCTGAGCCGCATTCCGGGCCGAATTCCTCCTGTTTGTGCCACCTTGCTGACCAAGATTGAAGAAAGCAATGGATTGATGCATCAAATCGGCTTGCGCATTCAATTCTTCTGCGGTTGCGGCCATTTCCTCTGAAGAACCCGCATTCTGTTGAATCACCTGATCAAGCTGTTGGATCGCTTGATTGATCTGAGCCGCTCCCTGGTTTTGTTCCTGGCTGGCTGCGGCGATTTCCTGGATGAGTTCCGCTGTTTTTTGAATATCAGGCACCAGTTTGTTGATGATACCCCCGGCTTTTTCCGAAATATCCACACTGGATGCAGAAAGGTGACTGATTTCCCCGGCTGCAACCTGACTGCGTTCCGCCAGTTTTCTGACCTCAGCGGCCACCACGGCAAAACCTTTGCCATGCTCCCCTGCGCGAGCCGCCTCGATAGCCGCATTCAAGGCCAACAGGTTGGTCTGCCGGGCGATTTCCTCAATAATGCCAATCTTGGCGGCGATTTCCTTCATGGCTTTGACCGACTGATTGACAGCTGCCCCCCCTGCGGCAGCATCCTTGGCAGCTTTCATGGCGATGTTCTGCGTGGTATTGGCGTTGTCGGTGTTTTGCTGGATGTTCGAGGTCATCTCCTCCATGGCCGAAGAGGTCTCCTCAATGGAGGCCGCCTGTTCGGTCGCCCCTTGGGAGAGACTTTGCGCGGAATTCGAAATTTCAGCACTGCCCGTTGCCACCTGTGCTGCGGCTGCGGAAACATCTCCAATGACCTCGCGCAGTTTTTCCATCATCTCCAGCATGGCTTTGGCCAGCATGCCCACTTCATCTTTTTGATCCACCTGGATGGTGGCCGTCAAATCCCCGCCAGCCACCGCCACTGCGAGTTGCACCCCTCTGACGAGCGGTGTTGCCATGCTGTTGGCAATATACAAGGCAATCAGGCCCACCAGCACAGCAATGATCAATCCCAGGGAGACAATGGCGGTGATCAACGCCACGATTGGCTCCCGCACTTCAGCCAGATCGATTTCCACGATCACAGCCCAAGTCGTATCTCCCATTTTGAGGGGTGAAAAACTGGAAAGCACCGGATTGCCATTGTAGTCCATGATCACCTTGGAGGCATCCTTGCCAGCCAGTGCTTCACGGGAGGCTTCGGTATCCACACCATTTTTCTGGATGGTTCCAGCAAAAGAGGCCTTGACTGAATGACCCTGTTTATCCAGAAAGGAATCGGATCGCATCCGTTTGTCTGCTCCGACCAGGTAGCTCTCCCCGGTTTTACCCATCCCTTCCCGTTGCTGCATGACGGCATTGATGGATTCCAACGAGAGTTGCAGACCCAGTGCCCCAATCACCTTGCCCCCCTGTTTGATCGGCGTGACGATGAAAGCCGCAGGTTCGCCCCTGGATGGGGCATACGGTTCAAAATCACCCAAAGCTACCGTACCTGTTTTCATGGCTTTGTCAAAGGCTTTGCCCAGGCCGCTGTTTTTGAGATCTCCAGTAATCAGGTTTTGCCCAAGATCGCTTTCCTTGCCATGAGTATAATTTATATCCCCATCAACCGCCATGAGAAACAAATCATAATAACCATATTCCTTGGTAAATTGATTCAACCATTTAGTATGAGTTTCTGCGGCCTTGGTCCAAACTGGTCCCCCCGCTTTTTTGCCTTCCTCCTCGAAAGCCTGATCCATGGCTTCAATAGCACGCTCGACATCCCCGGATGCTGCCAGGACATTGAGATCCCCAAACCGTTCGGCAAAGTATTTTTCAATCTGCGTTTTTTTGATGTTCTGCACGGCATCCAATTGATTGAAAGCCTGCTTCATGAGGGACTCCTCTGCCTGCCTGGCCGCAAACCACCCTGTGGCAGCCAAAGGAATCAGACCAACCAGCAAAAACAAACCCATCAATTTTGGACGCATTTTGATGTCAGAAAGTTTCATTTTACACTCCTATTTGTTATTCGATCCAATAAAAACAACAAAAACCTACACAAACTACCAATAAAAAGTCATCCTCTCAAATCTTCTTAACAGTATATACAATTGTCAATATATTTAAAAATATATCCAATTTAACAAATAACCCCCCTATGCGCAACCTGAAAAATGGATCTGCTGTACGATGCACTATGCCAATTCCGCATGCCATCTTCTTTCCGTGCCATTCTCCCAAAACCTGTACCTCACACAAAACATTCCACCGCCTCCTCAATCCCGTCCCAGCCCCGATGAAGATCCGTTGGGGAGATGCAATAGGGAGGCATGAGATAAATCACCGCCCCCAGGGGACGAATGATCAAACCCCGCTCCAAAAAAAACCGAATCAAGCGCGGTGTGGTCGTCGAGGCATAACCCGTATCCGGGATCTTCAACTCAAAAGCCGCGATGGCCCCCATCACCCTCGGACATCGCACCCGATGATGCAAAGCAGCCAAACGTTCCCGATGAATCGCCTCAATGGCGGCAATGCGCTGTAACGTGTTTTCCGTGGTGAACAACTCCAACGAAGCCAAGGCCGCCGCACACCCCAAAGCATTCGCCGTAAACGAGTGACCATGAGCCAGGGCGCGAGCAAACGTCTCGCCCAAAAACGCGGCATGGATCTCTTCCCGGCAGACCGTCAGGGACATGGGCAGAAACCCCCCGGTCAATCCCTTGGAAAGACACAACAAATCCGGCTCCACTCCCGCCTTTTCACAGGCGAACAGCGTACCTGTCCGTCCGAATCCGGTCATCACCTCATCAAAAATCAACAACACACCCGCTGCCTTGAGTCGTGCTGCCAACGCAGCCACAAACCCTGGCCGACACATGCGCATCCCCCCTGCCCCCTGCACCAACGGTTCGATCAATACTGCCGCGCACTCGGTGCCATGCCGCTCCAAATAGAGATCCAACGCGAGCAAGGCCGCATTTTCCTTGGCCTCCACTGCTTCATCCCCCTCCCAGGTCGCAGGATAGACCAGGGTATCCACATTAAACAACAAAGGTCGAAAGGCATTGAAATAACCAGAACTCTGCCCGGCGGACATGGCCCCCACCGTATCCCCGTGATACCCCCCCTCAAACACCAGAAACCTGGATCGCTCCTGCCCCAGGTTGAGCCAATATTGTCGTGCCATTTTCATGGCCACTTCCACGGCTGTGGAACCGTCATCCGAGAAAAAAAACCGCGTCAAGCCCTTGGGCAGACGCGCCACCAGGGCTTCGACCAGACGAATCGCCGGTTCATGGGTAAAACCGGCGAAAATCACCTGTTCCAACTGCCCGGCCTGGGTGGCAATGGCACGGGCGATGGCAGGATGGGCATGACCATGAATCGATACCCACCAGGAAGCAATCAAATCCAGGTATTCCTGTCCATCCATCCCGTACAACCAGGCCCCACGCCCGGAGGCCATGGGAATGGGAGGCAAGGCCGTGGCCTCCTGGGTATAGGGATGCCAGATGTGTTTACGGTCCAGGGCGATCCAATGGGCGACATCGGTCATGGGTTGCACTCCCGCAGCCAGGTTTTCCAGAGCGTCGGATCAGAGGGTTGCACCGCCGCCAGATTGGCGGGGGTCAAGGGATCCAGCCAGGGAATCTCGGCCAGAATGGGGACGTTGCCAAAACGGGCAATGGCTGTGCGATTGACCTCGTTCGGCGGACCGGAGAGAATCACCCCAGACACCTCCAGACCCCGACGACGCAGACATTCCAGACTCATCAACGTATGATTGATGGTGCCCAAGGCTGTCCGGGCGGTCAATACCACAGGCAATGTCAGTCGCACCATGAGATCCACCATGAATTCACGTTCATTCAGAGGAACCATCACCCCGCCCGCCCCTTCCACAATCACCGGACGTGAAGAAACTGGCAGGACAAACTGTTCCAGATGCAATTCCACGCCATCTTGACGCGCTGCCTCATGGGGTGACAATGGGGCTGTCAGACGCCAGGTTTCAGGGAGAATCTGTTCATCAGGAACCGTGGTCAGACTGCGAATCATTGCTGTATCGCTTATGCCATCCAAGCCGGACTGGATTGGTTTCCAGTAAGCGAGTTTGAACTGTTGTACGAGCCAAGCGGCGGCGATGGTTTTGCCGACTCCGGTATCGGTTCCGGTCACGAACAAACCTGAAGATGTATGTTGATGCATCTGTTTATTGGCCTCCCACTTCAAGGCGGGACAAAGGATTGGGGGGTCCAGGGGG
>JAMOBH010000533.1:0-2103 GCA_039908085.1 Magnetococcus sp. YQC-5
CATGCGGTGGTAGAACGAATCTGAAGAGTGGGTGTCGACTGCCATGAATTATTCTGTTTGACTGGGCATTGGAAATGGGACGATCCGGTAAAATACGACCTGAAGCTCCACGGCTTGGGTATCGAAACGGGTCGGGTCTTGATCATCTCATGGATTTTTTCGGAAGGCAATGCTGGATTGAGAAAAATTCGTACCTTCTCATTTTTGGGTTGATTTTTGTCTGGATTTTGATTTAGTATTCCAACATCATGCTTTATTCTCAGCGACAAACAATCCAAAAGGAGTTTTCTTGTGAAGAAGTTTAACATTATAGGTGTTTTTATTTCCATTTTGTTTTTATTTGCTGGTTTGGCTACTGCCGAAGAGTGCAAGGATGCATCTGGCACGCCAGTGGAGATCACCAGCGGTAGTTTGTGCTCGTCGGCTACAAATCGGCTCGGAGATGTAGCCCCTTACGGGACGCCGGATGGAAAACTAAACATCAGCGACGCAGTAGTAGCATTAAGGATGTCGTTGGGGCTAATCACAGGAGTGGATGCAGCTTACAAAGCCAAGGCCGATGTTGCGCCGTTGTGCATCAAAGGCGATTCGAGCTGCACCAAACCCGGAGATGAAGCAGTGGGGATCTCTGATGCCGTAGTCATTTTGAGATTGGCCCTGGGATTGGTGGATGCAACGACGGTGGCTTGGCCAACGACAGCGCCGGTGAGCTTTAATATGACCGGTGCGACCTCCCTTCAGGCCATGGACCAGTTGGTCACCAAGGTGACGGCCTTGCAAGAGGAAGATCCTTCCCTTCTGCATTACCGGATTGTTGACCCGGAGAGCCATCAGACCCGTGCTGCGAGCGGAGCGGGCACCAACTTGATCGCCGTCAAGTCCGATGGCACCTCCAAGCTGGCCGTTCAATCCGATCTGCCGGTGAAGGTGATGTACTCCGTGGCTTCATCGGATCAGGCGTATGTCTATCTGGCCCTGGAGCCGACCGCCTCGCAGGCTCTGATCGCCCAGACCAACTGCGCTTTGTACCGGATCAAGGTCGCCGACAACTCTTCCAGTTGCGTGATGGAAGGGATTTATCTGCAAGAGTTTGATGACGCTTACAAGAAGAAATTCGGCGGGGTGAAGCCGATCCAGTTTGACGAGAAGGGGACGCTTTATTTCGCCGGAAGCGTGTTCACTAAGAGTGGCTCGACTATCGACAAGGGCACCTGGAAGCCGTTGATCTACCAGAACGACTTGGCCAGCGGCAAGAACACGGCCATTACCCATGATGCCATGCAGATCAAGTTCTTCATGGTTCTCAGCACCGGGGAACTGGTTTATCAGGGGGCCAATGTGCTCAATGGAGAAGAGAAACTGTGGTTGTTTCAAAATGGTTCTGGTTTTGAATTAAGCAGCACTGCGCCGGCATTTCTGTCAAGAGACACATATCGCACTCTCTTTTGGGGCGGACGAGATACTCAACAGCGGCCTGGAATCTGGTTTGCACGCTCCAAAGAGAGTGGAGGCATTTTAAAAGCGATTCTTTACACCTCACATCAAAATGGAGAAGCGGCCAATACGGAACAGGTAATGGTTGGAGATGATGGGGGATTGTATGGGGTTTTTTCTGGTGCTGCTGGGGTCGAGGTGGACTCATTGATGCCTTATCAAAATACAGCCAAAGCTAAATTTGATTCTCCCATGAGTGGCCTGTTACGCAACCCGGCAATTCAGATCTCGCAGGGATATCTTTATTATTTGGACAAGATCGATCCAAGCGATGGCACTGGCAACAAAGATGTCATTCATAAAATTGATCTTTATACCGGAACCAAGGAGACATTGCTCTCTGACCGTCGTTATGAATTGCATGCCTGGCGTTTGAGTGGCAGGGCATTGCATTTTTCCGGTCAGGATCTGAAGACCATGAAATTGATTTCTGGCCAGATCGACACGTTGAAGGTCAGACAAGGTCTTCCAGTGGATCAATACATGTCGTAACCGGTCACCCCCCCACTGTCAAGTCTCAAAATTTGGCTCACACCTCTTCAGAAGGTCGAAAATGGGTGTATGGTTCCATTAATGTAGACTCATGTCAAGAGGCGAATAGCCAAATTT
>JAMOBH010000194.1:0-10785 GCA_039908085.1 Magnetococcus sp. YQC-5
TGGGGGGGGGAAACGCGGATGGAAAGACCAAATTCTTTAAGGCACGAAAATTGCTTAAATGATGTTTGTCAATGGGTTTTGATACTCCGGCATGGCCCGGATGGGTTGCACCGCATGTTCGGGAGCAGATTCGCATGATGCAGTTTTTTAAGCGATTCAAAGGGTTGAATGATATCTTCATGGCCCTTGGGGTCATGGCGGTCTTGACCATCATGATCGTCCCCATGCCCGCATGGCTGTTGGATATTTTTCTCTCCATCAACATATCACTGAGCATCGTCATTCTTCTGACGACTGTCTATGTGCATAAACCGCTGGATTTCTCTTCCTTTCCCAGCGTTTTGCTCATCACGACCATGTTTCGGTTGGCCTTGAATATCGCCATCACCCGCTTGATTCTCCTTCATGGCGCAGAAGGTGAGTCCGCAGCCGGTGAAGTCATCCGCTCTTTCGGACACTTCGTGGTCGGCGGCAATCCCGTGGTCGGGGTGATCATCTTCGGCATCCTGGTGATCATCAACTTTGTGGTCATCACCAAAGGTGCCGGGCGTATCGCCGAAGTGGCCGCTCGCTTCACCTTGGACAAAATGCCAGGAAAACAGATGGCCATTGACGCTGACCTCAACTCCGGTCTCATCTCCGAGTCGGAAGCCAAGGCACGGCGTCGGGAAATCGAACAGGAATCCGAATTCTTCGGGGCCATGGACGGTGCCTCGAAGTTCGTGCGCGGTGATGCCGTGGCCAGCATCATCATCACGTTTATCAACATCATCGGCGGGTTCATCATCGGTGTTGGGCAGCATGGCTTGTCTGCGGCGGATTCGGCGAATATCTACACCCTCTTGACCGTGGGGGATGGCCTGGTCGCGCAAATCCCGGCACTGGTCATCTCCACTGCCGCCGGTTTCCTGGTCACCCGCGCCTCCACAGATGAAAACCTGAGCGATCATGTGGGAGGCCAGATCACGGCCCAGCCAAGAGTCATCCTGCTCAGTGCCGGGGTGCTGGGACTCTTTGCCCTGATGCCCGGCATGCCCACCGTGCCCTTTGCCATGCTCTCCATCCTCATGGGCGTCTGGGCCTATTTTCTCTTCAAGAGATTGGAAATCGCAGAACTGGTCACCGCACGCAAAGAGACGGTCCGCGCTCAAGGTGATGCCGCAGTGGAGGAACCGATTGAGAATTTCCTGGCATTGGACTTGCTGCGCTTGGATGTCGGTTATGGATTGATCTCTCTGGTGGACGAAAGCCAGCATGGAACCCTGTTGGACAAAATCCGTTCCATCCGCAAACAGTTCGCCTCGGATATGGGGTTTGTGGTTCCGCCAATCCACATCAAGGACAATCTGCAATACCGTCCTGGTGAATACGCCTTCCTGATTCGGGGCGTGGAGGTGGGACGCGGAGAACTCAAGACATCACAATACCTCGCGATGGAAGGCGGTACGGTTTCCGGTCGCATCGAAGGCACCCCAACCGTCGAACCGGCCTTTGGCTTGCCCGCGTTGTGGATCTCACCCAATGATCGGGAACGGGCGGAAATGATGGGCTATACCGTCGTGGATCCGGCAACCGTATTGGCAACCCATATCACGGAATTGATCCATAATCATGCCCACGAAATGCTGAATCGTCAGGAAGTACAGAACCTGTTGGATCTGACGGCCAAGACACAGCCCAAGTTGGTGGAAGAGTTGATTCCTCATGTGATTTCCCTGGGCACACTGCAAAAAGTCCTGCAAGGATTGTTGCGGGAACGGGTTTCGGTGCGTGACATGAGTACCATCCTGGAAACGATCTCCGATTACGCCAGAGTGGTCAAACAACCCGCCCAACTGGTGGAATTGACACGACAATCCTTGGCCCGCTCCCTGGTGACCCGTTACCTGGACGAGGAAGGACATCTTTCTGCGTTGATCCTGGGGGCTGATGCGGAAAATCTGGTGAATGAGGCCATTGTGGATGGGGAATATGGATCCTATCTCTCCCTGGCACCCCGTGCAGCAGGCTTGCTGATCACCAGGATCCGCGATGCCGTGGATCGTATCGCCTCCCAGGTTCAGCAGCCGGTGATCATTACCGGGGCACGGGCGCGACCTTTTTTCAAACAGGCTTCGGAAGCAACTTTACCGCATCTTGCGGTGCTGTCACAAAACGAGATTCCCACGAATATTCCGGTTCACTCACTGGGAACGGTGACGCTCTCATAAGAGGGCGTGGCATCAAACAGTCAAGGATTTGACCGAATCATGAACATTTCGAAATTTCAAGCGCGGGATATGCGCGAGGCCCTCCAGATCGTCAAGGAACAGTTGGGTCCAGACGCCGTCATTCTCTCCACCCGGAGCATCCGTGAAAAAGGGACCGGAGGGTTGAGTCTGGGACGTACCTTGATTGAAGTGACCGCCTGTCCCAGTCCGGCTGCACAAGGCGGAGGGGCCGCCAGTGGTTTTGCCCCGACTGCCCAGCCCATGGGCCGTTTCTCGGCTGTGGTCGATGATCCGGTGGAACGTCCCGCCCCAGAACCTCCCAGTCAGGGAGCAGGACGTCAATGGGCTGATAAACCCGCGCCATTATCGGGTTCCTCCCCCCAGACGCCTCCCTTTGCGACACGGCCAACAGCTCCTTCTCCTCAACCGGCCCCTGCCGCAACACGAACAACGCCTCCCTCCAGGGATGTGGTCACCCCCCCACGGGAAACCGAATCAACACGGGATCCTCTGCTTGGGGTGGGTGAATTGCCCCCGGAATTTCCCGTCCTGGGTGACGCATCCGGCCTGGATGTGGTGAGCAAACGACATTATGGCACCCTCTTGATGCATGGCGTCGAAGAACCCATTGCCCGCAAGATTGCCATGATGGATCAATCCGGCAAAGAGCGCGGCCTGGATGTGGCATTTGCGCGGACCTTGAAGTTCCGCGATCCCCTCGATGGCAAGTCGCGGGTGATTGTCCTGGTGGGACCGACCGGAGTTGGCAAAACCACAACCCTGGCCAAACTGGCAGCGGATTTGATTTTGAATCGTCAACGTTCCGTGGGCATGATCACCTTGGATACCTTCCGGGTCGGGGCCGTGGCCCAACTGGAAACCTATGCCAAACTGTTGCAGGTCAGGTTGGTGGTGGCACGGACATTGTCTGAAGTCAAGGCCGGTCTCCATTCTCTCAACCGGTGCGATTTTGTCCTGGTCGATACCGTTGGCTCCAGTCCGTACAATCGTCGTCAGGTCAACTCCACCGCCGGTTTGCTGCCTATCATGGGAGATGACCGCGAGGTGATCCTGACCATGGCCGCCAATGTGCGCGAAACCGAACAGCAGGCGATTTTCCGACGTTTTTCCGTTCTCAAGCCCACAGGCTTGATTTTCACCAAACTGGACGAGACCGTCACCTATGGGGGCATCTTGAACGTGGCCATTCGCGCTGGCCTGCCTCTGACCATGTACACCGACGGTCAGCGAGTCCCGGAGAATCTTGGCTGGATGTCCCCAAAGACCATGGCACGCTGGTTCCTGGAAGAACGGGATCTGGAGCAATAATGTTCAAAGGATGTGAAATATGGAACAGGTATTGCATGTTGAGTTCGTTATCACTCTTTATTGATCCGTGCTGATCCGGCGGATCCCGATGGCAAAGGTTGCGGGTAAGCAGGGGAGCTATGATTAAGGATCTGGACAATCAAGTCGCAACATTGAAAGAATTGGCACGGCGCAAAGCGACGGCCCCTCCACACGGGATTGCGTCTGCCACACCCATGAATGATGTATTGTCCCAACGGAAAGTTCCACATACCCTGGCTGTCACCAGTGGTAAGGGAGGTGTTGGGAAAACCTTGGTAACGGTCAATCTGGCCATTCATTACGCCCGTCAGGGACTCAAGGTATTGTTGATCGACGCAGATCTGGGATTGGCCAATATCGATGTGGTCCTGGGTATGAGCATGCCTCAGTATACCATCCAGGATGTACTGGAAGGCCATTTGACGCTGGATCAGGTGGCTGTGGAGGGGCCAGAGGGTATGACCATCCTGCCTGCCGCCTCAGGGGTGGCAGAACTCTCAGCTCTTACCGAGGAACAAAAACTCGCCCTGATGGATCACATCGACAACTGGAATGCCGATTTTGATGTGGTGTTGGTGGATACGGGTGCGGGCATCTCCGATAATGTACGTTTTTTTGTGTTGGCTGTGGAACGGATCATGGTGGTCGCCACACCCGATCCAACCAGTGTGACCGATGCCTATGCCCTGATGAAAGTATTGTTTTTGAATCATCGAGTTTCCAATTTTGATCTGGTGGTCAATCAGGTCCGGGAGGAAGGCGAGGCCAAGGATGTCTATCGCACTTTGTCCCAGGTGGCGGATAAGTTTCTTAATATTGGTTTGCATTTTATTGGTTCCATTCCTGACGATCCCATGTTGGCCCAATCGGTACGCCGGAAAACACCGGTTTCGTTGGAATTCCCCGATTCTGCGGCCTCCAGGGCGTTTGCGAAAGTGGCGGACAATCTGATGCGCGTGTGGCGGGAAAGGCGTAGTGAAGAGGGTCGTATGATTTTCTTTTGGCGGCGGCTGCTGAAAGACGCTTTGACACAATCCGGGTCATGATCGTGGAGGGCGTCATGTCCAAAAAATCGCCTGCAGTGGTTGAAGGTGCCCCGAAACCCCCTGATACGGATCAGGGAGCGACCTGGGAAGGCTTGACCAAGGATCAGGTCATCCTGAAATATGCCCCCATGGTCAAATATGTGGCCAATCGGGTTGGATTGAAGATTCCCCAGTCCATGGATATTGAAGATCTCATCCAGGTGGGGATTCTTGGGTTGATCGATGCGGTTGCCAAGTTTGATCCTCACCGGGGCATCAAGTTTCAGACTTATGCCGAGTTTCGTGTCCGGGGAGCCATTCTGGATGAATTGCGCTCCATGGACTGGGTGCCCCGTGCCGTACGGCAAACAGCGGCTCAGATTCAAGAAACTTATGTCTTGCTCGAAGGCGCGCATGGCAAGGCCGTTGATGATGAAGATGTGGCCAAGCATCTTGGAATCAGTCTGAAAGAATTTTATCAGCATTTGGATGCGGTTCGTGGCATATCCATTCTCTCTTTCGATGATTTGCGGCCTTCGATGGAGGAGGATGAGTGGGATGTGTTGGAAATGCTGGCGGATCCGAATCTCGTGGATCCGCTTGACAGCATCGGCCTGAATGAATTACGGATAGCACTCTCCGAGGCCATTACCGCATTGCCGGAAAAAGAACGGTTGGTGGTCACTTTGTATTATTTTGAAGAATTGACCATGAGTGAAATTGGCGAAGTGTTGGGGTTGACCGAATCACGGATTTCGCAGCTGCACAGCAAAGCCGCCTTGCGGATGCGTGCCAAGATGCGTCGGGTATTGGGGCGGTTATCGTGACCATTTGGAATCTGCTCGTGATCGTGTGTTTCTGTGCGATTTATTTCGCCGTCTCGCTGGTTTTTTTGCAAGTGCAAAAATTGCGGGAGGAACTCAAAAATGCGCGTTCGGAACCAACTGTCGAGTCATCGGATCCTGCTGAATATGTCATGACGGTCCGCCGTGAGATCGCCGCCCTGGAAGAGCGTCTCGATACGGCCTTGCGCGCCATTCCAGAGCAGCTGCGCATGGAGTTGCAGGGCATTCAGTCAGACCTGCGTTTTCTTGGGCGTCCTGCTTCGGGTGGCACAATGACCAGAATGACGGATGCCACGCCTGCTTCCAACACGTCGGATGCTTATCGGGAGGCCCGTTTGCTGCTGGCCAACGGCGTGGATGAAGACCGGGTGGTCACTGAGACGGGCTTGGCGGTCGAGGAGGTCAGTCTTTTGAAACGGTTGCATCGGAATCAATCTTGATGGGTGGTCGCAAGCGGAGATTTTTTTTAAAATCTTTGTTTGCTTCGGCCTGCTTGGTATATGTGGTATAGGTCGGTTGTTTTTTTCATCAGCAGTTCTCCTGATTTAGCTCCGGGTGGGTCATGATCATCACTGGAACCTTGATCACACCAATTGAAACGCCCTCTCTGGCTCCCGACGCCTCCCCCCCTCCCTTGATGGAAGGCAAAATTCTGGTTGGACGGATCACTCAGGCAGGTTCTGATGGTTATGGCATGGTGCGTTTGTCCAATGGCAGCCAATTTTCTTTTTCAGGTGGTGTCCATTTGCAAGTCGGAGAGCAGGTCACTCTGGAAGTGACACGTTTGCTGCCAGAGGTGACGTTGCGTCTGGTGGCCAGTGAATCCGGGGTGGCGGCCAATCTGGCCCAGTCCGTGGAACAAAGCCTGCGTCAGGCACCAGATCTTTTGGATAAAATGATGCATCTGGCCGGATTGACCTCTGCGGGCAAGGGGGGCAAGGATCTGCCGACTCTGTTGGTGGGGGGGCGGATGGCTGGAGTGCTTGGCAGATCGGAGACCCTGACCGGTTTGTTGCAAAAGGTGTTGCCCAATGTCTCTGGCGAGGGGATACTCAAGGGTGATTTGACTTCGCTGGTCCGTTTGCTGGAGACGGGAAGCCGGCAGGAAGTTGTGAATGCCGTGAATCAATTGCGTCAGGCCGCAGCCACATTGCATGTGGATACCCCTGGTGTCAGTCGGGAAGATTCGGCGGTACTGACCATGGCACGCAACACCTTGCAACAGGTTGGGGATTTGATCTCCTTGCAACATGTCTTGCCTCAATTGGCGTCACCAACGGATGGTTCACTTTTGTTGGGTTATCGCTTCTTCTGGCTGACGGATGGGGGGCTGGGAGAGGCCATCTGGAAGCGGGAACGGCAGAAAAAACAGGGAGGCAAGGCCGGAGCCGATTCGGTCATTTCGGTTTTGTTGTCTTTGAACATGACCCGATTGGGTCAGGTTCAGGCACGACTGGCCTATGGCGATGAGATGTTGCAAGTGGGCCTCGCAGCCAGGGATGATGAAGCCTTGACGTTGTTGCGGCAGAATATTGCTGAATTGCGTCAGAATCTCCTGGCCGCGCACGTGCCATTGCGCACATTGGACTTGTCCAAACTGGGAGAGATGGAAATGAACGCGGAACGCTTGGCTGCCCTGGGGGTGGGGGCTGGATGTGACGCTGAGGCGTAAACCCACTCTGGTGCCACCTTGGTGGCAAAAGGAACGAGCGTGTTCAACAAAAATCATCCGATCCATAGGCCCGATTCAAGTGGTGGGCTTGTCAAGGAGATGTCATGATCACCATCCTTTCAGAATTGGAACAGGACGCCCTGTTGGAAGTCTTGAACATCGGCATGGGACAGGCTGCTGACTCCTTGTCCCAGATGGTGGGAGAAGAAGTCTTGCTTTCAGTGCCTCGCATCTTTTTTATGTATCGACATGAGGTGTTTGGGATGATCGAAGCAGAACCCATGACGCCCATGGCTGCGGTCCGCCAGACCTTTTCCGGCCCTTTTCAGGGGGCTGCCATGTTGATCTATCCGCATAAAAAAAGCCTGGAGTTGGTCCGTGCGTTGTTGCGGGAGCAGATTGAACTCGAAGAGTGCCGGGAATTGGAGCAGGAAAGTTTGACTGAAGTTGGGAATATCATTCTTAACGCCTGTCTGGGCAGCATTGCCAACATCATGGAGATCGAAATGTTGTGCGACCTGCCGGAATATCTGCAAGGTACTTGCGACTCTCTGTTGGTTGCCAGGCATGTACCAGATGCATCGGATGACACTGTTTTATTGCTTTATGTGGATTTTATGACGAACAACAGCACAATCAAGGGTTATGTTGTTTTGTTGTTCGATACCTGGACACTATCTCAATTGAAAACAGAACTGGTTGGCGTTCTCAGTCGTTATTAATTTTATTTATGAAGCCATGACAAGTCATGGGGGCGGCCTGGTGCCACCCGGTTTGTTTTCTGTCGGAGTCCGTATGTTTGTATGGGATCCCATTGCCTTGATATCGAAAGAAAATCGTCATGCATAAAACGTTCAAGAGACTCCTGGATCCTTCCTTGTCACAAACCGTGCTGGATGAAGCTGCGCATGGTCTGGTGATCCTGGATGCAGAACAACGGGTCGTGTTTTGGAACCGTTGGTTGGAAAAGGCCTCAGGCATATCAGGGGAAGAGGCACTGGGTCGTTTGTTGTCTGATATTTTTCCAATGCTGGTCGATTCCCGCTTGCAACGCGCTGTGACCAATGCGGTACGACGTGGACTCTCCAGTGTACTGTCTCCACGGCTCAATTCCGCGCTACTCCCATTGTCCGTGGGGGGTGCCAGGCAGGTGATGAGCCAGATGGTGTTGGTCAAACCTGTTGATCCGGATGCATTGGGTCGTCATTGTTTCATCCAGATTCTGGACGTGACTTCAGCAGCTTCCAGGGATGATCGTCTGCGGGAGCAAGCGCGCCATCTGGTGCAAGCCAAAGCCTTGGCAGAGAGTGCCAATCAAGCCAAGAGTCTGTTTCTTGCCAACATGAGTCATGAGATACGGACTCCGTTGACGGCCATGCTGGGCATGGCGGAACTCATGGAAACAGCGGAAGATTTGCAAAAAGTGCGACAACAGGCCAAGGTGATCCAGAATTCCGGTCAAGTTTTATTGCGGATCATTGATGACATACTCGATTTTTCCAAAATTGAAGCAGGTGAACTCACCCTGTTGGAGGCTCCGTTTGAACCGGGTATCCTGCTGGCTGAAATCTGCGATTATTGCTCTGTCGAAGCCCGTAAAAAAAAGATTGATTTTTTCTGCCGTCAGGATTCGAATCTGCCCGTGCGTCTTTTGGGAGATGCCCTGCGTTTGCGTCAGATCCTGTTGAATCTGCTTGGCAATGCCATCAAGTTCACCATCCAGGGCGAGGTGAGCCTTCATGTTTCTTCTGTGATGGAACCCAATTCCGACAGGATTCGGTTGCGATGGAAGATTCAGGATAGTGGCATTGGCCTGGATCCGAATCATCTGGAACATTTGTTCAAACCCTTCACCCAGGCTGATGAATCTTTCACGCGCCAATTTGGTGGGACTGGCCTGGGATTGGCCATTTCTCAACGGCTGGTGTCTCTCATGGGCGGAGAGATTCAGGTGAGCAGCACTTTGGGGCGCGGGTCTCTTTTTCAGGTGGACGTGCCTTTTCGGCAGGTACAGTTTACTGACCAACCAGATCTGGATCAGATCCTTGAGCCAACAGTCCAGACTGAGGAACTCCCCAGACAGTTGCACGTTTTGGTGGTCGAGGATGACGCGATCAACCAGGAGATCATTTGCAGCATGTTGAAATATCTTGGAGTCTCTTCGGATCTGGTCGGCAATGGCCAGGAGGCATTGGTTTTGTTGGCGGACAAACGTTATGATTTGGTATTCATGGATTGTCAGATGCCGGTCATGGATGGTTTGACGGCCTGCAGGCGTTTTCGAGCCATGGAATCGGTCATCGCGCCGCGCACTCCCGTCGTGGCCTTGACCGCCCACGCCATGAAAGGGGATCGGGAATTGTGTTTGGCGGCTGGCATGGATGATTATCTGGCCAAACCAGTCAGGATCAAGACCCTCCAGCAAGCCATTGAGCGTTGGGTATCCGGGTCATGAAAAAGCTTTGAGATTTTTGTAGCGTGTCAAGTCAAGCCACGCTAAAATAGATAACAAGTCAAAACAGTGGCCTTGAATGTGTCACGTCCATCTTTAAGACTTAAGTATCACGGAGGAAGGGATCATGACGCTTACCAGTGTTGGTATCGGGAACACCCAGGGCACCATCCCGTCGCTTGCGCAACCTCTGATCGACGCCCAACGCAACGTTTCTGGCGGACTGAAAAACGATCAAGCCAGTAACCATGCGGCCCAGTTGACGATCACTGATAGGTTGTCGGCTCAGGTCCAGGGTTTTAATATTTCTTTGATGAACGTCAATGATGGCATAGCTGCCTCGCATGTTGCCGAATCAGGGTTGCATGAGATTCAATCCAACCTGCAACGCATGCAGGAATTATCGGTCCAAGGTCTGCAAGATACCCTCTCTGTGGGGGATCGGCAGAATCTGCAACGTGAGGCCAATCAACTGCAACAACAAATCGCCAGTACGTTGGCCAACACCCAATATAATGGCATTCCGTTGTTGACTTCTGGCATCCCCATCACATTTCAGACCGGAGCCAATGGCTCGCATGCTCTCTCCATCCCGATGCCGGATTTGACTTCGGCTTTCACGGCGATCAACATCGAGACCCGTACCGGGGCGCAAGATGCCGTGAAATCACTGCACAACGACATCCAACTGGTGGATCAGATCCAGGCGCAACTTGTTACCGCCCGGACGAAAGGTTCGGATTTGGCGCATGCCCTCATGACTTTCACGCAAAATTTGACTGAAAACTCTGGACGTATTCAGACTGCCGATCTTGCGCAACTGGTCACCACAGAAATCAGTACGGCCATTCGCAACCAGCCGAACAGGGCCATTCAGGTTCAGGCCAATCACTCCCCCAGTCAGGTGCAGAATCTGTTGTAATATTAAAAAAAAAGAGGGGGTCTGGGGGATTCATCCCCCAGGGTTTTGCCTTTGACTTATTCCTTTCGTGTCTCAAGGTCTTTTAAAAAATATTAAAAAAAAAGAGGGGGTCTGGGGGATTCATCCCCCAGGGTTTTGCCTTTGACTTTTCCTTTCGTACTTCCAGGTCTTTAAACTCTGACTATCTTGAGATGGTTAGTTTATAGCTTGACCCAATTAACGAGATAGTATAGCATGTAATTAAGTAATTTTTAAGTTTCATTGATCATTAATTCAAAAAAACCAATAGGAAAGACAATGTCACACCAA